>NZ_CP141214.1:600000-900000 GCF_035610345.1 Sinorhizobium meliloti | reverse complement strand
ACTGCCGAGATGGAACTTCATGCCCTTGGCGAGCAGGGCTCGATACACGGCGCGGCCTTCCTCAACCGGAACCTGGGTGGTGGCGTAATAAAGGCTAGACTGCGACAGGCGCTCCTTGAAGATGCCGAGTGGCATCAAGAGCTCATCCGGCACAATCGCATTGTACATGCCCATGCACCCCTCGTCGAAGATGCCGAGGATGACCTTGTTGGTGCGGAAGTCGTGAGCGATCTCTTGGGCGAGTTCCTTCAGGTCCTGTGGTAGGCTGCCGACCTTGAACGGTCTGACATGGCTGGTGTCGTGGTCGATCGCACCTTCCGACAGCCATTGGGCTAGGCCGGTGCGGAAAAAACCGTCGTCGAAGGTTTCGCTCCACAGCGAGGAATAGGTCACGCCTGCCTTGGTCAGCGAACCATTGAGGTTGAGCAGGCCGACAAGGCCGGGCCACTGGCCAGACCAGTTGGCGACGGTGAGGATCGGCCCCTTGTGGCTCGTCAGACCGGCCAGGACATGGTGCGAATATTGCCAGACGGATTCCGCGACAATCACCGGCACGGTCGGGCCGATTTTTGCAAACGCATCCATGCCCTCGCGCTGCGAGGAGAGAAAGCCATGGCCTTCTTCCGGCTTGTAGGCATGGGCACGCTTGACCGTATAACCGAGGCTGCCGAGCACCTCGGCGAGTTTCTTCTCCATCGCCTCCTGGGTCGCCCAGCACTGCTGATTGGCGGAGAGGCGAAGGTCGCCACTGGCGAAGAGTGCAATTTCTCGTGTCATGATCCTCATCCTCAAATCAACGATCAGTGCCGGCCATCAACTGGGCATAGGCAATGAAGTCTTCCTGCATGCGGCGGAAGACGTGGTATTTGCGGTCGTGATAGGCGGCGATATCACCGCCGCGCGTGGCGATACGGGTGCCGGGACCGCTCATGGCCTGCATGGCGGCCCGCAGATCGGGATAGTGGCCGCTGGCTACGGCGCCGAGCATGGCGCTGCCGACCAGAACCGGTTCGCGCTGGTCCGGCACAACTATGGCGCAGCCCGTGGCATCCGCATGTTCGCGCAGGAAAAGCTTGTTCTGCGCAAGGCCGCCGCTGACCACCAGCGTATCGACGATGATGCTATTGGCGCGCATCTCTTCGAGGATGTGGCGGGTGCCGTAGGCCAGCGCCTGCAGTGTAGCGAGATAATCGAGAGCAAGGTCGTCAAGCCCGCGGTCGAGGGAAAGACCGGTCATGCCGCCCTTGCGCAGCGGGTCAGCAATCGGAGAACGATTGCCATGGAAATCAGGTTGCACATGGCGAGACTTTGTAAGCATTGCGGTCTCGCCATCAGGGGCCATCGCTTCGAGGCGACGATCGAACAGCGTGAATACGGAGATCCCCTCTGTCTTCGCAATCTCGCGCGCCTGATGAATGGCGGCATGGCCTTCGATCACCCGGTCGATCAGCGCGCCGGCGGCCGACTGGCCGGCCTCGTTGGCCCAGAGACCTGGCAGCAGTACGGAAAAATAGGGGCCCCAGACGCCTGGCACGAAGGCCGGTTTTTCGCTGACGGTGACGTGGCAGGAGGACGTACCGGCGATCAGCGCAAGTCGCGCGTCGAGCGCCCCCTCGCCGAGATCCACCCCCAACGTGCCGAGCGCACCGGAATAGGCGTCGATCAGGCTGGCGGCGACAGCTGTACCGGGGGAAAGGCCCAGTTGGGCTGCTGCCGCTTTTGTAAGCGAACCGACATGGTCACCCGGGGCTGCAAACCGGTTGCCGATTGCGCGGAAATTGTCCGCTGCGAGTTCGGATATCCCGGCGCTGTCGAAGAAAACCTTGTCCCAGCCTTCGCCATTCGTGCCGTTCTGGCCGAGATAGGTCCATTTGCACACGGTGCTGCAGAGAGAACGGATGTCACTGCCCGTCGCCTTGTGGACCAGCCAGTCGGGCAGATCGAAGAAGGCGCGCGCGCGGGTAAAGCTTTCGGGCATTTCGCGCTTCAGCCAGCGCAGTTTCGGCATTTCCATCTCAGGCGAGATGACGCCGCCGACATAATCGAGCACCGGGCTTTTCAGCGCGTTGATCGCGTCGGCGTCACCAATGGCGCGGTGATCCATCCAGACGATGATGTTCCAGTCGTCGTCGCCACCGGGGCTGACGGTGACAGGGCCGCCCTTGTCGTCGACCACAACTAGCGAGCAGGTGGCATCGAAGCCGATGCCGACGATGTCACTAGCGGCCAGACCAGCCTCCGCCATCGATCTCTTTACGCAGGCGCAGATCGCGTCCCAGATATCCCGGGAGGATTGATTGACGAAATCCGCCTTGGGCTTCTCGGTGGCGATCGCCCGTGAATGGGCTGCAAGCAGCACGCCGTGCTCGTCAAAAATCCCGGCGCGGGCGCTACCCGTACCGACGTCTATGCCAATGAATGAAGTCATTGTTTCCTGCCCGTACGACCGATTCCTCGAAAAGGTACGCCTGGAGACCCTCGGCGAAACATCAGACCGGGTGGGCCAGATACTTCGCGCAAGGGGCCATGGTGGCCTGCGACAGCGTCAGGCCGGCCCGGTAGAACCCACGGGCCAAATGTCGCGCAGCCTTTCGCCGGCAAGGATCCGCTGGCGGCAGACGACTTCGGCGTCGCCGTTTTTGTCTGCGTCATCGGCAATCTTCTCGACCAGCTCGTGAGGAATGACCACAACGCCGGAGATATCAGCAAAGATTATGTCACCCGGACGTACCCTCACACCGTTTATATCGAGCTCGACCTGCGCTTCGGCCGGTTCCATGCGACCCGACACACCGACCGGGCTGACGCCGCCGGCATAAAGCGGGTAGTCAAGCTTGCGTACCTCGGCGAGGTCTCGCACGGTGCCATGCACGACCGTCGCGGCAGCACCGCGGGTCCGGGCACCGGTCGACATCAGTTCGCCGGTGCCGGATCCTTCCGCACAGGAGGAATCAACCATCAGTATGCCGCCCTTTGTGACACTGTCGATCACACCATGATAGATATCTTGCGGCTGGCCGGTGCGTGTGCTTGGAGCGTAACGCACCGTATGGGCTGGGCCGCAAACGACCTGTCCGGGTTTCAGCACGCCATAGAGGGAGATGCCCTTTAGGAAGCCGTAAGCGCCGTATTTGTCCATCACGTCCTGGATGTCACCGGAATACCAGCGAGACAGCCGCTCGATCGCCTTCCAGTTCACCATCCCATAATCGTAAGCTGTCATACTCATTCTACTCCCTTGGACTTCCTGATCGCCTGTTCCAGATAGGCGGTACTGTTGATGATATGCTCGCGCATGGCTACGCGCGCGCCTTCGATATTGCCGGAGGCAACCAACGACAGGATCTGCTCATGCTCGCTAAAACCCTCCTTCAACGTTTTGCGGGGCACCCGACTCGACACCTTGATGACACCGGCAATCAGGGTGTGCAGGTTGCCGTGCAGAGAAGACAGAATCTCGTTGCCCAACGATTGGACGAGCGCCCGATGGAAGGCCGCATCGGCTTCTGTGAAGCGCGCGAAATCGTTGTTCGTGACGGACTGACGCATAACGTCGAGCGCTGCCATCACAGATGACGCCAGCGCACTTTCACCCGCCGCAAGCCGCCCGATTACGTCGACTTCGATCATTCGGCGGACGTCCATGGCCTGTACGAGATAGTCGGCGTCCCTAGCAAAAAGAGCGCCCACGGAAGCGACAAGCGAATCCATGAACTCCCTGACATCGTCCCGTACAACCTCGGCGCGTTCGCCGTGCTTGCGCCGCACGAGGCCCTTTGTCTCAAGGACTTGAAGAGCCTCGCGGACGGAGCGTGTACTGACCCCAAACATGCGGCCGATCTCCGCCTCAGACGGCAGGCGTTCACCAACCTGCAGTTCCCCAGACAGAATTCGCGCTTCGATGTCTGCTACGATATGCATGTGCAGCTTGCCGCGGTCCAAGCTTTGCGGGATAGGACTAGTCGCCATAGGGCACCTCACACTTTGCGATCAAAAAAATCGCGACCCATACATGACATATGTCATATGTGCACGTATAAGTGTTGTCAATCTTCTTGCATGCAGACTCCAATCAATCTTACGTTGTCGGAATATAATGAATCGGTCTCTTCCAACACTCAAAAACGACCCGCCTACCAGGCAGTAAAGCCGCCATCCACGACCACGTTGGACCCCGTCATGTAGGTCGAGGCATCGGAAGCAAGAAAGCGAATCACACCGTTATATTCGTCGATCTCGGCCTGACGGCGCATCGGCACGCGCTCCAGAAAGTTGTCGATGAACTCCTTATCGAAGCTCGCCGTCTTCACGCCGCCGAAGGAGATTAGATTGACTCGCACTTTCTTCTCAGCCCAGTAGGTGCCGAGATAACGGGTGAGGTTGACGAGGCCCGACTTGGAAGCGGCATAGGAAATCGCCTTGATGAACGGAACACCGTCGCGCTTTTCACGATAGGCGTAGAGCGCCTGGTTCGGAGAGACAATGCCGTAGATCGAGCCGACATTGATGATCGAGCCTCGGCCTTCAGCCGCCATATGACTGCCGACAACCTGGCTGGTCAGCATCACCCCGGTCAGATTCGTATCGATAATGTCGTCCCAGTATTTTTGCGGATAGACCTCGAAAGGTGCGTTTTGTTCCGCGGAACCGTCTGGCTTGGAATCGATGCCAGCATTGTTGACCAGGATATGCGGCACGCCCCAATCGGCGATCAGCTGCCTGGTGGCAGCTTCGAGCTGCTCCTTGTCGGTTACGCTTGCTTCGTAAACACGGATATTGTCTTCAAGACCGGGAAATTTCTCGGCAATCTGCTCCCTGGAGAAGGGCCGGCGGCTGTAAATCGCCACCTTTGCACCCGCCTGGGCCAGCGATTTGGAAAACTGTGTGCCAAGTTGGCCAAGGCCGCCGGTGACGACCGCCACACGGCCGGAGACGCTGAAAATATCTGACATGTGAGTTTCTCCTTGAATCTGTCAGGCTGACTTGGCGGAAGCGTCGATCGCCTCGCGGGCGCGCTTGTTGCCCTCGTTCAGGAACATCACGTCGTTGCCCATGATGATCATATCGACGCCCTTCTTCTTCAGGGCGGTGACATTTTCCGCGACGGGCGGAATACAGGGCGCCATAACCTTGATGTCGCGTGCGTGGCATTTTTCGATAAGCTCGGAGAGCTTTTCGTCCACTTCCGGATGCGACATCGAATAGTCGAT
The DNA here is from genome assembly GCF_035610345.1 of Sinorhizobium meliloti. Next base: position 894,790 of record NZ_CP141214.1, on the reverse strand, counting down.
GGAGATGCGCCGTGAGATGGAAAAGTCGGCCGGGCCGAAGTTGATGACGTCGATGCCTTCGACTTCGAGGATCTCGTCGATGTTTTCGAAGAACTCGTAGCTTTCCGCCATCGGGATGACGAGCTTGTTGGCGTTTTCGCGCTCCATATAAGCCGACCACTGGTAACCGGGGCCGGCAAACCCGGCCGAACGGCAGGACGCATCGCCGCCGCGACGGCCATAGGGCGGGAATTTTGCGGCGCGAACGATGGCGCGCGCCTGTTCCGCGGTGTTGACCTGCGGAATGATGACGCCGGTGGCGCCGATTTCCAGCGACTTGCGAATGTCCCACTCATTGGTACCACGCACACGTACCAGCGGGGCAATGCCGGAGAGGAGTGCCGCCATAACCAGCTTTTCCATCTGGACGTCGACATTAACCGGCGTGTGTTCGGCATCGATGAAGGCGAAATCCAGGCCCCAATTTCCCGCAACCTCGACCGCGGTGGTCGATCCGGTATAGAAGGTGGAGCCGAAGACCGGCTCGCCCTTGCGCATTTTTTCGGCAAGTTTCAAATTCTCTACGACTGGCACTGTCTTCTCCTTTTGCAAGATGTGCTTGGATCGATAGCTACGCCCATCACTTCACGTCGGACGCGATGAAGGCTTTGAGTTCCGCTGTCTGGGGATTGGTGAAAATCTCCTCGGATGGGCCTACCTCCCAAGCGCGGCCCTCGTGCATAAACACAGTGTGGCTGGCGACGCGCCTGGCAAATCCCATCTCGTGGGTAACCAGGACCATGGTCATGCCGGTTTTCGCTAGTTCGGCGACGGTCTTCAGGACTTCTCCGGTCAGCTCCGGGTCGAGCGCCGAAGTCACCTCGTCGAACAGCATCACCTTCGGCTTCATGGCAAGCGAACGAGCGATCGCGGCGCGCTGCTGCTGGCCGCCGGAAAGCGAATCCGGGTAGGCGTCGGCTTTGTCGCGGAGCCCAACCTTCGTCAGCACCTCCTGGACCAGCGCATTCTGCTCGGCGACCGGCAAATTCTTGACGACCCGTGGTGCCAGCTTGATGTTCTCCGCGACGGTCAGATGCGGAAAAAGATTGTAGCTCTGGAACACCATCCCCACTTCCTTGCGCAGATCGCGAAGGCGCTTGGTTGTGCCATCCAGCCGATGTCCCGCAACCTCTATTAAGCCGCTGTTGAAGGATTCTAGCCCGTTGATGCAACGAAGCATGGTGCTCTTGCCGGAGCCGGAACGACCGATCACCGCGACGACCTCGCCGTTGTTGACCGTCATATCCACACCCTTGAGCACGCTGATGGCACCGAACGATTTCTGCAGATTCTCAATGCGCAAGGCTTGCACTTTTTTGCTCCTTCAATTTCTCGCTCCACAGTGAGAGCGGATAGCAAAGCGCGAAATACATCAGCGCGACGGTGAGAAAGACGTGGAAGGGCTGGAAGGTCATATTGTTGAGCAACTGTCCGGCCCTGGTGAGTTCGACGAAGCCGATCAGCGCCGTCACCGAGGTGTTCTTGACCACCTGAACCATAAAGCCGACGGTTGGGCCAATCGCGATGCGCAATGCCTGCGGCAGGATCACGTAGCGGAGCGTCTGGCCGCCGGTGAGCGCCAGCGAGTCGGATGCTTCCCATTGGGCCCTCGGGATCGCCTCGATGCAACCCCGCCAGATGTCCGCTAGAAACGCGGTGGTGTAGAGGGTCAGTGAGATTGCCGCGGCCGCAAAGGGTGGGAAAAAAAAGCCGAGAAAGCTGAGACCGTAAAAGGACAGGAACAGCAGGATCAGGAGCGGCGTCGCCTGCACCAACTGGATATAACCTGCGATCAGCAGCCGCAGCCACCGAGGTCCAAGCGACCGACCGAGCGCGAAGATCAGGCCCAATACGCCGCCGCAAATGAAGGTGACGAGCGACAGGCCGACGGTCCACCAGAGACCCTGGATCAGGAATTGGACACTTGGCCATCCGAATGACTGGATCATGACCTGGTCTCCTGAACGTTGAGCATCAACTCGGCTGTGGCACTGCCGGTCGGGGTTTTTCTCCGGAAGAGCCACAGCCCTATCAGCCAGTAGAAAAACCGGAAGGCGAAGGTGATGCAGATGTAGATCGCCGCGACAACAAGAAATGTTTCAAGGCTACGGAAACTCTGCGACTCGATGGTCGCGCCGGCCATGGTAAGTTCCTTGGCGGAAATGGCCGAAACGATCGAGGTTCCTAGAAGCGTCAGCGTTAGTTGACCAGTCAGTGCCGGATAGACAATCCTGAGCGCCGGGATCAGCACCACGTAACGCATGACCTGGATCTGCGACATACCGAGCGCAAGCCCGGCTTGGATCTGGGTCTTCGGGATTGCCATCAATCCGGCGCGGAAGATCTCGGTCGAATATGCACCGAGATTGAGCGATACGGCGAAGATCGCCGCCTGGTCGGCATTAAGCTTCACCCCTGCATACGGGAGGCCGAAATAGATGAGGAACAACTGCACCAGCAGCGGCGTGTTTCGAAACCCCTCGACATAACAGGCGCCGATGAAGCGGCACCAAGCAGGACCGCCGAAGCGGGCGAGCGCCACGCAAAGCCCGATCGTTAAGCCGATTGCGATCGCCTCGGCCGAGAGGACCACTGTGTTGATGGCTCCGGACACCAGATCAGGGATCCGGGCGATGACCGGAGCAAAGTCCATTGAATATGCCATAAGAATCGTCCTTGCCGATTTCCCAATGTCGCGTCGCCTGAGCAATACTTTGGGCCGAACGGTCAACTCGTCGTAAGACCGAGCTTGAAGGATGCGCCGCATGCCTTTGCGCGTGCGGCGCGCACGCTGTAAAAGGTCAGATCAGAAAGACGGTAGCTTTCCACCGGGAACCGGTACGCCGACCCATTTCTTATGTAGCTCGTTGATGCGGCCGGTCACTTCCTGATAATAAATGAAGTTGTTGAGCCATTGGTGGAGTTCGGCTGCGTCTTTGCGGACCGCCATCGACCAGTAGAGCGTGAAGATCGGGACACTGGCCTTGATCTCAAGATCAGTCAAATTGCGCTTCTTAATAGTGTCCTGGGCTACGGTCGCAACGGCGGCAGTTGCATCAACCTGGCCGGAGATCAAAGCCTGCATCGCTAGCGCATCGTCGTCGAAGCGTACGACTTCAAGCCCATCTATTCCGTATCCGCTGACGGCAACGTCCTGGGTGCTACCTTTAGGCACAGATACTCGCTTGCCCGCAAGATCTTCGACCTTTTCGATCTTGGTGTCCTTCAAACCGATGAAGCGCATCTCGTAGGCGCCATAGGGATTGGTCATCAGGAAGGTCTTAGCCCGCTCCGGGGTTGCGGTCATCTGGGCAATCAGCAGATCCACGCGGCCCGACTCAAGTGCCGCCGCGCGCGAAGCATTGTTGACCGGAACGAGCTGCAGCTTGGTGCCCAGCGCTGCCGCAACATCCCTTGCCATGTCCGCCAGGAAGCCGTCGGTGTTGCCGCTAGCATCAACAGTATCATAAGGCGGGATGCCGGTAAGTACGCCGATAGTCACTGTGCCCTTTTTGGTAATGTCCGCAATGCTCTGAGCCTTAGAGGCTGTGGCAAAGCCTGTTGCCGCCGCGATGACCGCAGCGGCGACAAATGTGCGTCGAAGCAATTTCGATATCATCAATTCCTCCCATTTGAACATCGTCGGCATTTGCCGCGAAACTCCTTGCACGGCAGCCTCCGCAGTCACCTTGCGGTGCCTCTGACATATGACTTATGTCATAGGCGCTGTCAATGCACCATTTTTCGCGGTGTTCGATCTCGATGCGGGAAGGCAATCACACTGTCCGACAACCCACCGCACATCGGTCGATCCGACGAACCCAAAGGATGTCGAACAGGTCCATGCTTGCAGGGCAATCAAGGTAGAGCAGGCAAACCCTGCAAGTTGAGGTGCCAACCTTGGATCAGGCGAGCCAGAATACGGCGCGGCGCACCGTTGCTGGGCTCGACAATCCCGGATTTAAGCGCCGGCAGCAAGAGGTCGATCTGATCAGGCATCGCATCGGCGCGGCGCTTGGCGGAAATACAGGTCACTATTGACCCCGCGCCGACGGCAATCGAATTGCCGTCAAGCTGAGCTTCATCAACAATTCGCGGTTCGTCCCCCAACGACGATTCGTAGACCGGGGTTCGCCGGCTCACGGATTCCCGATATCGGTAGCGCCTAAAGTCCACTTTGCAGTAGCCAGTTGGCCGCCACCACGCAACGCGAGCCCGACAGTCGGTTCGCGAGACGGAGAAACGTTCGTTCCAAGGGATACATTATGCGATCCTAAACGCACAAAACCGGAACAAGTGTAGTACACACGGGCCGTAGGGACAGTCCGCTCGGCTGAGAGGGGCAACGGTCGTGCGTTGCAACTTTGTCTCGAGTGGTTACAATTCCTTCGGCTCGGCGGTAACATTGCTGGAGGAATTGCGCATGTCACTGTGGATCTACTGAGCGATGAGATCGAAGAGATTTGGATGGGCTAACCTCGCCCGCCTCACATTCGTGGCCTTAGGTGCCTGCGTCAGTGCCATCGTCACCGTGTCTCCATCGTACGCTCAGACTGTTGCAGGCCGTGCGATCGGCGAAGACGCTTCCAAATTTATGGCTGACCAGGAAGTTGCTTCGTCAAATCCTACAGCCGAGTACACGATCCTCCAGCTGCCGAGCCCCAACGGAATCGATGTGAGGGCGACCTACGAAAACGGGTCAAAGAAGATCGTCCAAATTGAAGCCACCCGGCGGCTTTCTCATCCTGGAGCATCGGGGCAGTTCGGGAAATTTGAATTTGGAAAAACAAGCCTCTCCGAAGTACGTTCTCTTTTTGGTAGCAAGGGCTTGCTCTTCACAGGCGTCGCGCCCGCAACCGCTACACCGGATGGTGGAGTGACTATTGTCAGTTCTTACGAGGTTCAGGGGACCAAAACCATCGCCTCGTTTGTCTCCAAAATATCCGCATCCTCCCTACGTGAGTTGAAGCAGCGGTTCGGTGAAGACATGTACGCCCACCTGGATGGTGTGGCGTTGCTCGAAACAACGGCAGTCGCCGACGTCGACTATTTGAAGCTTACGCGCGGCCGCGAGCTCGTTTACGATGTGGGGTACGCACCCATTATGTGGCAAAATGCGATATTGCAGGTTGATGAGCCACGGCAAATCTCCCTCGCCCGCATCTCCCCCTCACAGCTTCCGGTACATCGCATCTACAGTGGGCCGATCAATGCTCCCTACTTCACGGATGCCTCTGCACGTAACTTTCAAACTCGCATCTCGGAAGGCATGGCGGGCGGCCCGAACTTCGCTGGCGAATACGCCGTGATCCAAGTGGGCTGCGGCACAGGATGCTCCATCGCCTATCTTGCAAGCGTCAGGACCGGCGAGGTTTCGCGCATTCCCATCGATGACGAGGCAGCCCAGTATCTCGACCTTAAATACCAAATCGATAGTCGGCTGTTGGTCACGCAATCGGCAAGAGGCGCGGCTTCCAAATGCCACATGCAGTTCTTCACTATGGATGAGGGTGAATGGATTTCCCTGCTCGAGCACGACGTCGGACCAACGGAGACGTGCTACAACTCGATCGCTCAGAATCTGCGAAACTGACTGGAAGGCGCGCCATCAATGAATTGTGCAGACTACGAGAAAACATTGACCATCGAACCCAAACTCTGTCCTTGGTTGGCGGACGCAGTTGCTCGGTTCCGCTATCTCTATCCGAACGTCCATCTTAGCATAAGCGATCAGTCGGTGACACTCGCGACTTCCGAGGACCAAATGCCGGCGATCGTGCAGGACTTCATGTTTTGTCTTTACCGGCAGAAGATCTACAGCGAAACGCTGCCGCTTCGGACGATGCTGATTGAAGGGGTGACGGGATTTGTCAGTCGTTCCGCTTAAATTCCGGCCGCATCAGGATGGGCTCCTTCTCTTCGCGGACGACGCCGGCGGATACTTCAAGTCAGACCATGCCTTCTTGCGCCGCTATGCGTGCAATCAATTAACATCTGGCGACCTCGCGTTCTTGCATGTGAACGGCCATGCCTACAATGCGGTCGGTGATCTCGCATATTCGGGTTTCGAACATCGTTTTGCTGAGCGGCTCTACCTGCCGCGAGAAATGGACTATGTCATTCTGGTCCCTACGCTCAGATGCAACTTGGCCTGCGGCTATTGTCAGGTTTCGCGTGTCAACGAAGCTACTCCAGGCTTCGACTGGGACGACTTCACGGAAGAAGCGGTTATCGGATTTCTCGGCTCGCTTTCGGCGAGGAAGATCAAGGTCGAGTTCCAGGGTGGTGAGCCTCTCTTACGCCTTGACATCATTGAGAGGATTCGTGATTTCTGCAGACAACGATTTGATGCCTGCGAGTTCGTAGTCTGTACAAATCTGCAGGAGGTCAGCGATCGCGCTTGGGACCTGCTGGGAAAAGACGACGTTTTTGTCAGCACGTCATTGGACGGCGATCGCATCACGCATCAAAGGCAGCGAACAATCCTGCCGGGCAAGACGGACCAGTTCTTTTCCAATCTGAATTTCGCGGTGAGCCGATTAGGTACGGGGAAAATATCCGCCTTGCCAACGATCGACCCACACAATGCGCCCTCTCCCCGCGAAGTCATCGACACCTTCCTCAGCTATGATATTCGATCCATCTACCTGCGACCCGTAAACTACCAGGGCTTTGCGAGAAAGAAGTTCCACGCACGAGGAAGCGCCGATCTCTGGAACAGATATCATGCCTCTTTCATCGACGCTCTCGTCGAACACAATTGGTCCTCTTCGGACCCAGTCGAAGAATACTATTTTGTCCACTGTCTTCGGCGGGTGCTGAGGTCCGGTCACAACGGTCACGTGGATCTTCGCAATCCCAACATTGTCGGGCACAGCTATGTGGTGATCGACTATGACGGCAAAATATACCCGACCGATGAAGCGCGGATGGTCACTCGCATCGGTCAATTCGATCTGTCTATGGGAGACGTCTTCGACGGGATCTCCGCAGAAACGATCGACCGCCTCAATGCTGAAGCGCTCAACAACTTCCACCCTGACTGCGTGCACTGTCCCTACCAAGCCTATTGCGGGGTCGATCTAGTCGATGACATTTCACGATATGGGCGGATCGATATGCCGAAGCATATGACTGACTTCTGTCAGCGCCATATCTCGATTTTCGACAGGATTTTCGCGATGATCTATTCGGAGGATCCAAAGGTCCAAAAGACCTTGGCGCTTTGGGCTGGCGCACCTCACTTCGATCCGCTTCTTGCCAAGGTTCATCAATGATCAGCCTGCGCCTGAAGGTCGACCCGCTACCGATCGACGAGCCCTTGGTCGTCCGCCTGCAAGGACCGGGGTCACCGGCTCGGTCGGATCATGACGCGGTCCTCGCTGAAATTGCCCCAGACCGCCGCGAGTACGACCTTAATGGCTTCTCCTTCGGCGTGTATGGTATTTCCAGCGAGGTCATCGACGGTGACGTTTTGATGATGTTGCCAGGCGAGACAACGGCCCATCGCCTGATCCGCGCCGGCTCCGCTCACAACACGCTTCTGGTAACGGAGCAATGCGACCAGCTATGTGTGATGTGCTCGCAGCCTCCGAAGAAGTATCACACCGATCTATTCGAGCAATTCACCCTCGCTGCGTCACTTGCTCCGCAGGGCGCAATGATTGGCGTTTCGGGCGGCGAACCCTTGCTTCATAAGGAGCGGCTGTTTTCCATGCTTGAGGACGTGAACGCGCAGCGTCCTGACATTGGGTTTCACATCCTGACCAATGCGCAGCATTTTTCCCGAGCAGACCTAGAAAGACTGCAGCGGTTGGACTACGAACGCGTGCTCTGGGGCGTTCCGCTGTATTCAAGCATGCCTGAGACACACGACCAGCTCGTGGGCAAACCCGGAGCATTCGCCAGCCTCGAACAGGGTTTGTCGATCCTGATGCGCGCTGGCGCTTCCCTCGAGCTGCGAACGGTCGTCATGCAACAGAACTGGCAGGACCTTCCAGCCCTGGCAGACTACGTGTCCACTCGCCTCAGTTTTCTGACGGTCTGGGCCATTATGCAGCTGGAGCGGATCGGTTACGCCCGGATGAATTGGAAGGAGACGTTTCGAGACACATCGGGCGATTTCGAGCAGATTGCTCGAGCGGTCGACATCGCAACGGCTCGCGGTCTCAAGGCCGCGCTCTACAATTTTCCGCTGTGTTCAGTACCCCCAGCTTATCAGGACTTTGCCCCCTCAACGATCTCCGACTGGAAGAGAAAATACCTAGACTTCTGTTTGAATTGTCGCGCCAAGGAAACTTGTGGTGGTTTTTTTCAATGGTATAGTCAGGCCGAGGGGTTTGCATTTCTGGGGCCGTTATGAGATCTCGCCTGTTTATGATCCCGTCACTTCTCGTGGCGGGCTTTCTGCCATCGAAATCCGATGCGATGCCGATTGGTGAGCTTGTTTCCAAGAAAGATCCCGGGACTTCGGTGTTGGAGCGCCTCAGGCTGAAGCACATCTTCACTCTCGCCGGGCATCGCTCACATAGCTCCCACCGCTCCCACAGCTCCCATTCAAGCCATCGATCAAGCAGTGGCGGTGGCTACACTTACAGAAGGAGTGCACCGGTCTACTCGCCCCCCTCGAAGGTCTACACGACACCTTCCACGGTCTACACAGCTCCCGCTGGTTCGTTCGCCACCCAACCGACAGTGTCCGCGACCCCTACCTATCCGGTCACGTCCGACCCGGCGACAGCCGCTCCGCTCAAGACACTTCCCGGAAATACCGCGAAATTCAAGCGCATCGTTATGCAGGTTCAGACCGCCCTCACCGCCTATGGATATTACGAAGGCTTGATTGACGGGCAGGTCGGACCGGCTTGCAAGAAAGCGCTCGTCGCGATGCAGACCGACTATAATCTCAAGGTTACCGGAACGATCACACCAGATGTGCTCAACACGTTCGGCATCGTCGCGAATTAACCCTCCAATGACTTGTGAAAGAACAAACCATGGCCAATCCATTTGAGCAGCAACCCTTTGAAGGTGCCGAATTCGTCGATAACCCGGAACCACGGTGTCCCTGCCTTTTGCTGCTCGATGTATCAGGCTCGATGCGAGGAGCGCCACTGAAAGAGCTGAATGAAGGTCTCGTCCAATTCAGAGACGAGCTCTACGCGGACTCCCTGGCTGCCAAGAGGGTGGAAGTAGGTATTGTTACGTTTGGGCCAGTTTCGGTCGCTAACGACTTCGAAAGCATTCATCACTGGAACCCGCCGGAGCTCTCGTCACAAGGCGACACTCCGATGGGACGCGCGATCGAGACCGGGCTTGAGATGCTTCGGCAGAGAAAAGACAGCTACAAACAGAACGGGATCTCGTACTATCGGCCATGGGTTTTTCTCATCACGGATGGAGCGCCCACAGATGCTTGGCACGAAGCTGCCAGTGCGGTGAAGGCGGGTGAAGCCGAGAAGGCGTTTTCGTTCTTTGCAGTCGGTGTGCAGGGCGCCAACATGGAGATCCTGTCACAGATTTCAGTTCGACAGCCGTTGGCGCTGAAGGAACTACGCTTTCGTGATCTGTTTTCCTGGCTTTCAAGCTCACTCGGCTCGGTATCCCACTCCAATCCAGGGGACGCTGTTCCGCTCGCAAACCCGGCTACTCCCGACGGATGGGCTTCGATTGCATGACCAGGAGTTGGCGATGGGCATGCGCACGGTCCATTGGTACTTCGCATGTTAAGACGGGTATCCCCTGCCAAGACTTCGCAGGCGCCAAGCTGTTCATTCGGCCCGAAAGCCCGATTATGACGGCGGTCGTTTCTGATGGAGCCGGGAGTGCATCACACGCGGAAGTCGGATCCAAGCTCGTGTGTCTTTCGTTCTTACGGGCATGCCGAGAGTTTCTTGCTAGCAAGCCCCTTGTAGAATTGGTCGAAGAGGACGTGAGGAACTGGCTCGACGAGATCCGGGAGGCATTAAACGCCAAGGCGAATGCCATGGCGCTTCGGCCCCGGGACTTCGCCTCAACAATGGTGGCGGTACTCGCCAGCCCACAAACGTCGATCGTGATCCATATCGGCGACGGCGCCGCAGTCTGGAAGAAGGCGGGATCGGACGAATGGGAGGTGCCTTCCTGGCCATACCATGGTGAGTACGCGTCGACGACGGCGTTTGTGACTGACGATCCCCAACCAAAGCTCAACTATTTGCGCATTAACGAGGCCATTGACGAATTCGCTCTGTTCTCGGACGGCATCGAACGCTTGGTACTCGAACAGACGAGCCGATCAGCGCATGCGCCATTTTTCAAGCGGATGTTGGCGCCGCTGAAAGGTTCACTCGTTGAGGGACCGGACAGAGATCTCTCGGCGGCATTGAAAGACTATCTCGATAGTCCAAGCGTGTGCGAGCGCACCGACGACGACAAATCGCTTATTCTTGGCGTCAGAACATGACCGTCGTCGTTTCGTCCGATGGTCGAACGTTGACGCTCGGCGGCCTCGTCGCAAAGGGCGGAGAGGGAGCTGTCCACCACATAGTCGAAGCGCCCGACCTTGTTGCAAAGATCTATCTTCGCGGGAAGGCTGCCGATCGACGAGAAAAGGTCGAAGCGATGGTTTCGGCTCGCCTCCACATGAGCACGTCTTTCGTTGCATTCCCGATCGACACCCTGAAAACGCAACGGGGCGAGTTCCTGGGTTTCACAATGAAGAAGGTGAACGGCTTCAAAAGCGTTCATGATCTTTATGGGCCGGCGAGTCGCAAGAGCGAGTTTCCAACAGCAGACGCGAACTTCCTCGTCAGAGCCGCTATTAATCTGGCGCGAGCAATCGCAAGTGTGCATGCGACCGGGTGTGTGATCGGCGACATCAACCATTCCGGCGTCCTCGTGTCCGACAAGGCGCTGGTCACTCTGATCGACAGCGACTCGTTTCAATTCCGCTCGCAATCAAAACTCTACCGATGTTTGGTCGGTGTTCCGGAGTATACCCCGCCGGAACTGCAGGGCGCATCGCTCGACCAAACGGATCGCATGCCCAACCACGATAATTTCGGTTTGGCTGTCCTACTTTTCCAGTTGCTGTTTCTCGGACGGCATCCCTTCGCGGGGCGCTATCGCGGCAAGGGCGATATGGATATTCGAAAGGCCATTGGAGAAGGCCGCTTCGCCTATAGCGAGCGCCGCGCGGAAACGATGATGGAGCCGCCGCCCTACGTTCCTGCGCTTGACGACTATGGGAGGGAATTGGGAGGCGCATTCGAAAAAGCTTTCAGATTGCTTGGGAAACATACTAACGGCCGTCCGCTCGCCTCGGAATGGGTGACGCTGCTGACGTCAGTCGAATTCGATCTTAAGGCGTGCACCGCCGATCGGGCCCATTCATACGCAGGTAGCCTCTCTTCCTGCCCCTGGTGCTCGATCGAAAGATCGATGGGTCGTTCATTGTTCGTCGCGCAGTATTCGCCGAACGCCCCGATCATGGATATCGGCCAACTCCTAACGGCGATCCGCGGCATCCCAGCACCTAGTTGGCCGCCAGAACCGGAGAAGGTTGTCGAGCCGCTCTTGAATGTGACGATGTCCGTAGCCGGGCAACAGGCCCGATCCGAAAGGACGATTACCGCTGTGGCGGGCATTATTGCGTTGCTTATCGGTTTCTACCTGATGACGTCCATTCAAGGGTTTTGGGGAGCGGCGCTTATGGCCGGCGCTGGCTTCCTGACCCTCCGCTCTCTCGATTTAACGCGAACATTTGCCGCCGAGCATGCGAGCGCCCAATCCGTTTGGGAGTCAGAGCGGAAGACATGGATGACTCACGCAGGACCAGGGAAGTTCGAAGAAAGAAGAAATCACTACCTCAGCGTGGCAACAGCTCATTCGGAGCTACCTGCGCAGGAGCAAACAAAACTGAGGGCGCTTGAGCAAAAGAAGCGGCAACTCCAGATGCAGAAACATATGGAATCGCATCTGATCGAGCGCGCAAAAATCCCCAAAATAGGCGCCGGCCGTAAGGCGACGCTGGCATCTTTCGGCTTCGAAGATGCGTGGGATGTCATGCAGCGCCCGATAACCAACGTTCCCGGCTTCGGACCGTCACTTGCTGCAGATGTCATGGGGTGGGCACGCTCGATCGAGCGCAAGTTCGTTTTCAACAACGCGATTCCAACGGATCCGCAGGCAATTCAGCAAATCAAGACCGAAATCGGAAAGAAGCGCACCGAATTGGAAAAGGAGCTTCACCGCGCGCCTGATGAGCTTCGCCGCTTGGCAGACGATGCGCGCGCACTCGTAAAGTCGCCCCCTCGAGGACTGATCGAAGCCTATCAGCGGCTGAAGCAGCTCGAGGTTGATATGGGCACGATCTGATCGATGGCAGTTACCTATCGAAATTTCTGGATTATTGTGGGAATGACCGTCTCGGCCACGGTACTAGCAAATTTGTCGGCAAAACCTAAGCGCCCTGCCTTATCGACCATCGAGGCCAGCCGTCGTGAATCAACCCGACCGTCGATCGAAACGGCAAATCAGAAGTCGATTCCATCCGGAACACCAGAGCCAAGTTCCGGCGACGTTGGGAAGATAGGCCAAACCACTTCCAATGCCCTCCCCGCCGAACGGCAGTTCAGAAACATAGATGCGGAATTCAAGGCGGCATTCGAGTCTGCTGCTCAGGTCGCGCTTGCTAGGCCTGCAGCTGCTGCGGCTGACCAAGCCGAGCAACCGCCTCCAAGTGTCCCTTTGCCCTCGTTGCAAACCCGGGAGATACAAGCGGAGCCGAAGCTCTTCGATTTCGGAGAGGAAGCAGCGCCGAACAACCATGCCAGCCCGACAAACCTGGCTACGGGAGTTACGACCACGAACCTGAACATGCGCGAGGGTCCGGCCGCAAACTACCTCCTGGTCGACGTTCTCGCGACCGGGCTCACACTAGTCATTCTCGAACAGCAGAATGGTTGGCTGCACGTGCGTAATGCGTCTGGCCGGCAGGGCTGGGTCAACGGAAGCTACGTCTCGCGAACCGCGAACTAACGCCACTCTGTGAGGCAACATCACCTAGCTATTTTAGCTGGAAGGCGGGTGCGCTAGCCGCACCACGGCCGAGGCGTGGCCGGGCAGCTGGTGTCGCCGCAAACAAACGGGACCGCCAGACCTTCGGAGATCAGGATGTCTCCGACATCGCGACCATCGACCCGAAGCGTTCCGCAGCGACGGCCGTGATTGCATTTGTCCGTACCTTCTGTCCCGGGTTTGCAGGAGCAGGCAATCCTCGTCACTGTCGGCGTTCCAGACGCAACGAGTTCCCTCAGGCGCTCGCTTGCCCGGGCGCCAAGTGCTGCCTCTCGCGAACATTGGGGTTCAAACTTTTCTGGCGTATTGAATCCAACAAGTCGAACGCGCGTACCGTCACTCATGCGAACTGTATCGCCGTCGGTGACGGTGAATGATTGAGTAGCGAAATTGTCGGGCGGAGTTGCGGTCTGAAAGGAACCGAGATCACTCTTCGGTAGCCACCCCGTGAGCGTCTGTCCGCCGAAAACCGCGATCATCATCAGAAGCAACGCAAAAAATTTGATTTCTCTATGGCTCCAACGTCGGCGACCTGCCCTTCGCCAATGCGGCGGCCGATAGTTCTGAGATCCTCTGTTCGCGGCCATCGGTTTGATGAACGAGAGATCAGCTTGGCCAGGGAGCTTTGTCAGCTTCCTCAGCGTCGACATTTGCTTTTCACTGAGTCGCGTGCGCGTTCCGTAGCGCTCGATCCTTTGGCGCATGTCCATCAAAAACTGGCGCTGCCATGCACTGGGTCGCCCTTCCCGCAGGACATCGTCAATGCGGCTGCGGATATATGTAACTTCGATCTCGCTTAGCAAAGTTGTCCCCGACACGAAGTCCACCCTGGTTTGCCGAAGTGACTGCTCCTTTAGTCGGCCCCTAGGGTACGCCCCGATAACCTATCAAACCCAAGAAGTCCTGTAACTTCTAATTTAGTATCGACACCATCTCTCCGCTGTGCTTAGGTTGCATAGCAATGGAGGGGACATCATGAAGTTGACTAAACTTGCCGGGGCAATGCTTATCCTTTTGGGCAGTGCAACGTACGTTTTCGCCCACAGTGGGGGAACAGACGAAAACGGGTGCCACACCAATCACAAGACGGGAAGCTACCACTGTCATTGATAATCCAGGCCCCGCTTGCGGGGCCTGTGTTTCAAACAGAGAAAGCGGCCGCCGAAGGTCACGCGACGTCAAGGGCGGCCAGCATGATCCAAATGGCCTGAGACGATCGGAAGCTGACAAAATGGCGCAAATCCGGAACGTACGTTCTTATCCCTCACCTTGAAAAGAATCGAACCGGCGACCGGTGGTGGTATTCCTTAAGTATTTGAGAATACGAACTTTTTAGCGCAGCATCAACTATGGAGCTTCCGGCGTCGTATTTTCCGTTTCGAATGCGCGTGCGGCCTTAGTTTTTCTTCGAATGCGCTCAAAGACCGGCTACTGCAGGAAATTTGCCAGTCATCGCGCTATACGGTCATTGCCAAGCTGGACTTTCGCAATAGTAAGTAATATTGGCTCTAAGCTGTTGTTGTCCCAACTTGATTCCAAGTCGGTCGTAAGCATGACGAACCTAGATCTTTTTAAGCAGGACTTCGTCCTGAGCATTAAGCCAGAGTACGCAACGCGGATCGTGGATGGCCTGAAAAAGGTAGAGCTGCGGCGGCGCTTCCCCTATGGGACCGCGACAGATGCTAAGCTGTTCATCTATGCCACTGTTCCACTTCAATCAGTGCTCGGCTACGCAACGATCGAGGAAGTGCGTCGGTTGCCGGTCGAGGAAATTTGGCGCCAGTACCACGACGTTTCCTACATCGATAAGCCGGCATTCGATGAGTATTACGGCGACCTGGCAGAGGGCTACGTTCTGGTCCTTCGCGAGCCCGTTAAACTCGAGGTTCCCATCCCCCTCGACGTGCTAAAATCCAAACTGAAATTCACCCCACCTCAGTCGTTCACATACGCGGACGATGCTTTTCGCAAAATCGTTTACGGTCACTAAGATGAAATTTCTGATCGATACCAACGTCGTTATCCAGCTGGAAAACGACGGTGAAATCCAGGCGAAATTCGCTGAGCTTCTCCGCAGGTGCCACGAGAACGGCGTGCAGGTCTTCGTTCATGAAGCCTCGATAGAGGACATTAATCGAGATCCCAAAGAGGCACGGCGCAAAGCCACGCTCAGTAAGCTCGATAAGTTTCCTCAGCTTAAAAAGATACCGACCCCTTCACTTGACGATCTGAAGGCTAAGTATGGCGAACTTCCGAAACCTAATGACGTCGTGGATGTGAAGCTCCTGCACGCCGTCTCGATCGCCGTTGCAGACTTTCTGATCACCGAAGATGATGGCATTCATCGCCGGGCAAAGCGCGCTTCGGTCGCTGATCGAGTGATGACGGTTGCTGATGCGTTGGTTTGGCTGAAGCAGAGTTTCGAACCTGACACAATCTTCTTGCCAGCAGTTGAAGATGCGAAGGCGCACGAACTCGACTTCAACGACCCTATTTTCGAGGGGTTACGAAGCGATTATGGCTCCTATTTCGATACTTGGACAACCAAGTGCGTCAACGAACATCGCGACTGCTGGATCATCAAGGACGGCGATGCTTTAGCCGCCGTTGTCATCAGGAAAGACGAAACCCGTAGCGAGGCAGGCATCGTCAAACCTGGGAAAAAGATCCTCAAGATCTGCACGTTCAAGGTCTCAGAAGATTACCGAGGCCAGAAGTTGGGTGAGCAGCTGCTCAAGCAAATATTCTGGCATGCTCAGCGCAACAAGTACGACGTCATCTACGTAACCGCGAAAGCCAAACAAGCGACGCTGATCCGATTGCTCGAAGAATATGGATTCGAGAAAACCGGCGATCTCGATGGCGGCGACGGTAGATTCGAAAAATCCGTTGGCAAGGGCAAGGTCAGTCTAGAAAAAGGCGAAACGCCGATTGCCGCCGCGCGAAAAAATTACCCTCGCTTCCATGACGGAGCGAAAGCCAAGAAGTTTGTCATCCCGATCCTCCCTAGCTATCACGCAAAGCTTTTTCCAGAAGTCGAAATGCTTCCAGAAGATGTGGCGACGACCGCGGGGGCCATTCCAGGGAATACGATCCGGAAAGTTTATATTTGCCGCTCTCCAAACCGCACCATCGCTGCGGGCGACGTGATCTTTTTCTATCAGACGAAAAAGAAAGGCTCACCACGGTCACAGTCGATGACCTCGATCGGTGTGGTTGAGAATGTGCGCCATACGCTAGATGCAGACGAACTGCGACGGTGGACTGCGAAGAGGTCGGTGTTCTCCGATGCCGAATTGCAGGCTATGGTCGCTGGGTCGTCGCCGTTGAAGGTAATCGACTTCCTGCTGATCGGCCACATCGTGCCGCCACTGCCGTTAACGGCTCTGACCTCTGCCAGCGTACTCGCCAGCTGGCCTCAATCAATTACCAAGATTGCTGAACCACGCTATCTTAAGCTAAAGCCGCTGATAAACCTTGGTTTCGATTTCTAGGGCTTTGGCATTTAAGCTGCCGAAGAGTGCTGGAGGCCAGATTTTGACGATTGGGGTTGCCGGTCGCCGAGGGTAAATTCAAAAACGGAGAGGACGTCGGTGACTGGGATATCGCCATAGAAGGTATGCAATGCTTCCACCAGCTCTGCTTTGGACGAGAACCCGTCCTTATGAGCATCATGCTCGCTAAGCTCGGCGAGAGTCTTGTATTGTACAGCTCCAATTCGCAAAGCACCGATGCAAGTAAGATCAGCCTTCTGCCGATGATCCCCAACAACGTACAGAGGCAGCTCCTGAGATGCGGGATACTCAACGGCCCCTTTGGAATAGCGGATGGTTGAAGACTTTTTTGAAGAAAAAATCAGGTCGGCAAGGTCGGCGACCATCACAAACCTATGGCGCTCCACAGCATCAAGCTCTGGAAAGGCGCAGGCCAAATGTGCCTTCAGTTGAGCGGGAGCCAGACTTTCTTGATCGATCGGCTTCGCGCGATGGAATGCCACCTTCAATATCCTGTCTCCTTTCGGTATCCGCTACTCAACTTTATATCGGACCCCATGCTACGCCCCAAGCCTTGCTTGAAACGATCCCCAGAAAGCTTTTGATGCGTCCAGAGGTTAACCTATGAACACCATACTCGTATTCGGAATTTCCGGCGTTGGAAAATCCTGGCTTTGCCGTCAGACAACCGGAGCCCTTGCGGTGCGGCACGTAAGCGGTAGCCAGCTTATCCAAGCCGAAAAGGAACGTGTCACGTCAGAGACGGTTTCCACGGACACCTTGCGAACCGACCGTATCGTTGACAATCAGCAACTCTTGCTCGCGGGGTTTAAGCATTTTAGGATGCAAGATAGCACCTCGGTTCTATTTGATGGCCACAACGTCGTCGACACTGACAACGGCCTTGTGGAAATTCCATTCGAGATCATTGCTGGTCTGGAGCCCGCAGCGCTCGTAATGGTTACCGATTCCCCAGACGCAATTCTTGGTCGCCGATCTGCCGACGGTTCACGCGATCGGCCACTTCGTTCGATGGAAGCGTTGTCAGACTATCAAGAGCTCTCACGCAAATTAGCCGAACGCCATGCGGCTCTGCTTTCCATTCCGTTCACTGAGGTCCGATCTGGCGATCTTGAGGCCTTCATCTCATTTGTAAGGCCACTCGTCTGATGTCGTCCACGATTGGCGGGCATCGTAAGGGAGCTACTGCTTCGAAGATTTAACGTACGACGATTTGAGCTGAGCAATCCGCTGCTCGATCTCTTCGTCGGCGACTTCAATCTTAAGCTTCTCCTGTATAAATTGCAGCCGGCTTTCGCTGTCGCGGATTATCTCAGCCCAGGTCTTCAGCCACACCTTGATATTCGGCTTGTTGACGACCAGCCCAACCGGCCAGCCATCTTGTGTGGCACGGTCTTTGGCATATGCATCATATTGCGTTGTAACGAGGAAAAACGTCCAATTGGTCGACGTGGTGTTGAAATCATGCTGCGACGTCAGAGCCGCCATGTAATCTTCAAGCTGGTTCAACTCCTTTCTACCAACGACGAGAGCGGGCTTTTTCAATTCCACCACGAGATACTCTCGGTGAGCCTGGTTCGGGTGCGGGACCACCCGGCCTAAAAACTGATCGATCCGGCCGCTCTTTCCGTCCGGCTTTTTCAGCGTTGCCTTTTTAGACCTGGGCACGAGAAGATCGTCTGCAACTCGATGCATGATCTTCGTCAAACCAGCCTCCGGCATGGTGATATGGAAGTCCTCACCAAACATCCATGTGTGGTCGCGTATGACCACGTCCAGTTCCCCGCGCTCCTTTGCAGTGCGACGAGACGCTGGATCAAACACGATCTCTTTGAGCAATTTGAGCGCGACCACACGATCAGCGATAAGGTTGGACGCGGCGATAATGTTCGCAAGCTCGGTCTTGTCGAGCAAAGTTGAAAATTCGTCCTGCCGGTTCTTGGGAAGATTGAAAACGGCCTTCAGGATGCGAGAAATGGATTCCGGGTTGTGCTGCAATGCCTCACGCAAAAGTCCGAGTGTAATCTTCTTGAGAGAGTTCTCGGCATTTTTAAATTCACGTGAATAAGAGGAAACGGCATGCGTCGCGATGTCGAAGACCTGACGCTCCCGCTTTTCTATATCGTCCCGCGGATCACCTTCGTAAGGATAAATACCGGCTGCCTTCAGCTCATCAATCAGTTCGCCACTGCGCTCTGCCTGACGGCCTCGGAAGTAGTCTGTGATCTCCTCCTTGATGTAGGCGACGACAGTTGAGAACGCAGGATCACTCAGATTGTCGAATTCAAGCAGGTTCGCTTTCGCAATTTCTTCAAAGAACGGAGAGCTGGCATAAACCGAGAAGTCGAATCCTGGCGCGTTGATGCCTGCCGCCTGCGAACCCAACACAATGCCGCTCTTCCCCCCAAAGTAAATTTTGCGGGACTCGCTTTTCGTGCGCCATTCGATGACTTTCAGTGCGAGGTCTTTCACGACCTTCCCGCCAGGACACACGATGGCTTTCGTGGCAAGCTCGACAGAGCGCTCAATGGTAACAGCCGGATCGACGGGCGCACCATCGTATTCAATTCTAACGTTAGGATATTGAAGGAGATACGGAGCGAAAATTGCGTCGAATTCCGCCCTACCCTCTGGGCCAACGATCCAATCGAACGTTTCTCTAAGACCGTCTAGCGCGACCGTAGTCCCGACGTTGCCACCCTCGGCATCAATGGGTTCCGGCACATCAGCTCGGTTTAGCCGATCACCATCGATCTTGATCTCGAGCGTGAGGCGTCGATTCTGTTCTGCATAGACGGTTTTCCACGTTGCCCACCTGGCCAACGAGAAGAAACGTAGACGGCCACGCCCCTCTTTGCCATGAACTGCGCGCTTCTCAGTCGTGGTCCGATTGAGCGATAGCTTCCATGAGTCTCCGATATTGGTAAAGTCTCGATCTGCTCTCGCCTTGGTGATCCCCGTCCCGTTGTCAGCGATCTCTATTCGTTCGATCCCGCCCAAGCCATTTCGGATGAATTCGACCGTCACTTCCGTCGCATCCGCATCCAACGCGTTCCAAACGAACTCGGAAAGAGCCTTTACGGGTTCACGCGTACTCGCGACTTTTCGCAGATATTCATGCGTCGCTTTTACGTCGTGGACGGACATTCGGACCTCATATTCGAAACAAGAAAGCTCAACCACTCAGGTTGCGCAGTGTCAAGGCGAGCTTGCAGAGCAATCAGCATAGGTGCGGCGTTCACGAACAGTGGCTGTTCGATAGCTACAGCACGCCCCACGCCCGAAATCTCCCCCTCCCCGTCATTTCCCGCAAACCGAGCTCACCGACAATCCGCCGCGCCGCCTGCGGCGTGACCTCGATCGTCTTCACGACCATGCCGGCCGAGACGAGCGGTTTTGCCATCACGAGTTCGATCAGCTCCGGCAGTTTTGACGAGGTTCGCCGGCCGGTGAGTTTGCGCTCCATCATCTGTCGCGCCAGCGCCAGCCGGTCATGCTCCTTCAGCCCGAACTCGGCGACCACGGTCAGGCCGTGGGCGATCGCCAGCAGCCGGGTTTCGCGATCGCAATGGCGGCGGCGGTCGACGGGAATGGATTTCAGACCGAGGTTGAAGGCGGCGAGATGCGCGCCGGTCGTGACACCGGCCCGGCGCAGGATCGAAGCGGCGAGCAGCCGGCCCAGCCAGGGCGCGTGCTGCAGCACCGCGAGATCGTTCCAGGCATCGAGCGCCACGATCGCCTGCAGAACAGACGGCAGATCGCCAATCTGCTGAAGCACGTCGCGCCATTCCTCGAGACGCGCGTCCTCGTCCCAATCGAGATCGTAGACCAGCGGATCGGCCGGAGCCCGGCCGGGCTTCCTCGCTTGCGCGATCGCGGCGTCCGATCGGGCGAGCAGCGCATCGATGGCGGCGAGCTCGGCGTCGAACGGACTGGAATCTCGCGCGGAGACGTCCTCCCCCTCCCCTCCTCCGACGGAAGCATCATACGCCGTCGCTCCGACAGCCACCGGTCTGTTGACAAGGAGAGATGCTGCAGGCCACGCCTGCCGGAGGCCGTCGGGGCTGAGGGCCCAGGCGGGCGGCTGCGCGGCGATGCGCCGGCGGCTGCGCAGCACGTCGCGGGCGATGGTCAGCTCGTGTGTGGGCGTGCGGATGTCGTGGCCGGCGTCGTGCAGCACCAGGTCCTCGAGGTGGACGAGTTCGCCGTCAATCCACAGCGAGGCGCAGGCATCGGCGAAGTGCATGCGTTCGAGAAATCCTTCGCCGACCGGAGAACGACTAATGCGCTCGTCGAGACGGGTGAGTACGATGCCGGCGTCCGAGATCGGCCGCAGCAGGGTCTGGATAGGCAATTTCGTGAGATCGTAAGCCATTGAAATCATGGTAAATGATTTGTTAAAAGAACTCTATATCAAAGTTATAGTTCCTCACTGTGCATGATCTGTAGTTGCGGCGCTCACTAGCGATACTATTCAAGTATCGATAGTGAAATGGTCTACCAAGTTGACCACATCGAAATCGAAAGCTATCATCGGTCAAATGCCCGCGTCGCGCGGAGTTCGCGGCTCGCGCGTCCCAGAGACAAACAACGGAGTTTTCCATGAGTGTCAACGTAAAGGTCGCCGAGGCCAAGGCTCATCTCTCCGAGTTGCTGGCGCGCGTCGAAGCGGGCGAGGAGGTAATCATCTCCCGCGGCAAGAATCCGGTCGCCCGGCTCTCGCGGGTAAAGAAGGAGAATGAGCTCGCGATGCTGATCGCCGAAGTCAGGGCGGCGCGGGCGCGGGCCAAGCCGGTCAGCAATGACGAGATTCTCGATTGGAAGCGCGAGGGACAGCGGTTTTGAGCGTGTTCGTCCTCGATGCCTCGACTGCCGCCGCCTGGCTTTTGCCGGAGGAATACAGTGAGACGGCCGAGCGATTGATTGCCGGCATCTCAGGGCCTTGCCCGGTGCCCAACCTGTTCTGGCACGAGGCGCGCAGCATTCTGATCAGCGCCGAACGGCGCAAGCGGATCGCCGCCGGCCAAGCGCTCAATGCGATGGCACGGTTGCGCCGCCTGCCGCTCGACGATGCGGGAGCCGGCCAGGACGGCTCGGTGCTCGAGCTTGCCAGCGCGCATGCGCTCAGCGCCTATGACGCCGCCTATCTCGACTTGGCAGTCCGACAGTCATTGCCACTCGCGACCCTCGACCGCAAGCTCGCCGGTGCGGCGCGAGCTGAAAAGGTGCCGGTGCTCGGGCCCTTCGAAAATGAGCACTGAACAGAGTTCGTCCGATCTCGCGCGACGTGCCGAAGCGCTCGATGCGCTCGGCGCCATCCTGCCCTTCGACCGCCGTGACCGGCTCGCAGCGCTGCTGACCGACGCCGACGTCGCCACACTCAAACATCTTGCCGGCGAAGGCATGGGCGAGAACACGCTCAGGGCGCTTGCCTCCGATCTTGGTTATCTCGAGGCCTGGTGTCAGTTGGCGATCGGCACCCCCCTCCCCTGGCCGGCGCCGGAAGCGCTGCTCCTGAAATTCGTTGCCCATCACCTTTGGGATCCGGTGAAGCGCGCTGACGATCCGGCCCACGGCATGCCGTCCGACATCGAGGCCGGATTGCGCAGCGAAGGTCTGCTCAGGGCCGACGGTCCGCACGCGCCAGGCACGGTGCGCCGGCGGCTGACCTCCTGGTCGATCTTGACGCGCTGGCGGGGCCTGACCGGTTCCTTCGGCGCGCCGTCGCTGAAGAGCGCGCTCAGGCTGGCGGTGAAAGCAAGCAACCGGCCGCGGCAAAGCAAGAGCAAAAAGGCGGTAACCAGTGACGTCCTGGTGAAGCTTCTCGAAGCCTGTGCCGGCGATCGGCTGGTCGACTTCCGTGACTCCGCGCTGCTTTTGACCGCGTTTGCCTCCGGCGGCCGTCGCCGTTCGGAAGTGGCGGGGCTTCGGGTCGAGGACCTCGAAGATGAGGAGCCGGTGCGCGCCGATCCGAACGACAAAACCTCCCCTCCCCTTCCCTGTCTGTCGATCCGCCTCGGCCGCACGAAGACGACGGCCGCCGACGATGACGAACATGTGCTGTTGATCGGCCGGCCCGTCACCGCCTTAAAAAGGTGGCTGGCTGAAGCGCAAATCAAGGACGGACCGGTGTTCCGGCGCGTCGATCAGTGGGGCAACGTCGACCGACGGGCGCTGACGCCACAATCCATCAACCTGATCCTGAAATCACGCTGCGAACAGGCCGGCCTTGATCCGGCGCTGTTTTCCGCCCATGGCTTGAGATCCGGCTACCTGACGGAAGCGGCAAACCGCGGAATCCCCCTCCCGGAGGCCATGCAGCAGTCACTGCATAAGTCGGTGACGCAGGCGGCCAGCTATTACAACAATGCGGAACGAAAGAATGGACGAGCGGCCCGGCTGATCGTCTAAGTGGCACTATGCGCCGAAGAAACCGCCTCACCGTTCGATCGCCTCCTTCGGCGATTGAATACTCAAGCGTGCAGATCTTTGGATCGGTTGCCGCTGTGAACGGTCTCGGCCTTTACGCCGCACCCTTTTGCGGGGCGATCGCGATGGCGGAGAGGTCGGTCTCCGGGTTAACCGGCGTTTTCGCTTCCTTGCGCTCTGAATAACGGTCGACCAATTGAGCCGAGTGAGGCCGCAGGAGGATCGTGAAGCGGACGAGTTCCTCCATGACATCGACGATGCGGCTGTAGTAGCTGGAAGGCTTCATGCGCCCGTTCGCATCGAATTCCTGAAACGCCTTGGCGACGCTCGACTGGTTCGGGATGGTGTACATGCGCATCCACCGTCCAAGAATACGCAGGGTATTGACTGCGTTGAAGCTCTGCGAGCCGCCCGACACCTGCATGACAGCGAGGGTACGGCCTTGCGTCGGACGGATGCCGCCCATGTTCAGCGGCAGGTGGTCGATCTGCGCCTTCATGAGTCCGGTGATCTGGCCATGGCGCTCTGGTGAGCACCAGACCATTCCTTCGGACCAAATCGCATGCTCACGGAGCTCCTTGACGGCCGGGTGATCGTCGCCCTTGACCTGGTCGGGCAGTGGCAGGTCCGAAGGGTCGAATATGCGGGTCTCCGCGCCGAAGTACTCGAGAATTCGCGCCGCCTCTTCTACCGAGAACCGGGAGTAAGAGTGCTCGCGCAGCGATCCATAAAGGAGCAGGATGCGCGGCTTGTGGTCCAACGGACCGAGGCCTGCCGCCGGATTGCGATGCGCGTAGGCAGGGTCGAGAGCCGGCAGGTGGTTGATGTCGGGAACGCTGCGCAATCTCATTTTTCAGGGTCTCCTATGCTTCAAACAGCCGCGGGAGCCGTTTCGGCGAAGTAGCGGCGGCCGAGCCACAGTGCGAGCTGCACCAGCAGTATAAGCACGGGCACCTCCACGAGCGGTCCGATGACCGCGGCGAAGGCCACTGGCGATGCAAGACCGAAGGCGGCAATGGCAACAGCGATCGCCAGTTCAAAATTGTTGCCGGCTGCCGTGAATGCCACGGCGGTGGTGCGCGGATAGTCGGTGTCGATCAGTTTCGCCATGAAGAAGCTGACGGTGAACATAATGACGAAGTAGATCGTCAGGGGGATTGCGATCAGGACGACATCGAACGGCAGCCTTACGACATCGCCACCCTTCAGACTGAACATCGCGACGATGGTGAACAGCAGCGCCGCAAGGGTGATTGGGCTGATCTTCGGAAGGAAGGCGTTCTCGTACCAGTCCTTGCCCTTTGCCATCGTAAGAATGCGGCGCGACAGGTAACCGGCGAGGAACGGTATCCCGAGATAGATCAGCACTGCTTCGGCGATCGTCCAGAAGGACACGTCGATCACGCTTCCTTCCAGGCCGAAAAGCGGCGGCAGAAAAGTGAGGAAGAACCAGGCGTATATGCTGAAGAAGAGTATCTGGAAGATCGAATTGAAGGCGACGAGACCTGCAACGTATTGATTGTCGCCGCGGGCAAGCTGGTTCCAGACGAGAACCATGGCGATGCAGCGGGCGAGACCAATCAGGATAAGGCCCGTCATGTATTCCGGATAATCGCGCAGGAACAACACGGCGAGCCCGAACATAAGCACCGGGCCGATCAACCAGTTCTGCACCAGGGAGAGCGTTAGTATGCGCTTGTCGGCAAAGACCTGATGGAGTTCCTCGTAACGCACCTTGGCCAGCGGCGGATACATCATCAGGATGAGCCCGATCGCGATCGGAACGTTAGTGGTCCCCACGGAAAGACTGTCGAGGGCTGCCGGCAGGTCCGTGAACACGGTGCCGAGCACAAGGCCGAGCGTCATGGCGGCAAATATCCAGACCGTAAGATAGCGATCGAGAAACGAGAGGCGGATTGTGGGTTGGGCGGGACGCAACTGCGTTCTCCTTGAAAATGAAGTCCGGTGCGCAGCCTCGCTCGAGGCGTCGCTTCGCTTGCTCCGGTCTGCTCTGCTTCGGCTAGACGCGCCGGCCGCTCGCGTCGACGACGATCTGGCCGTCTTCCTTCGCGAAAGCGCCCTTCTGCTCCTGGGGCAGGATTTCCAGGACGACCTCGGAAGGTCGGCACAGCCTGACGCCAAGCGGCGAGACGACAATCGGGCGGTTGATCAGGATCGGATGCTGCATCATCGCGTCGAGGAGCTGGTCATCGGTGAGAGCCGGATCGCCGAGGCCGAGTTCTTCGTAGGGTGTACCCTTTTCCCGAACCAACTCGCGAACGGGTATACTCATACGCACGACCAGCTGCTCCAGCAGCTGCCGGCTTGGCGGAGTCTTCAAATACTCGACCACATGCGGTTCGATTCCGGCGTTGCGGATCATTGCCAAGGTGTTCCGCGACGTGCCGCAATCGGGGTTGTGATAAATGACGATGTCGATCGGGTCTTTCATGCGACGTCGGGCCTCTGTGCAGTGGAACCTTCCATCTGGCCGATCTCGTGCAGTTTTGCCGTCAAGCTCAGCCGCTCCAGGCTTTCCACCGGGAGCGCTGCGAAGGCGGCAATGCGGAGTTTCATGTAACGAAGCGTCGTGGCGAACGCGACGCGCTTCTCGGCGTCTGTCCCCTCGACGGCTGCCGGGTCTTCGACGCCCCAGTGCGCTGTCACGGGCTGTCCCGGCCAGACGGGGCAGGCCTCGCCCGCGGCATTGTCGCAGACGGTGAAGACGAAATCGAGTTGGGGAGCGCCGGGCACGGCAAATTCGTCCCAGCTTTTCGACCGAAGCCCTTCGACGGGATAGTGGTGGCCTGCGAGCGTCTCGATGGCGAACGGATTGACCTCGCCCTTGGGGTGGCTCCCCGCGGAATAGGCATTGAACTTGCCGGCTCCGTCCTTTCGCAGAACGCTTTCTGCGATGATCGAACGTGCTGAATTGCCCGTGCAGAGAAACATCACGTTGAACGTCGTCTTGGTCATCCGGTTACCTTTTCCTTTGAACGACAGGGATTGAGTTCCTCGATCAGAGGAGCGCAGAGATCGGCATCCCCTCCGCAGCAATCCTTGAGGAGAAAAAGGGTGAGATCGCGCAGACGCGAAACATCCGCGCGGTAAACGATGAGGCGGCTGCGGCGCTCCGAAGACACCAAGCCCGCCCGAGCAAGAATATTCAGATGCGTCGACATGGTGTTGTGGGGGACCGCCAAGGTGCGCGCGATATCGCCGGCGGGCAGCCCATGGGGCTCATGCCGGACAAGAAGGCGGAAGGTCTCCAGCCGGGTCGATTGAGCGAGCGCCGCAAGGGCCAGAATTGCATTTTCCTGTTCCATATGTCCAGAATACTCGAAATGTGGACAGTGTCAAGCGTCGATGCCGTGGACCATGCCTTCGAGCACTGGACAACGCACCGGCGCATAAGCGGAAGCGACTCTCGGAATTGATCGGAAGTGCAGGTAAGTGGATTGCAGGACTCCTCTTTAATAGCTAAAGCGGTGTCGACATTCATGTGGAGGACATCGCCGTGGCGAACGCGCGTAGAATCGCAATTCTCTCTGCTCTACTGGCAGTGATGGCAGGAGGCCTCGCTCACGCCCAGGACAGCAAGACACTGACGATCACCGACGACCGTGGCGTGAAGGTGGAGGTACCGCTTCAGCCGAAACGCATCGCCTCGATCTCCTACTTCGCGGATGACGTGGCTCTTGCCCTTGGCATCAAGCCCGTAGCGAGCACCTATATGACGGCGGGACGGGAGCCGGACTTCCTCCTCGGCATGACTGCGGGCATGAAGCAGATCGGCCAGCGGGCCAAGCCAAACCTGGAACTTCTTGCGGAAGCCAAGCCCGACCTGATCGTCGCCATCCGCCGCTACACCGTCGGCAATGCGCCGCACCTCGAGAAGATCGCCCCCTATGTCGCTTACAACATGGAGCTTTTGGACGGGAGCGACCGTGAGATCGCCGAGCTCTCGAAGATCCTCGGCAAGCCCGAGCGCGGCCTCCAGTTGAACAAGGAGTTCCGCGAGCACCTGGCGGAATTCGCCGCCGGGGTTCCGAAGGAGGTGAACCCTCGCTTCGCGATCATGTGGGGTGGCGAGACGCCGTTCGCATTCCACACGGAAAACACGGCTGCGTCCATCGTCGCGGCGATTGGTGGCGAGAACATCGCCGGCAACATGACGCCGGGCGGCGAATTCGGCGTCGATCTCAGCCTGGAGACCATGCTCGAGAAAGACCCTGAAGTCCTCTTTATTTACGACTCGGGCCCCGATCGGCCGCATGAGAACAACCCGATCTGGCAGGAACTGACGGCCGTCAAGAACAATCGGGTGTTCTATGTCGGCGACCAGTGGGTCGAGACCAACGGCCCCATCGCGCGCGAAATCGTTCTGCGCGAGGCCGCCCACTACCTCTATCCCGACGTCTTCCCTGCCGTGGACGTGAAGGCGGAAGCCGCCAGGATCATTCCCGCCGAGGCTCAGAAATAGCGGACGAGCGATCGCGACGGCGATGGGCACCCGGAAATCCTCCATAGCCATAGGCCTCGTCTTCGCGGCGACCTTGCTGATTGTCCTCTTCGGGCTGCTGTATGGGGCGCGGACACTTTCCATCGATGCCGTTCTGCGCGTGCTCTTTGCTCCCGACGGCAAGATCGAGTCGATCCTGGTTTGGACCCTGAGGCTGCCGCGAAGCCTCGCGGCCGCCGTCGCGGGTTCGGGCCTCGCTGTCTCGGGCTATCTGCTGCAGGCACTGACCCGCAACCCGCTCGCCGATCCGGGGATTACGGGCGTCACCGCCGGCGCCGTCGCGCCCATCGTCGGCTGCTTCGTCTTGCTGCCATGGTTTTCATCCGCCTACTACCCGTTCGTAGGCCTCGCGGGCGGTCTCGCCGCCGCTTGGGTGACGTTCTGGGTGGCACGCGGCGGAACCGGGCGCCCGCTTCATCTCGCCCTCGCGGGCGTCAGCGTGTCGCTGTTTCTCGGGGCGATCACGATTTACATGCTGCTCCTGGCGGGGCCGCAATCGACCGCACTGCTGTTCTGGCTGTCCGGCGGCTTTGCCGGACGCACCTGGTCGCACCTCGTCCACATGCTTCCCTGGGTGGGCCTTGGGGTAGTGGGAGCGCTGTCGCTCCACCGGGTCATCGCCATGTTCGCCCTGAGCGACCACGCCGCCGCCGGAATGGGCGTGCAGCTTCATTTCTGGAAACCCGTCCTGCTGCTTCTCGGCATCTGCCCGGTAGCGGGCGTCGCCCCCGTTGCAGGCCCCGTCGCCTTCGTCGGTCTGGCAGCCCCGCATATCGCCCGGCTCCTGCGGCCTTCGGGAACTGCGTTTGAGATCGCGCTCACGGCGGCCATCGGGGCGCTGATGGTGACCTGCGCCGACTTCATCGCTCGCACCATTGCCATCCCGAAGGAGCTTCCCGTCGGCATCATCACCGCGCTTCTCGGCGGGCCGATTTTCATCTATCTCATCCAGCGAGGACGCGTCGGTATCAAGGGAACGACCGCATGACTCCAGTCCCGCTCGGCCTTACCCGACCGAAACCGTGGCTCCTGCCCGCGGTCATTCTGCTGGTCCTGTTCTCGTTCGTCGCCGCCGTGCTCCTTGGCGTGGTCGACATTCCCGCAGCGGACGTCGCCTCGGTTCTGGCCGGGAGCGGTTCGCCTGAAGCGCGTTCGATCATTCTCGACATCCGTCTGCCACGTATCGTCACGGGCATCCTTGCCGGGATTCAGTTCGCCGTCGCAGGGCTATTGCTCCAGACGATTACCCGAAACCCTCTCGCCGATCCGTCACTGATGGGGGTGTCACAGGGCGCGACTTTGACGGTCACAGCGTTCTTGCTGTTCACCGTTTACATCTTTAATCCCGGTTCCAACACCGTGGCCGAGCTGCCGATCGCATGGCTGCCGCTGGCGGGAATGGTGGGTGGCATCGCGGCGGGAGGAGTCATCTACATTATGGCTTTCCGGCTCGACCTCAGTCCGCTCAGGATCACGCTCTGCGGGATCGCGATTGGGGCGGTGCTGCACGCGCTTGCCATAGGCCTGATCGCGGGCTGGGGCTCGGCTCGCATCGAAATCATTCTCGAATGGCTCTCCGGAAGCCTTTATGCGCGCACATGGGATCACGCGATCTTCCTGCTGCCGTTTACGATCGCCGGCCTGGCCGCCCTCCCTCTGATCTATCGTCCGCTGGTCCTCTTGCAGTTCGACTCCGCTGTCGCCCGTTCCTTTGGGCTCTCCTATCGCAAGCAGTTTTCGCTTGCCCTGCTCGTATCCTGTACGCTAGCCGCAAGCGCCGTGGGGGCAGTGGGCCCGATCGTTTTCGTAGGGCTCATGGTGCCGCATCTGGCGCGCTTCCTCGCCGGGCGAGATTTCCCGCTGGTGCTTCCCCTGACGGTCGTCCTCGGAGCGGTCATCGTCACCCTCGGGGACCTGATTGGTCGTCTGGTCGGGCAAGCCGAAGAAGTGCCGATCGGAGTGGTCACTGCCATCGTCGGGGTGCCGGTACTGCTCGCCCTAGTACGCAAAGCACCCTGAGATCGCCCATGCCTCTGAGATGTACGCAATTATCGGTTAACTACAGTCACCGGAAGGCGCTGAACGGCTTTCGGCTATCGGTGGAGAAAGGCGAAATCCGCACCCTTATCGGACCGAACGGCTCCGGAAAAAGCACAGCACTACAGGCAATGGCAGGCTTGATCCGGCCCGCGGAGGGGCAGGCGAAGATCGGGGATGTCGCGGTGACTTCGATGTCGCGGCGCACCATCGCCAAAAAGCTGGCCTTCTTGCCGCAGCAGCCCTCCGCCCCCGACGAGATGACG
This sequence comes from Sinorhizobium meliloti, assembly GCF_035610345.1. Next base: position 864,923 of record NZ_CP141214.1, on the reverse strand, counting down.
ATCGCCCAGCTTGTGCGGCAGGGGCGCTTTCCTCACGTCGGGCTCTTCCGCTCCTACGACCACAAGGACGAGGCGGCCATCGAATGGGCGCTTGAAAGCACCGGCCTCACGCGTCTGGCGAATCGAACGCTTCAGGAACTCTCGGGCGGCGAACGGCAGCGGGCGTGGATATCGGCGGCGCTGGCGCAGGAGGCAGCCATCCTTCTGCTCGACGAGCCGACGTCATTCCTGGACATCGGATATCAGGTGGAGGTTCTGGACCTCGTCCATCGCCTCAGCCGAGAGAAAGGCGTGACGATCGTCATGGCGATTCACGACATCAACCAGGCGATTGCCATCAGCGACCGCATCTCGCTGCTGGAGAAAGGCGAGTTGCGCTTCGACGGGGAGCCGAAGGCGCTGGCCGAAAGCGGCCTGATCGAAAAGACATTCCGGGTCAAAGGGCGGTTCGTCGAGGTTGCCCCGGACAAGCCGCCGCATTTCGACGTCGAGCTTACACGCTTCCTGCGTTCCGGCGCTTGATCAGGCGGAACACGATCTTGGTCTGAGTGTAATAGTTCAGGGCATCGGCAAAATCCGGAGTCCAGCCATCCTCGACGAATGGAATGTATCCGTCATACTCCAGCTTCCTGCCGGAGACCTCGAAGCCAGCCTTCGCAAAGGCGCGGCAGTAATCGGAAATGGAGCGATCCTGGACGACGGTGTTCGTGCGCCTCGCCACGAGCTCGCGCCATTTCGGCCAGAGCGGGTTGTCCGTGTGGCAACCGGTGACGGCATAGTACACTCCACCGGGTTTCAGAGCCTTGAAGATGTCGGCGGCATGGGCGTCGATGTCCTCAAGGAGGTAAATAACCTCATGGCTGATCGCGAGGTCGAACTCGTCGACCCAGCCTTCGAGCGTTCCACCCACAGCGTGTTGGACGGGAATGTTACCCTTGAGAGTCTCGGCCCTTGCGATGGATTGCTCTGCGATGTCGATGCCGAGCGCCTTGCGGAACGGCCTGAACGCATAAAGATGCCGCAGCAGGCCGCCTTGGTTGCAGCCGAAGTCGAGGACGTTCTTTTCCGAAAGATCGCGCTCGACGATGAGCCCTACGAGATGCCGCCAGATCGGGGCGTGTCCGTCCGCCATCCTGTCTTCCGCGTCCGGGTCGACGTACCATGTGGTGATGGTTTTCTGTGCCTCATGGCTCATATGCCGTCTCCCGTGCGATTCTTCTGATGCGACTCTCATAGGGTCGCCAGAACGACGTGGATAGCTCAAATCGAAATGAGTTCGAACTCGATATTCCGGGTGCCGTCTAGAACCGCAACGCCGCCCTTCGGTACTCGGCGCGCACTCCGGAGTCGCGACGAGGAGCTACGATCATCGCAATCGCCAGCCCTCATGATTGGCGCGGCCTGCGATCCTCTTAGCCCAGAACGTGAACATCCCGGGAAGACACCCTGCAACGGCCTCGTGGAGGAAGGCTGAACTCCCTTGGGCGGTACCTCACGGTGAGCGCCACATTCATTCGACGCCGATTGACATGCCCGGTTCGGGCACCGCCATGCGCCTCAAAAGTAGAACTCGGTGAAGGACAGGTTCTCGGCCGAAATCTCCGTGAGGGTGACGCCCTCGATCAGGATGCCGGCATCGTGGAACCCGTCGAGCGTGACGAAGACGCCGTCCTGCGTGTCATGCGAGGCCGCCAGGAAATCCGCGTAGCTGCGGATCGAGGCGATCTCGCCATCGGCGTCGATGGCGAAGCTGAGGATGTCGCCCGCCAAAGCGCTGAAATCCGCGATGCGGTCGACGCTAGCGGTCTCGAGGGACGAGACGGACCACTGGAAGATGTCGGCATCGCCGCCGCCGTGCAGATAATCGGCTCCCTCCTGGCCTGACAGCCGGTCCCTGCCCGTATGTCCCCACAAGTGATCGTCACCCGAACCGCCGCTCAGATCGTCGACCCCAGCTTCGCCCCGCAGATCGTCGGAGCCGACGCCGCCAAGCAGGCGGTCGTCGCCAAAATCGCCGGACAGGAAGTCGTCGCCGCCGCCGCCGAGCAGGCGGTCGTTGTCATCGCCACCGAACAGGCGGTCGTCTCCGGCCCGTCCTTCCAAAAGATCGTCACCGAAAAAAGCTGAGAGCTGATCAGCCCCGTCGGCGCCACGCAGCGTATCGTCAAGATCGCCAAATCTCCCGCTCGACACGGTGAAGCTCTCGATGTCGGTCCATGTCAGCCCGGTCGAGATCGATCCATCCCTCGCGTCGAAATCGACAGGCCCAAGCAGATGGGACACTTCGAACGCGAGGTGATCGTTGCCTTCCCCCCCGTCGACGCTGCCCGAGCTCCCCGCTCCGATCCGGTCATCCCCTGTGCCGCCGTCGACGCTGTCCGAGCCCCACGCTCGGATCTGGTCATTCCCCGCGCCCCCGCTGATCGTTGCCGGGCCGCTGCCGGAGAAACGCGAAATCCGGTCGTCGCCATCGCCGCCGTCGATGACGTCGCGACCGTCGAAGCTTTCCATGATGTCGTTGCCCGATCCGGCAAAGAGGCGATCGTCTCCTGGGCCGCCGTCCATTCTGTCATCGCCGGCGCCGCCCTCGAGGATATCATTGCCGGCTCCCGCCCTGACATTGTCATCCCCGTCGCCGCCGGACATCGTGTCGGCTCCGCTCCCGCCGGACAGGCGGTCATTCCCCGCCCCGCCGAAGAGGCGGTCATTGCCGGCATCGCCGCTCAGGCCGTCATTGCCGTCTCCGCCCGACAAAACGTCATTGTCCAGGCCGCCGTTCAGGTTGTCGTTGCCGTCTCCGCCCTCGATTCGATCGTCACCCGCACCGGTATTGGCGAGGAGATCGTCGAGGCCGCCGGCGATCACCGTATCGTCGCCGCTTCCGGTCCAGACACGGGCCGTCTCGAGGTTGCGCAGGACCGTGCCGGTCGATGCACTGCCCGCGGCGAAGTCGATGGTGACGCCATCCACGTCTTCGGAATTGTCGATTGTAACCAAATCCCGTCCGGCGCCGCCATCGATCACAGCCGAAGACAGCGTCGTGGTGATCGCGTCGGACCCGTCACCGGTCACGATGACATCGTCGCGCGTACTGCCGTAGACGATGTCATTTCCACTGCCGGTGAGCAGCTCAAGGCGCTCGATATCCCGGAAGAAGACATGCTGGGCGGTCGAGGGATCGCGGCCGATCATGGCGTGACCCTGCAGACCGTTGAAGATCACGTCCTCCGTCGCCAAGGAGGCATTGACGGCGAGGATATCGTGGCCAGCGCCGCCGGTGACCGCGCCGCCCGTCCCGGCGAGGATCAACCGGTCGTCGCCGTCGCCACCGTCGAGGCGGTCATAGCCGCTTGTGCTCCTGACGACGTCGTCTCCCGCACCGGCATCGACAAGGTCACCTCCGCCACCGCCATCGATGTCGTCATTGCCGGCAAGGCCCCAGATGCGATCCGTCTCGTCCGTCCCGCGCAGCGTATCGCCCCCGCCCGTCCCCACGATCTTCGTCATGAAACCGCTCCTCCCAGCTGAGACACGAGGCGTCGAATAGACAAGCCGATACCTCATAGTTGATCACGGATATATAGTTCCGCTTCTTTGCAAGTTCAATCACAATAATAATCTGATATTATATTTAATTATGATCGAGATTTGAAACAAATTACTGAACACAAAAGCGCCTCTCCAGTCACGAATGCCGCTACACTTCAGCATCGCTCCGGAGTTCGGGAAGATCGACCTGTATCTCTCGCCTTGAGCGGAATCGAACCCTCGGCCCTAGCGCAGCTGCCAAGTGATTCTTGCCGACACTTCAATCTGGATTAATCATTTCCGGCATACCGATGCCGAGCTGCGTAGGATTATTGAGGACGATCGTCTCCTCTGCCATCCGACCGTGATCGGAGAGCTTGCACTCGGCAGACTTCGGGACGCAGTAGCGTGATCGCATTCCTGATGGCTCAGCGCGAAGCACTCGTCGCAACGCACCACGAGGTCATGATGATGGTTGATCGCCACGCCATTTTCAGCATGGGGATTGGCTACACGGGTGCCCTTTTGCTGGCCTCGGTTCTCCTCGGTCAGCGAGTGGCTTTGTGGACGAGAGACAAGCGTTTGCAGGCAGCGGCCGAAAAGGCGGGGGCGTCGTTGCACACCCCCGCCCATACGCGGAACTGAACACTGAATAAAAGGCCATGGCCGTTGCTCTTGCTGGTGGTGTCAGGACCGTTTCAACTCTCTCTCTCTCTCTCTCTCTCTCTCTCTCTTTCTCTCTCTTTTTAGTATGGGAGCTGTGCCTCTATTGCGGACTTGTCGATTACCGACCATACCGAGCGGATCTTCGATCCTACGAACTCGTAGAAAACGTTCTCCGTGAAGGACACTCGACGTCCATTGACGCTTAGACCCATGAACTCGCCTTTCGGGGAGCAATCGAATGAAAGGCGGGCAGCAAGGCGCGGCGGTTCGCAGACAAGCAGTTGAATGTTGAACTGCAAATTCGGAATGTCTACGAAGTCCTGCACCAGCATTTCCCGGTAGCCCGCTAGCCTTAGAAGGCGATCGTTATGCTGCACATCGTTGTCAACGAATTGACCAAGCTCGTCCCAGGCCTGCCGATTAAGGCAATCCAGGTAGGCACGATAAATGTCAGCGAGTTCTCCGCTCATTATTTCCTCCAATAGGTGCACGCAACGCGGCTTCAAACCTCGAGAGATAGCGTACTGCCGCTTTCCTCCAATGCGGCAATTGGCAGAGCGGACCGCAAGGTCCTTCCCATAGGAGTTGACCCACCAGTGTCTTCGATCTGTGGCGCAAAGTCGCCGGCTGCCGCATTAGCTCTATTCTTCGGGCTCTCCGTCCCCTCGCGGACGATCGGCTACAGGCAGATGCGCCCGCCGCTTCGGTGAGCCTTGTACGGATTCGATCCGGCGATCCCGCAATCGAGCTGCCCTGCCGCGACCGCCCGTATTCGGATAGAAGTGAAAGCGTCAGCCTTGCCAGGGATCGACGATAACAACGCCGGTGCCTTCGAAGTCTCTGGTGTTTCGTGTCACAACGGTCATGTCGTGAACCAGAGCCGTCGCCGCAATCAGCGCGTCGGCCTCATTGAGCCGGGCGGGGATGTGCAGGTGGGCACAACGTGTCGCAACCGTATCGTCAACCGGCAGAATACGGCCCGCGAATTCCGGACGCACGTGACTGTCGAGCCAGGAACGCAGCCGAGCGCCTTGTGCGGCATCCCTGCGGTGCACCCCGACTACGCCCCGCTCCAGTTCGAGAATTGTGATGGCCGAAAGGAAAAAGCGCGTTGCATCTTCCGCTCCGATCCATGCGACGACATTGGCATCGGCTTTGCGGTCACCGATCTTGCGCAGTTCGGAAACCACATTGGTATCGAGCAGGTATCTCAAGACAAGTCCACGTGGCGCGGACTGATTTCAACGCGGTGCGGCTCGAAATCGATCCCCGACAGGCCAGGCATGGCGAGAGCCTCGACAAGACTGCGGTGCTTGCCGGTCAAGCGCTCAAATTCATTGTAGGTCATGAGCACATGGGAAGGCTTACCGCGATCCGTAATGATGACCGGGCCGCTTTTTGCTGCCTTCTTGGCGCTACTCACGTCGTGGTTCAACTCTCGGCTGGAAAGGGTCGTAATACCCACAGCTCACCTCCATGTAGGTAGTTACCTACATATAGCCTTCAAAAGAAGAGAAACAAGCCGCACGGGCGCCGAACGGTGCACCAGGGTTTCAATGGCGATGTCCGGCACTGCAGCTTTCCATCCGATACATGATGCGATGCCGGGAACACGCTCAACGATCACGTTCCAAATCGGCCATCAGCCTTCTTCTGTCCCGCCTGTTTCTGATTTGCTCCGTTTGTAGCTCTCGTCCACGGATCACCGGTCCGCCGGCATTTTCGAGCACAACGAAAACTCTGCGCGCGCCGATGGGAAGGTCTTCCGAGCCGTAATGGCCCACGATTTCGACCATGATGGAACGAACCTCGGTGTGCCATTCGCCGGCAGGCGGACTTTCCGATTCGGCATGCAGCGCATGGCGCATCAGGGTCCCGAAGGAACCCAGATCCCTGATCTCGCCGCTCCCTAAAGGGCCTTGCCGCGTGCGCTGCCGAGCTTCGGCCGGAGCCTCTCCTTCCGGATGCAGCATGTCCGTTACAGGGCAGATGAGCGACCCCGCAGTGGTCTCCAGTTTAACAAGCACACTGGCCACGTGGACTGGTCCCGAGCTCATATTGCTGAGGAAGCAGTGAGCGTCCAATCCGGCTCCCGCGCCGCGCGTAATCAACAAGGTGGCGCGGAGCTGCCTTCGATAGTTGCTGACGAACACCTGCAGGTAAACCACCCAGACGGCCAGGGTCCCCAGCCCGGTAAGCGCGGTGATAAGTTCGCGATGATCTTCAATCCACTGCATCCCGTTTCTCCGGCGGAAGTGCGATCCTTTGGTGTCGCCAATACCTTGGACGCCGATGCCATTTGGCGGTGAGCGATCCAATCGCGTGGAAGCCCCAGCGGCGGGCGAGAGGGCTCGCTCCTGTAACCGCTGAACATCCGTTGTGTTGCATTACAGGGAATGGCTGCCCCGCCGTCTCCACCCCGACCCAACGGCCGGGGAAGAAGCGGGCGTCAGAGCTGGCAGAAGCACGCCTTCAATTCGGAAGAAGGTTTTCCTGACTGGCGAGACCGCATACGCCGTTTCCCCGGCGCGCAATCAGCGTCGTGGAAGACTCTTGCTGCGGGTGAGGGCGAGCAAGTCTGTGACCAGACAGAACCAGCGTCGACATCAGTCGCTAGTAGGACCAACGTCGAACGGTTCGGAAACCACACGGACGCGGCCGTCCACCGTCTCGACGGCAAAGGCGATCTTCTCTCCCTTTTGTGCCTGTTCAGGAACAGGGACTGTTGCCTCCAACAATCCCGCTTCGTTAGTGCGCGCACGGGAGATGGTTCGGAAATCCGCCTCCTCGCCGATGCGAACACCGATCGTCACCTCGACCCCGCCTGGCAGGCCGTTTGCATTGAGGTCCACCTTGTCGCCGGGACCGACATCTTTCGGAAAGACCATCAGCTCGGCTCCCCGACTTTGGCTGGTTGAGACGCCAGGGAGACCGAGCCGCTCGCCCATTTCCAGAATGTCCCGGTTGAGGTCCGGCTGGTCGGAAAGGTAATCTGAAACCGACCTTCCCGCGGCTTCCGCAGCCTCATTCACGCGTTCACCTGCTTCGGTGACCGCCTGTCTTGCGCGGTTCAGCCAGTCACCCTCTGCGGATTCCGGCATCTTCAACTGGAGCCCTGCACGGATATCACCGGCGTCGACAGAGGGATTGGCGGAAAGCACAGCACCTGCAGTCGTTTCGCATCGCGCCGCGAGCTGCTCCAGCGTCTCTCCCTCGTCCACCACCTCGGTCTTTCCGCACACCTGTGCAGCGACTGTCGGCGAAACGGCAAAAAGCGTCACAGCGAGCGCGCATAGTTTGACTTTCAATTGCGGCATCCGTCGCCTCCTCTGACTGATTTTGCGTCGACCTAACAGAGCTTGGGCGTTCTGGTTCCTGGCACACGCCGTTGTGATTGCCTGAAGCAGCCGCCCACGGCGAAGAATACCGTTTGCGCCACCGGCGTTGGCCGGAACCAATCCGGCAAACCCCGGTTTGATCTTCCCGGCTCGTTCAATCGGCGCCTACACCTGCAACGGAGGTTTGGTTCCAAGCGACCCGTGGGAAGGAGATGATGGAACTGGGGCTCGATCTTGAACGGCTGCTTGTTGACGTGGTGACCGTCGCAATCGCCTTCGCTCTGGCATTTCCGATCGGGTGGGAACGCGGTCGGGGCCGCTACAGCGTCGGCTTCAGAACGCTCCCCATCGTGTCGGTAGCTGCCTGCGGGTTCGCGCTCCTGGTGGACACGAATTCTCCAGGGGCCGCGGAAGCTCAGGCACGCGTCTTACAAGGCGTAATCACCGGTATAGGGTTCATAGGTGGCGGTGCCATCGTCAAGCAACGGGGCAATGTGAAGGGGCTGGTTACCGCGGCGAGCATCTGGAACGCCGGTGCCATCGGTGCCGCGGTAGGATTGGGACGCCTCAACATAGCTATCGTGCTCAGCCTCATCAATCTCATCAGCCTTTTAGCCCTGGCATATCTCGGCATTCGTAGCGACGAAGATGAGAGCAGCGGATGAGTGAGTCGGTTGCCACATTCTTCGTTGGTCAGGAGGAGCAAGCAAGCGACGGCGAGATCGCCGGCTCTGCCGAAATCGCTGAACTCAAGCGCGAAGCGGCGGCGCGGCAGCGCCGTGTCTCATGGTTTCTTGCGATGTGACGCTCACTTCCAATAGTAGGGATAGCCGTAATACTCGTGATAGAGCGCCTCGTAGGCTCGATCGACGACTTGACCGGGATAGTACTCCGGGGCTCCTTGTATCTGATCTCGCGTCAGATCGGCATCCACCGTTTTCGCTGCCCAGCTAACCTCAGTGAACGCGGCCGGCGAGACCAGCGCCTGCTTTCCCGGCCACCAGTTGACGGTGTCGACAACTAAATACCGGACAGCCCAGGCATCGGTGTCGACGATGAAGTCTTCGATGTGACCGATATAGCCATCACGAGCGTGCACATAGTAGCCGATGACTTCGCTCATCGAACGCAAAAGTGGATCACGTTCATCAGGCCGGTGAGACCCCGCAGTCTTCGCCGCTCCCTGTGCGGTTGGCTGTCCAGAAACACCCCCGAGGATGGTGGCCCGCGGAGTCAGATACGGCTTCCATCCGCGGCCGAAAAGACTGCGCTCGTGTCGACGCGAAACGGGCGCGTCGACATCCAGCTCAGCACTATCTTCGACTTGCTCGCGCGTCACGTCGGCGGTGAGCGCCCGCCCGACGGAGTCCACCGAAACCACTGCAGAAGGCGGCATGAGTACCTGGCGCCCTGAGAGCGGCCCCATGCTGACTACAATCCACCGAAGCGACCACGATTGGTCGTCGAACAGGAGGTCGCTTACAGTACCGATGGAGCCGTCGCTGGCCTCGATGCTGCAGCCCTTTACTCCAGATGCACTCCAAAGCATTCTCTCGCCCCTCCTGAGGGTGCGCCGCCACACGCAGCGAGCTGTTATTTAATCTTCGTTGTCGACGCGTTTGTCGCGTTGCGTTTGCTTGCCTACGCTGTCCGCCTGAACTTCAATGTCGTACGGGGTCGGTTCACCTCCTTTGAGATCACCGGCGTCCGCCACACGTTGTCCACGCGACTTGGTTTGACGGCGCGATTCACCTTGCGGCGTGGTTTCGGCATCCTTCCAAACCTCCGTCGGATCGGTCAAATCACCGGTGTCCGGGTGCCCCATCGGGCGCTCGTGACGTGTCTTGCTGCCGGTCGTCTTAGCGAGGCTCGCCTCCTGCTTGCGATGGTTTCTTACCTGCTTCATTTCCCTCTCCCGTAAGATGCTGGTCAAAGTAGCGTGTGAACGATGTTTAGGGTGCCATCCGGTTCGGTCCGGAGCCGTCACGAGACAGGGCTGACGGGCAGCCCACGCGTGGATCTGCCTTTAGCCGACGAGCGCCCGGAGAGAAGAAATATCCCGTACACCTCCCTGATAGAGCTCGATGAGTGTCGCTGCTATGTCTTCTGCTTCGGCACTTTCCATCGCGAGATTTCGCTCATTCAAGACTCTGCGCAAAAGCACCTGCAGGTCGTTCAGCTCCTCTGGATAAATTGGATGAGAACGGTCGTCGGCAGCATGCTGCATCGTTCCAACTCCTTTTTTCGGATGGGATGTTAGGTTGGCCCGAGCATGCAGGCGCCGCAACCAGCCGCAGGTTGCCGTCGCTCCGTCTTTAATGCATCAAAAAGTATAGTGTAGTAGTACTATATCCGATATTGCGACAGGCAGAGTAGATCCTGATGAAGACTATGACCCTCCACCACCGGAAAGAGAAGTGCTTGTTCCTCCTATCAGATCTGTCCCGCAGAGAGATTGCTTGCCTCTCTAGAGATCGGATGAGAGCTCGGTGAATTGACCGCTGTTCCTCGTTTTATCCTGCAAACCGCCTCTCACTTAGAAATATTAAATCTTGTTCATACTCGGAACATCCCACGGCACTTCAGTTCGGCGGCTATGGACGGCCCGGACGCTGCCCTTGCGAAAGCCAACTCAGAAACCAGGTGCATCTTGAAAGCGCTAGTTTACAGCGCCGGTCTGCTGGCCGTGCCTATGCCGCTGGACAAAGATGGCAGAGAACATCGCCCGCTGCACAGGCTGTCCCGCCCTGCCAGGCGCGTCACGCGTTGCGGATTTTCAGGAAGGTACGACACGGCGGGCCGCCTCCGTAAAGGGGCCGCTCTGAGAACCTTGCGGTATCCGACTTCGAATTCATCTCCGAGCCGGGGATCCGGATTGTATTGTTTGGGCGGTTCGCCCCGTGCGCGACCAGCGGACTGGACCGGGGGTTATCCGGTACGCGCCAATGCGCGAAGACGCGAGAGAGATTCAATCAGCAACGGCTCGTTATCGAGCATCGCACCCAGATGTCTTTTGGCCAGGAAGTTCAGAACCCGTTCGCCATAATCGGTGAGGCCGACAAGGACGCGGCGTTTGTCGTCGGCCGATGGGAACCGCAGTGCCAGTCCAGCCGCCACCAGCCGGTCAACGAGCTGAACCGCGCCGTGATGTTGTATCAGCATCTCTTCGGCGAGTTGTCGGAGCATGATTCGGCTTTGGGGAGCAACTTTGAGTACCAGCAGTGCTTGATATTGTTGCGACGTCACACCCGCCTCGGAAAGGACCGCCTCGCTAAAGGAGAGGAAGCGACGCATGGCCAGCCTGACTCCGGCCAGACCCTCGAACACCCCTGGATCAAGTGCCTCCTCATCGGCAATCTCAGGGACTTGTGTGCGGGACCTAGAACCTGCGCCTGAGGCCATTCGTAACATCCTTTGTTTATATCACGTTATGATATATACTGGCTGCACCTCTGGAGGGAGGAGGCGCGAGCGCGCCCACTTCTCTGAATGCCGTAAAGTGCCGCGCTCGCGAACTATATCGCCAAATGCTGTCATTGCGAGGGCATGTCTTTGGCAAGCTGAGGTATAAATCAAATGCCGAAGGGGCAGCCTGAAATCATTTCAGGCTGCCCCTTCCCTCGCCCCAGCCGCCACAGCCAATATTCGCCCAAAGACGCCGTTCAGCTGCTCGTCTCGGCTTCCGAGAGCGATGGAAGTTCCTCCAAGCTTACAAGCGCATCGGCACAGGTATCGGCCGCATCCGGAACCGGCTTCGACAGACCGGCAACGACCGCCCAGCCCCCCTCCTCGATGAAATTGTCTTGTTCCCAACTGGACTTCGACTTGAGTTCAACAAGGTTTTGTGCCGCGTCGGGGGCGGACACGAAATTGTGCACGCAAACGTTTGAAATGAGCTCTGCACGAGCCTGCCGGACCGCGAGATCGGCCATGGTTCCGGCACGCCCTGCTGTCGTCCAACCGCCCCATGTGAAACCGACGACCATAGTCAGTATCGATGAGCCGACAACCGACCAGAACCATACGCTCTTGGAAGGTCGGTACGCCGCCCAACCGCTGTCATTCGTTTCGGCCATGTCTCTCCTCCTCCATCATTTATATCATAGCATGATACAATTTATGTTCAAGGAAACTCTTGAAGTGAGCCCGAGTTCAAAGGCGCCGGCGCCATTCTGTCTCGCCGTATGGTCTTGCGCATGTAGAATGATGATTTCCTTGCAGCGGAGAAGTCACCATGTCTTTCAACTCGCAACGGCTTCAATTTCCCGGCCATTCCGGCGCGACGCTCGCCGCGCGCCTTGATCTGCCCAACGGGCCATTGCGCGCCTACGCGCTTTTTGCCCATTGCTTCACCTGTTCCAAGGATCTCGCGGGAGCGCGCCGTGTTGCAGCAGAGCTGGCTCGCGAAGGTATCGCTGTCCTGCGTTTCGACTTCACGGGGTTGGGGTCGAGCGAAGGTGAGTTCGGCTCGACCAATTTCTCCTCCAATGTTGCCGACCTGCTCTCAGCCGCCGACTATTTGCGCCAACACTATCAAGCGCCGTCGCTTCTGATCGGCCACTCGCTCGGCGGCGCCGCCGTCCTGGCCGTCGCCGGGGACATTCCTGAGGTCCGCGCCGTTGCTACGATCGGTGCGCCGGCCGATGTTGGCCACGTCTTGAAGAACTTCGGAGCGAGTCTCGAGGAGATCGAGAAGACCGGGTCGGCCGAAGTTGATCTTGCCGGGCGCAGGTTCCTCATCAGAAAGCAATTTGTCGAAGACGCGCGTGCACAGCGCATAAAAGACTCTGTTGCGAGCCTGAGAAAACCGCTTCTCATTCTTCACGCGCCGTTGGACCAGACGGTCGGAATCGAGAACGCTACTGAGATCTTCAGCGCGGCGAGGCATCCGAAAAGTTTTGTTTCGCTCGACAGTGCCGATCACCTGCTCACCGACCCTGAGGACGCGGCCTTTGCCGGACGGATCATTTCGTCATGGCTGACGCGCTATCTTGCCGCCGATACGCCGCAGGGCACCGGACCAATTGAACATGTGCGTGTGATGGAAACGGGCGAAGGCAAGTTTCAGAACGCGATTCAGGCTGGCGGTCATCGGCTGTTCGCCGATGAACCCGAGAGCGTGGGTGGGCTCGATTCCGGACCATCGCCCTATGACTTCCTGTCCATTGCTCTTGGCGCCTGCACCTCGATGACGCTGCGCCTCTATGCCGACCATAAGCAGCTGTCGCTCGGACGCATCGGCGTCGACGTCTCGCATGCGAAGATCCATGCAAAAGATTGCGAGGAGTGCACCGAACCGGAACGCAGCGGCAGCGGCAGGATCGATCGTTTCGAACGCGTCATTTCTATCGATGGCGGGGTCTCGGAGGAGCTTCGCGGCAAGATCGCCGAAATTGCCGACAAGTGTCCGGTCCACCGCACGCTCGAGGCAGTGGCGAGGATCAGGACGACCGTGAAACCAGGATCACATTAGCTTCAGTCGCCCGAATCGGCCTTCCGTTTTCAGGGAAACGCTGAGCAGTTGGTGTTGAATAGACGACTAACCGGGTCTGACACCAGAACGCCCACCGCGCCGGGTGCGAATGACTTCTCGTGGAGGCAACTTGAATCCGCGTTCGCGAGAGGCGAGCAATCGTGCTGAGGTTTGCAAGAGGCCCATAGGACAGAAGCATGACAATCAACGCTTGACGAGCTGAACGGTGCAATGTGCGCCGAAAGGCACCGATTACATTCTTTGCATATATCATGCTATGATATATATTGCTTGGCACTCAGCCGGGAATGCGCGCGACGTAGTTCCAAAGGGCAAACGGCGGGCTCGCGAAGTGTATTGCTGCTGAATAGTGTCACCTCGGACGACCTCGCCAGCAATGCGGCCGACGACCCGGTCGACTCAACTTCCACACGAAGCGGTCCCGGCTGCGCCAGGGAGGTTCAGATGCAAGTAACGGATGCTTGGGAAGAATGGTGGCGAGGGCTGGGACATGTTGCCCGGTGCAACCGTGACATGGCACGAACACGCGAAGCATTTGAAGCTGGGTATGCGGCCGGCCGTCTCACCCGTCAACGAGCCCCTGATGACGCAGCCGAAACTGCGCGAGGCCCCCGTCCGGGGGCGCAAGGACACGAGACCTGGAAAGCCCCGAGAGCAGCGCGGGAGAGTACTTAGCAGCGCGCTCTCGGAGTGGTAACGATCCAGGCGGATAGATCACGTCCTGTTGGCGCTTGCCGTCAAGGCGCTCCGCGATGAACACCGCTCGAAATCATAATCCGGCAGCGAAGCGGCAATGGTCAGCACTCCCCGAGCAACGCGGACGCGGAGCGCTGAGCATTTGCGAATTCATACCCAGTAGGGCGGAATCCCGTAATAATCGTAGACTTTACGGCCGCTTTCGGGCCCCCAGTCATATTCCCGGTCTGCGGGATAGCGCGGGGCTCCTTCGACTTGTTCCTTTGTGATGTTCACCTGGAACCCGCCGAGATCCGTATTGTAGTCGAGCATTTCCCAGGGAAGCGGGTAGTGTTCATGTCCAACCCCGAGAAAGCCGCCGAAGCTCATCACGGCATAGGCGACGCGTCCACCGCGCTTTTCCAGGATGATCCTCTCTATTGAGCCTACCTGATTGCCGTTCATGTCGTAGACAGTGGTGCCCACGACCATGTCGCTGGCGATGAGGTCATGCGATTGATGCAGATTAGGGTCGGCCATCGTTATTCCTCCTTTGGTGGCCCAACGCTCCTGGATATGAGTTGTTCCTCGGATCGCTTCGCAAGGGCCAGAGCTTGACTATTTCTGCCGTGGGGCCGGGAGCTCGCCACCGGCCGAAACGAGCTTGCCGGCGCGTTTGAGCATCACCGCCTCGACCAATGTTCGCGCCGCATTGCGGACCTCTTCCTGCACCGCCTCATCCGCATCAAGCTCCTGGTGACTGAGCGCGTATGGCTTCCAGTAGCCGATATAGCGATCCATCTCCGCCAAGGGCCCCGCAGGTTCGAGATGCATGTAGCACAGCCAGTCGGACAGGCTGCGTCGAACGTTCTCGGCCCCCTCCACGTCCCCGTGAACGATGACGGAGAAGAGCCGCCCGGCGAGATGCCGAGGATAGTCCCAGCCTTGGAGTTCAAGCGCCTTTGCGAGCTTTGCATCCTTGCCCTGTGTCAGGGTGGGGTCCGGATTGCCGCCATCCGCGCAAACGAGCCGATCCATCATCAGCTTTACCGGCGACGAGACCTGATACCAGTTCACAGGCGTGACGATCATGATGCCGTGCGCCTCTACCCACATCGGATAGATGTCGTTCATCCAGTCGTCGACCTGGCCAAGCGAGTAGTTGGGATAGCAGGAGCACGGCCAGTGGCAGAGGGCCGGCGAGGTGGAAAAGCAGGCTTTGCACGGGTGGATCGTTCGCCCATATTCCGAAGTAAGGCGGTGCAACTCGAGTATGCTGGTCTTGACCCCCGCCGTTTGATCAATCGTTTCCTGCGCGATGCGCGTCAGCCGATAGGATTTCGACATTTCGCCGGGACAAGTGTGTTCGCTGCGCGATGACCCGCTGATCAACAGGATGCGCGCGGGACCCCGACGGTCCGAGTGACGCTCTTGCGCAGCATAAATTGCGTCGCGCGCCGCGAGCCAATCGACGGACAGGTCGTAATCGGGGTCCTTGAAGGCAGTGCCGGCCTTGCGCGTGTTGGGTGCTTTTCGCTCGTTGGAATAGGCATCCCAAGCCGCCGCGGCGATCTTATCCAGTTCCGATCGAAGACCGCTGAAAACCGGGTCTTGGAAACGGCTGAGGAAGCGGCGGCGAAATTCGTTCTCGGCCAGCCTGGGGCTTGGCGTTCCCGTTCGCGGCTCAAGCACTGGCGGGAGAGATTGCGTCCCTGGGATCTTTGCCATCATCCCATCCAACGTAGCTGGCAAGTTCTATTGTAATCGACCACGACGCCGATTGTTCCGATAGGGCGGCTTTGGCCTCCCGTCCTCCGACGCGTGCGAAGGAGACGCGAGCGACCGCGATAGTGGCGCTGCCGGATCAGGCAATCGGCAACAGGAGACGTTTCCCAGCCACAGAACAATGCAGTTTGAGGGTATCCACCCGCGGGCGCTTCGGCTAGCTTTCGCAAAAGGTTAGGAGGATACATGGGCCTGTCAGACGTTTTTGGTCGATTGGTCGCACTGATCGGTGCCGCCGCAATCCTCGTGCGCCGCCAGAACGGCGCTTCTGTGGAACCCGCCTATGGTAGCGCCCCGAATATCCCGGGAGCCAAGCCCCAGGGCATTCCCACCCTGAAAATGCCTACGGCCAGGGGATGGACCGATGGGCAAGTGCCGACTGCGGCGGCTGGACTGAAGGTGAACGCATTCGCGGCCGGGCTCAAACATCCCCGCTGGATTGAGGTGTTGCCGAATGGCGACGTACTGGTCGCCGAGGCGCTCAGCGAGCCGGGGGGCATAAAATCTGCCTTCGACTACGCCATGTTCACCACAATGAAACGCGCCGCTGCAGTGGGCGCAAGTCCGAACCGCATCTCGCTTTTGCGTGATGCGGACGGCGACGGCTGGGCCGAAATACGCACCGTATTTCTCGACCGGCTCAATCAACCGTTCGGCATGGCGTTGCTGGGCGATACCTTATATGTCGGCAACACAGACGGGGTGGTCGCGTTCCCCTATGAAACGGGCGACACCAGCATCCGCGCGACAGGGCGAAAGCTGGCAGATTTCAAGGGCGGCGGGCACTGGACACGCAGCCTGCTTGCCAGCCGCGATGGACGAAAGCTCTTCATCGGCGTCGGGTCGCTCAGCAACATAGGCGAGCGCGGCATGGCGGCAGAGGAAGGACGGGCGGCCATTCACGAGCTTGACCTCGAGAGTGGTAAACGCCGCATATTTGCCGCCGGTTTGCGGAACCCGGTAGGCATGGCATGGGAGCCAACGACAGGTGCACTCTGGACGGTCGTCAATGAGCGCGATGGGCTGGGCGACGAGACGCCTCCTGACTATCTGACATCCGTTCGCGACGGTGGCTTTTATGGATGGCCCTTTTGCTACTGGGGGCAGATCGTGGACCACAGGGTGCCGCAGGATCCGGCCTTGGTCCCAACCGCTTTGACGCCGGACTATGCCTTGGGCGGACACACTGCATCACTCGGTCTTTGCTGGCTTCCCGCAGGCACTCTGCCCGGCTTCCCGGATGGAATGGTGATCGGTCAGCATGGTTCCTGGAACCGCAGCTCGCTGAGCGGCTACAAGGTTGCCTTCGTACCGTTCGTAAATGGACGCCCCGCCGGCCCCCCGCGCGACATTCTGACCGGCTTCCTTTCGGCCGACGAGCGGGCGTCCTATGGACGGCCGGTTGGAGTTACCCTCGGCCCGGACGGCTCCTTGTTGGTGGCGGACGATGTCGGCGACGTGATCTGGCGCGTGACGGGCGAGGCGGCGTGAGCGTCCAACGGGTGTGCATTTGCGAGACTGGGCGCACCCGCTTGGGCGTGAACGGCTCCAGGTGCAGGTAATCATTACAAGTGTGGAGCGATGGACAATCGTAAACGGCAGCCGCGCCCTGTTTTTGATCGCCCGACCCGCATCCCTATGCCAGTGTGGCGCGTCATTTGGCGGGCCAGGAGTTGGGGATTGAGCGCCATGGCGGAATTTGACGGCTGTTTATTGAGATATTTCATCGAATCTTCATATGCTATGTATTCTGGGCGTGATTTCCAAACATTTATTTGGATCTAACGAATCTTCCAATAAAAACACTACGTCGCGCTTTCGCTACCATTGTAAACTGTACGAGATCTTGTATTTCTTCTTTCACAAGACTCCTAGGGTACGGCTGCTGTCGACCTAATGAACCTTGCGGCGCCACCATCGCCGCCCCTCTTTTGGCATAAGTCCCGATCGGTGGTGGGGCTGACACGTTCGTGGACGGGACAGTGCGTGCCTGCGGGTGTTTTCACCGGCCGCCGTGAACGGCCGGCCGCGGAATTTTGCGCCTTTGATCGTTGTCAACGACGATACCACCGAACAGGAGTAACATAGCACCAGCAAGTGCGAGAGATTCCGCTAGGCTGAGGGAGACTCAAGCTGTCTCAACTCATCAGACTCGTTTGTCATCGAATATGGCGGCACACAGACAGGAGCGGGCCATATTCGAATCGGCGCCGTTGGCCAAACCCAACGCGAATACCTCGGAGGAGCCGGGTGATGCGACCGCTCGGGGTGATTTTGGTTGCTATGTTGCCAGCTATGTCGGCTACCGCAGAGGATGAAGCCACCCAGGACTCCATCGCATATGTACCCAGCCTCGGCGAGATCATGACCAAAATCGAGCTGAGTCGTTCCAAGCTTTGGTATTCAGTAAGGCTGCGAAACTGGACATTGGCTGTATATCAATTGGGACAAGTCAAGTCGGGTTTCAGGGACCTGGAGCTCCTTTATCCCATGCCCACCTCCGACCTTGCGGAAACTGACCGGATCACGCTTCTGCTTGAAGAAGCTGTAAAAACAAAAGACGAAAAGCGATTTGATCAGTTTTTTGCCGAGATGACGGACGAATGTAACGACTGCCATAAAACAAAAGGGGTGCCCTTCCTTCACGTCGGGGTGCCGAAAGTCCCCGATCCCTATGGGGAGAGGATGCTTGAACCTACTATGACACGATGATGGATCGAGCCGCTACGCGGTCGTCAGAGGCCGCAAGCTAGGGGGCTACCGATGAGCGCAACCTTGGAGCGTGGACGTCGAGGCATTTTTATCGTCTTAGCCCTTCTGTTCTTCCAACCGGGTTTTGGCCAACCGAGTCTCGTGGCGGCGCAAGAGCCGGCCACTACAGCTTCCCCAGCAAAGGTACAGCAGCTATTTCAGTTGCTTGACGATCCGGAAGTACGCGAATGGCTCTCGACGAAGCAGGCCGTTGCGCCGTCGACTGCGGTGCCAGCGGCGAGCCTTGCCTCGCGATGGATTGGAGAGATCCGGCGGCACCTTGACGGTTTGCGGGATGCCGCGCCACGAATGGTCCCGGAATGGCAGGCGGCAAAAGCCCGCATAACGAGCGACATGCCTAATCTGGGAGCGATGCCGATCTTCAGGGGCCTAGTGCTTATTCTCCTTGCCGGTTACAGCGCGGAATTTCTCCTGCGTTACCTCCTGCGCCGCAGTGCAAAAGGACATTCGGGGCAATTCGGTCACAGCCTTGCCGCCTTAACGCGTATCGTGCCCATAATGGCTTTCGCCATCGCGGGCGTCTCGGCTTTCGCGCTTTCCGATTGGCCGGCGCAGTTGGAGGCGGCGGTCGCGCCGCTGCTCATCGCGTGGATCATCTCCCGCCTGCTGATTTCAATCGTTTGGGCGGCATCGAGGCCCGCATTTAAGGGCGCGACCGAGGACGCACAGGAGGGAAATGGGGCCATCGCCCCGCGCGTGGCTCAGTTCTGGTATAGACGGTCCGTTCTTCTGATATGCGCACTGGCTTTCCTGTGGGCTGTCCAGGATCTTATGCGGGCGCTCTCGTTTCCAAATGACGTCAATGATCTCGTTACAGCCGCTCTCGGCTTCGTGGTCCTGGGGATGGCAATCGAAGCCACGTTGTGCCGCCCCATGGCGGCGACGACGGCCGCGCGGCGAACGATGCACAACGCGACTATCGTCGCTTTCCTTGTTCTGCTGTGGCTACTCTGGGTCGCCGGCATGAAGGTGCTCTTCTGGATCGGCGTTTATATTCTCGCCCTGCCGCCGCTGTTGCGTTTCACTAGCGCGCTGACCAGGGCAATGCTCGTCGTTTCGGCTGCCGACGACGTTCCGGTAATGCGCAATGTCCTGATCGAGCGTGGTGCAAGGTTCATGATCATCGCGCTCGCTGCCGCCTGGCTTGCCGTCGTCTTCCGCTTCAACGGGACAGCGATGATGCAGGACGACGAATTCAATCGCATTTTCCGCGGCGTACTCGCCGGCGTCGTGATTCTGCTTGCCGCAGATCTGATCTGGCAACTGGTGAAGGAATACATCGGCCTCCGCATCAAGAGGGCCAGTATAGACGTCGGGGATCCAGCCCGGCTTGCTCGCAGCATGCGGCTGCGCACGCTGCTGCCGATCCTGCGCAACTTCCTCGCAGCCTTTATCGCAGTCACCGCCGGCATGATGGTCCTCTCCGGCCTTGGCGTCGCAGTCGGTCCGCTGATCGCCGGCGCCGGGGTCTTCGGCGTCGCAATCGGCTTCGGCTCACAGAGCTTGGTCAAGGATATTATCAGCGGTATCTTCTACATGATGGACGATGCTTTCCGGGTCGGCGAGTATATCCAGAGCGGCAGCTACATGGGAACGGTCGAATCCTTCAGCATCCGCTCCGTCAAGCTGCGTCATCACCGGGGACCGGTGTTCACAGTGCCTTTCGGAACGCTTGGCGCCGTGCAGAACATGAGCCGCGATTGGGTCGTCGACAAGTTCATGATCAATGTTTCCTATGACTCCGACGTCGCCAAGGTGAAGAAGGTGGTGAAGGGCATCGGGACCGCGTTGCTCGAAGACCCGGAGCTCGCGCCGATGATCATCGAAACGGTGAAGATGAAAGGCGTAGAGCAGTTCGGCGATTACGGCATAACGCTAAGCTTCGCCCTGACCACCAAGCCAGGATCTCAAGCCCAGATCAGACGCCGCGCTCAAGCCTTAATCAAAGAGGCATTCGATGCCAATGGCATCCACTTCGCCTCGCCGACGGTCCAGGTCGCCGGCGACGACGCGCAATCGGCGGCGGCGGCCGCAACAACTCGCGACGCGATCACCAAAAAGCATCTGGCAGCGCTGGCGGCGGAAGCGCCGGCGAAATAGCTCGCAACTCCACCGATAGCCGAATCCGTGTAAACTCCGCCGACACGTCGTCACTCCTCGGTTCGGTAGCCGCTTTGGCCGCACACGGCATACGAAGGTGCGAATCGAACGCGTCAAAGTTAACCGACCAGAAAATCGAACTGCGCCGTCGGAACCACGTGGCGAAGGCGTATGAGGGGTGGGATCAGTCCACCTCGAACTACTCACACTACATGCACAAATTCTCCAGCATCTCCTGATTAAGGATCTCGATGCCGCGAGTTCCGTTCAGTTTGATGACGCCTCTGCTTTTTAGTTTGGTAAGTGAGCGTGAGACGGTTTCGATGGTCAATCCGAGATAATCAGCAATGTCGACGCGTGGCATGAAGAGATCATATTTGCAGAGCGCTCCTGAGCGATCCGACATTTCGAGCAGGAAGGCTGCCACACGCTCGATCGCACTGTGACGACCAATCACCAATTGATGCTCTTGCGCCGACGAAAAGCTGTCGAGGATAACGGGAAGCAGACCCTGCCACATGCCTGGCGTTTCCTGAATGTTGACGCATTTTATTCCGGTAGCGCCTACCGCTTCCGCGGAGGAGCGCCGCAGATCTTCGGCTTGCAGGCCGAACCAGTTACCGCCGAAATGAAACGCAAGAATTTGCCGACGGCCATTGGCCAGTATGCGACAAATGCGAACTGCGCCATATTCCACGCGATAGATTTGGCCGGCCCTCTCCCCATCCATGTAAATCCTCTCTCCGTCGGCAAAGTTGCTCAGCGGCCTCGATTCCACATCTTCCTGGTTAGTCCTGGCAGCGGGCATGATTGTGCCGGCTTGCAACGCGTTTGCTACATAAGCGTCCATGGTCCAACTCTCCATACTTCGGGGTCGCTGTGCTCAATCGCTTGGGCTTGCGGGGTTCTGTGCAGTTGGTTTCCTCCGAGCGCCGCGCGGCAGTCGCCGGAGGTTTTGTCATGCATAGCGTTGCGTGCTTGCGCGATTGGCTTATCCAAGCGTCTGCTCGATCTCTGCGACGAGGCTCTCGACGAGGCCGCTAAATTCGGCTCGGCGCTCTTCCCTCACCTGAACTGGCAGTTGATCGGCGGCAGCAAGTGCGTTTTCAGCGACCGCAAGATCTTCGCACATTCCCCTGAAGCTCTCGTCCCGGATCGACAGCTCCTTGATTTGTAAAGACCGCGCCGGAAACCGTCTCAAGACCGCAGTCAGACCATGTTCACGTCCGCCTAGTTCATGACTGTTCATTTCGATCCCCCTCTCCAGGGCCGAGAATGAAATATACTTCCAGTGCATCCTACATTGCCGCCTACTCGCCCCGGGAGTAAGATACGGAAAGCTACAGAACTTCATGTCGTACAGCGTATGTTGGCCCGGGGGCGGCATGACAGCGAATGGTTTGGAAAAGGTCAGGCATGAGTCTACGGCCCTGCCCTCGAACGCAGAAATCACCGCACAACTCAATCGGATCCGGTCAAGCCCTGATTTCGACGTCCCGGAACGCGCGCGCAAGTTTCTGAGCTACGTTATCGAGGAAGCGATCGCCGGACGGGCTGATCGCATCAAGGCCTATTCGATCGCTACCGTGGTCTTCGGCAGGGACCCTTCGTTCGATGCTCAGAACGATCCTGTGGTCCGGATTGAAGCCGGTCGTCTCCGGCGTGCTCTTGAACGCTATTATCTAGTGGCAGGTCGCCAGGATCCGATCGTCATAACAATACCCAAGGGTGGTTATGTCCCGATATTTCACACGCGGATCGGCATTGCGACCAAATCCGAGTCTCGAAGCTCCGGACGAGGAGTGTCGAGCGTCTTTAACCGATGCAAATTTCTTTGGAGCGGGTTCGGAATACTGCCGACTATCGCAATTCTTGCGACACTGGGCGCGAGCGGTTTTCTCGCGGTCAAAACCGCCCTGGAGAAAAGCGCCACCAACACGCGGGAGACTCTGCCAAAGCTTCCAAGGTTGGTCGTGATGCCCTTTGAAGATCTTGCAAGTTCCCCTCAATCGGAAATGATTACAAGAGGCCTGACGGACGAAGTCATCAGCAATCTCTCCAAGTTTAAGGAGATAACCGTTGCCACGAACGAGGGAATAGACGGGCTCCAAAGTCCGGATCCAGCCCAAGGGAGCCCGCCCGTTTACGCCCTGGAAGGCCGTGTCCGAATTGACGGAAGTAAACTGAGGCTCGGAATACGCCTCGTTCAGCATCCAGAAGGATCAGTGGTATGGGCTAACAATTATGACGAAGATCTCCGACCTCATAAAGTGCTTGAACTTCAGGCACGCGCTGCGGCGGCTATAGCCAGTGCGATCGCACAGCCGTACGGAGTCATGTTTCAGGCAAATGCCACGCATCTGACGCACGCCGTTCCGGATGATTGGCAAGCCTATGCTTGTACACTTTCTTACTACGGCTATCGCGCTAATCTCGACCCTCAGGCACATACATCCGTTCGAGAGTGCCTCACAGACGCGACGAGGCGCTTCCCCGGCTATGCAACCGCCTGGGCGCTGCTTTCGCTCACCTATGTTGACGAACTCCGCTTTCGCAACCGCCTGGGCGGTTCGTCAACCGTTGCTCTTGACCGGGCGATCGAAACGGCGGCACGCGCTGTGGAACTGGACCCGCAGAACGTCCGTGCTCTCCAAGCAAGAATGGTCGCGCTTTTCTTCCGCGGCCAAGTCGACGCAGCCCTGGCGGTCGGGGCGCGCGCCTTTGCGATCAACCCAAGTGACACGGAACTTGCCGGCGAATATGGGTTCCGTCTCGCGCTATCTGGTCAATGGGGCAGGGGTTGCGAACTCGTGTCCAAGACAGTTGACCGGAATCCTGGTCCCGTGGGGTATTTTCAGGCGGCGCTGGCAGTCTGCTGTTATATTCGCCGGGACTACGTCGCGGCGGAGAAGTGGGCTCGCCTATCCGACCTTCGTGCCAACCCAATTTTCCACGTCATATTGCTTGCCACGCTCGGTAAGCTCGGCAAGACCGACGAAGCTCGCATCGAGCGGCGATGGCTTGAGACGAATGCGCCCGGCGTCCTGAAGAATATCGGGCGCGAAGTTGCGATGCGCATCCACCGGACTGAGGATCAGCTTCATTTTCTTGAGGGATTGCGGCAAGCGGGCGTTTCCATTTCGCAGGACACGAGCCCACAGGGACCCGGGCTGCGGCCACTCCGATAGACGCTACACGATACTACAAGCACTCTTGCCTTCTCCGCATTAATTTACTCCCAAATGAACCTGGGCAGGACCGGCCGGCGGCCGATGTGGAACCACGGAGGGTGCGGAATGGACGCGGAGCACGACAGATCTTTGCAGGTGCGGGAGCGCGGCAATGAAGAGACCGGATCGCACAAATATGAAGAGGAAATGGCAAGGCTTCAGATTGAGCTGTCCCATCTCCAGGCCTGGGTGAAGACATCCGGCGCCCGCATTGTGATTATTTTCGAAGGACGTGACGCGGCCGGAAAAGGAGGCCTTATCAAAAGGCTTACCGAGCGCGTCAGCCCACGCGTGTTTCGCGTCGTTGCCTTGCCGGCGCCGACAGACCGGGAGAAGACGCAAATGTACATGCAACGATATGTGGCGCATCTTCCCGCCGGGGGAGAGATCGTCATATTCGACCGCAGCTGGTACAATCGTCCGGGCGTCGAGAGAGTGATGGGTTTTTGTTCCGTCAAGCAGGCGCGGCGCTTTCTCGAACTGGTGCCCCGTTTTGAGGCGGCGATCGTCGAAAGCGGCGTGATGCTGCTAAAGTACTTCCTAACGGTGAGCGAAGAGGAACAGGAGCGTCGGTTTCGACGCCGGATTCGCGATCCACGGCGGCAATGGAAACTCAGCCCCATGGATCTCGAGTCTTATCGCCGTTGGTGGGATTACAGCCGCGCCTACGATGAGATGATCCGGATGAGCGATAGTCCGCAGGCGCCATGGTGGATCGTCCCCTCGGACAGTAAAAAGCGCGCGCGGGTCAATTGCATCAGCCACATTCTCAAGTCTATCCCGTACGAGAGGATCAAGTACGACAAACCGGAACTCGGCAAGCGTCAAAAGCGGCCGGACGATTTCGTCGACGACAACACAGCACGCAACATAGTCCCGAACGTTTACTAATAAAGAAGGTGCTCGGTTCGTCGGACGCCCCTTCCCTTCAATCGTTGCTGCGGTTCAATTGTTCAATTCTGTTCCGATATTCCCTCTGAAGCTGCCGCCAGGGGCGGCGTGTTAGGTGCCGCTGATCCACCTCTCATCCAAACCATCACCAAGTCGTGGAAAACACTGAGGACGATGGGTCCGAGGAACAAGCCGATCAAACCATAGGACAGAGTACCTCCAAGCACACCGAGAAGAATTACGAGAGTCGGAGTCGAAAGTCCGCGAGCCACCAACACCGGCTTCATCACGTTGTCGATGAGGATCAGAGGGATCAACAAGAGCGTGAGTAGTGCTGCAGCGGCCGGATTCAACTCTGTCCAGGCCCAAATCATGACAGGCAACAAAGCAAGCGCTGGCCCGATTTGAACAATGCATAGGATCAGCACGACAAACGCCACCATCCCAGGCGCTGGTGCGCTAAACAGGCTTAAGATCAGTGCGCAAAGAAACGCCTGCAACAGCGCGACACCGATTACTCCACGCGCCACATTACGGATAGTGGCCGCCGCGAGCTGCACAAAACCCACGCCCCTATTCCCACCCATTCTGCGAGCGAAGCCTTGCACGTTTTCGGCAAAGCGCGCACCGGACCCGAAAAGAAAGCCTGCCACGAGCACGGACGCCACGAAGCTCAACAGGCCAACGCCGACGCTGGCAACTTTGCTTAGGACGACGCTCCCAACATGCAGCAACGATGGTTCAAAGCGCTTCACTGCCGATTCAAGATTGACAGAGGCAAGGCTCCAGGCCTCAAAAACGCGCTCACCGATGAGTGGCCAGCTTTTGACATTTTCCGTGGGCAGTGGCACCAGGGAGGAACCCTCGCTCAATCTGGTGAAAAGCGTCTGCACACCTTCAGCGAAGTTAAAAGCAATAGCTGCAAGCGGGCCTACGATGATCACGAGACTGACAAATGTGATCAAGGCCGCGGCCAATCGAACGCGTTGGCCAAGCAAGACGCTAAGCTCCTGATATAGCGGATAGAGAGCAACAGTCAAAATTATCGCCCAGATGATAATGATGGCGAACGGAGCGACAAGGGTAAGCGACCAATAGGCGAAAAGCACGACCACCCCGATTCGGGCGATATCCGTAATCCTCGCTTCTATTGATGGCTCGTCAGGTCGGCCGGTACTCCCAGCGTCCTTGTGAGGCTGATCCTCAGCCATTCTTTCGCCTCTTCCACCTGCCTGTGCGGTCTCTCTTCGTCGCTCCCCTAAGTTGCATCATCGCGCACATGCATCTTTGCAAGCGGCCCTCCTATGCACGGCCGCTGAGGTCTGCTGCAACTCATTTCGCGATAGTGCGTGAAGAAAGCGTGGAGAACGATGCTTCGATTGTAACGCCCCCTCTGAGGAAGCCACAGTAAAATACCGTAGGATACGCATCCAGCATTCGCGTGAATCGATTCTTCGCATTTCGAAGACAATCCCGTCGCCGCCGCGGGTACGAAAAATGCCGCGCGTTCCGACACTCAGGGCAGCTCTTCGATTCCTAACATTATGAGCTCGGAAGTGCTCGGCGATTGACGCGAGTCATTGCCAGTCACCCCTTTTCGCGTATCATTGTGGAGATACGAAAGCGTTTGACCGGCCCTTTGCTTATCGAGTTAAAATTATTCTGCAGCAGGAACATCTCAATTGCTGCATGTTTCTCGAAACATGCAGCAATTGAAGCTCTGCGGTAATACGTGTACGTCTGAAAAGACGTCGTCTCCGGAGGAGAGCGCAAATGGCAGAGTCCGTGCACCCAGCGGCAGTTAATCATTTGCCTGCGTTCATCACCGCACCCGGGGAGACGGATATTCTATTCAATATAATGACCGTCTTCGTCCTGCTTCTGATACTCCTCATCGGCGTCTTATACTTACGCCTCCACGCGCTTCCCGAACACATGGCTCACGGGGCGAGCAAGGGCAAACTACAGCTGGTCGCGGTACTCGCCCTGATTGCACTGTTTACGCATAACCACCTCTTCTGGATCGCTGCCCTGCTACTGGCAATGATCGAGTTTCCTGATTTCTCCAGTCCGATGGCTTCGATTGCCGACTCGCTCCGATCGATTGCTGCTCGGGACGCCTCCTCCTCTTCAGCCGAGGCCCACCCAACCGGCCTCGAACCAGTGGTCAAGCCGCGCACCGTGCCGACAGAACCTCCGTGGGTACCGGTAGAAAATGAAGTTTCGTCTAGCGACAACAACCTTTCGGAGCGGAGGGGATAAGCCATGCTTGAGTTCATGATCTGCTCCCTGCTCACGATCTTTCCGGACTTTCTTTTCCGCCGCTATGCCCAGGGCAAGAGGCTCGGCCGCGAGATCAATCTCTATTCCATGTGGTTTGAGCTGCGCTGGGGCATTACGGCCTGTGTGATCCTTACACTTTCCCTGATCACCCTCATCTTCTACTATCATCCTTCCACCAAAAACGTCACAGCGGTGTTCCGCACGGTTACCATATTGCCCGAGGCGAATGGCCGCGTTGCGGAAGTTTTCGTTGGCACGAATGAGAAGGTTGCCGCTGGTGCCCCCCTATTTCGCCTCGACAGCACGGGACAGGAGGCGGCGCTGGAAACCGCTCGCCGGCGTGTTTCTGAACTGGATGCCGAGTCGGCGGTGGCACAAACGGAGCTGGTGGCGGCAGACGGTTTGATCGCCCAGGCAGAGGGCGCCTACCAGCAGGCCGTGGACGAATACGAGACACAGGTTGAGCTCAATCGGCGCAATCCGAACGTGGTCGCAAAGCGTGAAATCGAGAGACGCCAAGTGGCGGTAAACAGCCGAGAAGGCGCGCTCGCCGCCGCCGTTTCCAACAAGCAGACTTTGCAAACGAAAATCGCGTCGCTCCTGCCGGCACAGAAGGCAAGCGCCGAAGCTGCACTTGCCCAGGCGCAGGTGGAATTGGACAAGACTGTCGTGCGCGCTGGAACCGCCGGAATGGTTCAACAGTTCGCTCTGAGACCTGGCGATATCGTCAATCCGATGATCCGCTCGGCCGGGATCCTGATTCCCGAGGATCGCCGCGTAGGGTTGATAGCAGGGTTCGGACAGATCGAGGCTCAGGTCCTGAAACCGGGGATGATTGCCGAAGTCACGTGTATCGGGAAGCCCTTTACCATCATTCCAATGGTCGTGACCGAGGTCCAGGACGTTATTGCCGCTGGCCAGGTCCGGCCCGCGGATCAGCTCGTAGACGTGCAGCAGATGGCCAGGCCCGGAACGCTGACCAGCTTCCTGGAACCACTCTATGAAGACCAGTTCACCGGCATTCCGCCAGGAAGTAACTGCATCGCCAATGCCTACACGAGCAATCATGACGAACTGACCCACGGAAACGTAAGCACGCCCCGCTGGCTCTTCCTTCATATGGTGGATGCGCTTGGACTGGTGCATGCCATGATCCTGCGGCTGCAGGCGCTGCTGCTGCCTGTCCAAACGCTCGTTCTGACGGGACACTGATCAGGAAGCCCCAGCATGCCGTTGGCCCTCCCCCGTTTACCCCTCCTCGCAGGTCTGGACGGCTACCGGCCGGCATGGCTGCGCAGTGACGTCTCCGCCGGGCTGGCAATCGCTGCTGTGGGACTGCCGAGCGCCATCGCCTATCCGGCCATTGCTGGCCTTCCGCCCGAAACTGGACTTTACGCAAGCATCGCCCCGTTGGTGGCCTACGCGTTTTTTGGGCCTTCGCGTCAGCTCATCGTCGGTCCGGATGCAGCCACCATGACCGTGCTGGCAGCGGTCTTGACGACGATCTTTGCGGCACCCGGTGTCACGGCTGATCGCGTTGCGGTGGCGGCGCTATTGGCGCTCGTCGTCGGAACGCTCTGCCTGATTGCCCGCGCAATCCGACTGGGCGTCCTCGCGACCTTTCTCTCACGTCCCATTCTGACAGGCTTTTTCGCCGGCATTTCTCTGTCGATTCTGATCGGTCAGATTGGTCGCTTTACCGGTATCGAGGTCGCGTCCGAAGGCCTGATCGGCCCCGTTCTTGAGCTTGTGCAAAAGATCGGATCGGTTCATCTGCCCTCACTCTTTCTGGCACTGGCCTCATTCGCACTGCTGCAGGCCTCCCGTGCCATGCATTCGCCTATCCCAGGCCCGATTCTCGTCGTTGTCCTGGCAGTCCTGCTTTCCGCAATGTTCGATTTCGAAACTCACCGAATAGCAATCGTCGGCGATATCCCTGGTGCACTTCCCCCATTGGCAATGCCCAGCATCGGCAATATTCACCTTCAGCCATTACTGCTGGGCGGTGCAGCCATTTTTCTCGTCAGTTTCGGGTCTGGCATCATTGCAGCCCGCAGCTTCGGCGCCAAAGCCGGCCACCACGTCGATCCAAATCGCGAACTTACCGGATTCGGTGCTGCGAACATAGCTGCCGGCCTCTTCGGAGCCTTTCCGGTAACAGCCTCCGATTCCCGAACTGCAGTGAATCTACTTGTGGGAGGCCGATCGCAGGTAGCGAGCCTTGTCGCGGCAGCGGCACTTATGTCGACAGTGCTTTTCTTCGGAGACATTCTGCGGATTCTGCCTATCCCGGCACTGGGCGCGATCCTGGCAGCGACCGCACTGAGCCTTATCGATATCGCCGCCTTGAAGCAGATTTGGCGCGTCAGCCGGATTGAGTTCATATTTGCGCTGATAGCCATGTGGGGGCCGATCGGGTTGGGTGTTCTGAATGGCGTGATCATAGCGATTGCGGCAACCCTCGTTTACATTCTTCAAAAGAGCATGTTCCCCCACGACGCCCTTCTAGGCCGGATTCCCGGGCGCGACGGTTTCTACAAGCTCCATCGCGCTCCGGCAGCGCGTCCGGTGTTCGGCCTCACTATTTGCATGATCCAGGGCAGTCTTCTCTTCTACAATACCGACCATGTTCAGGAACGCCTTCGCGTGATCGCCGACGAGCTGCCCGCGGACACTCGCTGGCTGGTCATCGACGCGAGTGCCATACCGCAAATCGACAGCACGGCGACCATCATGCTGGAGGAAGTCCATGCGGATCTGAAGAATCGAGGGATTGCACTTGGGCTTGCTGAGTTGCACACCGACGCCCGTGCCATGCTCTCGCGTGCTGGCGTAATCGACAAAATCGGTTCCGAGATGATCTTTGAAGGTATCGAAGATGCTCTACGCGCGTTCAACGGTGATGCCTTGAGCGTGACGGCCTAGAGGCCCGATCCAAAATTACTGTTGGCTGGAGGCTGGACCAGAGTCGCAGATTTCATCCAGAGACGTCGTCAGGAGCCCAGTTCAGAAAGAAGCCGATGTCGCCCGGCATACCGCCTGGAAAATTGATAATCATGGCTTTGAGCTTGAAGCCCTGGGGCTTGCCAAATTTTTGATATCGCTCAAAGAACTCCTTCGCCTTACCCTGGAGAGTCTGTGGCCAGTCCCGGTCAGCACTGTTTATCGCACGCCCGCTGTCGGTGCAAAGATCCGAGGGGAAGCTGTAAACCATCGCCTCGAACTTTCCGTCTCGAACAGCGTTTGCTACCAGGCGGCGCACCACGGCAACCTCCTCTGGCGTCACGTGCTCTTCAAGGAATTTTTCGGCGAAGTCAGTTAACTTCTGCTCCTGCAGCGTTTTGAACTTCCGCTCCTTCTCCACTTCCTCCATCTCTCGCTGAAGAAGCTGCATGCGCAGGTCCTTGGCGCTCGGAGGTGTCGCATTCGGGTCGATGTCTCGTTTTTCAGCCATGTCCTTGCTCCACTTTCAGTCAAAAGGACGGAAAATCACGTCTCGCCGCATAGTTGTCAGCAGGCGTTCACCACTGCGGCCGACATCGGGAAAATCGGTATGCGCAGCAGCACCCTTCTTCGCAAGTACCCGATTTGAATATTTGGGGTTTCCAGTGATCTCGGGGCCAAGCCACGGCGGCAGAGGTGGCTCATCTGTCGAAGCTGAGAGCTCAACCTCTGCAATGATCAAGCCTTCTTGCATAGCGTGATAGACGTCTATCTCCCACCGAAAGCCTCGATACTCGACCTCATGACGCGTCTTATCTATTGTACAGAGGGCGTGATCAAGCATTCTTGTCGCGTCATCGTACGGGATCACGTACTCATATTCCTCGCGTCGACCGGATCTGGTGCGGATTTTTACCGTCAGGACCGCTCCGGCACCATCAATTGTTCTGACGCGCACAACGCGTTTTTTTGTCATAACGATGTAGCCCTGGCGAAGCTCCGACGACGCCGAAGCCTGCGCACGCCAGCCCTCGTCGAGGATCCGAAACTTCCTTTCGATTTCCACCTTCATCCGTCACCTCTTGAAGGCAATCGCTCTTCCCACACCTCGACTATGCGCAAACAATCCTAGACTGGACCGGAGACTGGACCAGGAACCGGAACCTCGACATGCCACGTGATGTCAGGGAATGATGAGTTTATGATGGTGCCTCGCTCTGCACGCACCATTGCCGGGATGTCGGCCAACGCACCTATCGCTGCAGCATGCCCGGTTGCATTGACAAAATGACAGGCGGCCTCGACCTTGGGTCCCATGGACCCGGCGGGGAACGAGAACTCGCTTATCCGGCGGGGATTCGTCTTGAAGATTGCCTTCTGTTCCGGGGTTCCCCAGCCGGTAAAAACAGCGTCCGCGTCGGTCGCCATTATGAGCAGATCTGCTCCAATGTCCCGGGCAAGAAGGGCTGAACAGAGATCCTTGTCGATGACCGCTTCCACGCCAATCAATGTCCGTTCCTTGCCCCGCTCATACATCGTCGGAATACCGCCGCCGCCGGCGCAGATGACAACCGCTCCTTTGTCGAGAAGCCACCGGATAGGTCGAAGTTCAAAGATCCGTCTGGGAAGCGGCGACGCTACGACGCGGCGCCATTTATTCCCGTCCTGCTTGAATGCCCACCCTTTCTGCTGATGAAGCTCGCCAGCTTCGCTTGCCTCGTAGACCGGGCCGACAAATTTGGTGGGGTTCTGGAATCCGGGATCGTTACCATCGACCTCAACCATTGTGAGGATTGTTGCCAGCGGCACCTCGAAAGGGAGCACGTTTCCAAGTTCCTGCTCCAGCATATAGCCGATCATGCCTTCCGTCTCAGCTCCAAGTATATCAAGCGGATAGGCCTCCTCGGGCTTGTATGCGGCTCCCTGCAGGGCCAGCAGGCCGACCTGCGGTCCATTTCCATGAGTAACCACGATCTGGTGTTCGGCGGCCAGCGGCGCGATGGCCTCGGCCGCAATCTTGATGTTGTGACGTTGTGTTTCGGCGGTCATGGGCTCCCCTCGTTTTAGGAGCGCATTCCCGCCTAAGGCGATCACGACGCGCATGGTCAGTCCCCCAGAGTTGCAACCAGCAGTGCCTTGATCGTGTGCATGCGATTTTCGGCCTGTTCAAACGCGATGTTCGCTTGCGACTCGAACACCTCGTCGGTGACCTCGAGACCGTTTGATAGCCCGTAGTCATTGGCGATCTGTTTTCCGATAGTGGTCTCGGTATCGTGGTAGGCCGGGAGGCAGTGCATGAACTTGGTCTGCGGGTTGCCGCTTGCTGCCATCAACTCGGCATTGACCTGATAAGGCGTGAGCAAATCAATTCGTTCTTTCCAGACCTCCTTCGGCTCACCCATCGAGACCCAGACATCCGTGTGAATGAAGTCAACTCCCTCCACTGCAGTCCTCGGATCATCCGTGATCATCAGGCGCGCTCCGGACTGAGCCTGAAGTTCTTGCGCGATGGTCTGAAATTCTTCCGAGGGCCACAGAGATCGGGGACCGCAAATGCGCACATCCATACCCATCAAGCAGCCGACGATCAGCAGAGAATGACCCATGTTCGATCGGGTGTCGCCGATATAGGCGTACTTGATTTCGCTGATCGGCTTGTCGCTATGCTCGCGCATCGTCAGGACGTCGGCGATCATTTGCGTTGGATGGTATTCGTCGGTCAGACCGTTATAGACGGGCACACCCGCATATTTTGCGAGAGTTTCAACGCCGCTCTGAGAGGCACCGCGGTATTCGATGGCATCGTACATTCGGCCGAGGACTCTCGCGGTGTCCTTGAAAGACTCCTTGTGTCCAATCTGCGAGCCGGCAGGGTCGAGATAGGTGACATTGGCGCCTTGATCGGAACAGGCCACTTCGAAGGCGCATCGCGTACGCGTCGAGGTCTTTTCGAAGATCAGGCAGATTTCCTTGCCTTTCAGGTGCTCTTGTTCGGTGCGCGCATATTTGGCGCGCTTCAGATCACGAGCGAGATCCACGAGGTAACGAAACTCCCGCGGTGTGTAGTCCTGCACGGTTAGAAGCGAGCGGTTTCGGAGATTAAAACTCATGGTGTTGCTCCAATTTGCGGAAATTCCATTTGCAAATTCAGTCGGCCGGCTCTCGCCAGATCGGACACGTCATGCAGTGACTGCCCCCGCGTCCTCGGCCCAATTCGGCGCCGCGGATTGTGATGACCTCGATGCCTGCCTTGCGCAGAAGGGTGTTGGTATACGTGTTCCGGTCGTAGGCAACGACAACGCCCGGTTCAAGGGCAACGACGTTGTTTCCGTCGTCCCACTGTTCACGTTCCGCCTCATAGGCGTTTCCACCGGTGGCGATGGTTCGAAGTTTGTCGATGCCCAATGCTTCGCTGACGACTTCGAGCATGGGGCGACTTTCCTGCAGCACCTCGAAGTTTCCCTGGTCGTCGAGAGGGAAAAGGCTGTAACAACGGATCTGATCTACAACGTCTGCGAAGAGCGTCACCACGTCGCGATCGCAGAATGTGAATACGGTATCGAGGTGCATCGCTGCCCGGCTCTTCGGCATCAGGCAACCGATGACGCGAGT
The DNA here is from genome assembly GCF_035610345.1 of Sinorhizobium meliloti. Next base: position 831,606 of record NZ_CP141214.1, on the reverse strand, counting down.
AGCGGCGCCTGCCTTGAACAACGCCTTGGCAACCTGGCCCACCGCCTGGTAGGTGGTCCGCTCACCCATTCCCACCAGCAGGATACCGTTGCCGATAGGCATGACGTCACCGCCTTCGATCGTGGCATTTGCAAACTGCTCGTCGGAGTCGCCCCACCAAATGTCGAAGGCCGCGTCCTTGAAGGATGGATGAAACTTGTACACCGCCCTTTGAACCAGGGTTTCCGCGCGCCGTGCGGGCCAGAACATTGGGTTGCACGTTACTCCGTTATAGATCCAGCAGGACGGATCGCGCTGAAACAATGTGTTTGGTATAGGAGGGAGGACGAACTCGGTGGAGTGGAAGGCAGATGCCATGAGAGCCTTGCCCTGTCCTTCCGGAAGGTCTGCAATCGAGATTCCACCGATTAGGAAGGCAGCCAGCCGCCTGGCATCCATTTCCTCCATCCAAGGACGCATAAGCTCGGCGATCTGGGATCCCATGACATTCGGGGTGGCCCGGCGATCAAGCACGAACTGGCGCGCTTCGGCATCCATGAGAGTGTCGGTCAGCAGGTCGTGCAACTCCAGGACCTCCACCCCTCTTTCCTGCATTTTCAGGACGAAATCGTAGTGGTCCTTCTGCGCCTCATGCACCCAGACGACGTCGTCGAACAGCAGGTCGTGACAATTGCCCGGGGTCAGTCGTTGATGAGCCAAGGACGGCCCGCAGACCATCACCGTCCTAAGCTTGCCGACTTCCGAATGGACACCGACAGTGCGCATTGGCCATCTCCTTTGGCGACATCGGTCTTTGAGACTTGACGTGCGTTGGTCGCATTTGACGAAAGTCCGGCCGGACGGTCATCCCGGCGCTTGCGAAACTAGGCTTCTCATTTGAGCTCCCGCGCCCTGCATGGCCGGAGCCAAAACAGTTCTCAAGGCCGCGGATAGCCCACGTCTGTATTTCCTGGCGAAACAGAATAATTCTTTGCGCACCGGACGGCATTGATCAGGAACAATTGTTCCTACAATTGTAACTTCCCCCGCGGGATCAACCATGCGCACGGTCGTCGCCCGAGCCAGCAGTGCGGTGGATTTTTTTCGTTCTTGATCGCGATCAACGACTTGCCGTTCGACTCTAATTAAAAATGCGCTGCGCCAATCGCAGGAAGGAATCACGAAAATGAGCAAGATTCCAATTAGTCGGGCGATGATGGTGGCCTTCTGTTTGATCCTGGGCGCCGCAGTGCCAGCGCCTGCAGATGAGTATTATGAAGGCGTCGACATCAACCAGCGTCAGATCGACGGGAAACGGCAACCCATTAATACTTACCTCCTCAAGCGGAGGGCAGCACAGGAACGGCCTCCGGCGGCTACCGGCTCAGTGCCAAAGCCTGCACCGGCAACGCGCGCACCGACAACAAGCACCGTTCGCCCGTAACCTAGTGCAGTTGCATGCAATAGGCGTGGGGACAGTCGATGCCGAGACCGGGGACATCTTGACGTCAGCGCGATCTTGATAATCGCGGAAGGGCCCGCGTCCGGGAGGCGAAAACATGATCAAAGGCACCACCTTTGCACTCGCGAGCGCCCTAACGCTCATGCTGTCGATGCAAATCGACGCCTCACTCGCACAAGAACCGTCAAAAGCTGCAACTGATACTACGACATCAACCCCGGAGCCGTTGAGTGACGACGAACTGGAGGTCCTGGTGGCGCGGATTGCGCTCTATCCGGACGAACTGGTCGCGCTGGTTTCTGCCGTGTCGCTCTATCCCTTGCAGATTGTAGAGGCGGAGCGGTTTCTCGAGAAGCGCAAGAAAAGCCCCAACCTGAAGCCGAAGGAAGACTGGGACGGCAGCGTCATTTCACTGCTGAACTATCCCGAGATCATCGAGATGATGAGTGAAGATCTCGAATGGACGCAGACCTTCGGCGAGGCGATCGCCAATCAGCAGAAGGACGTGCTGATCGCCATCCAGCAGTTGCGCGACGAGGCGGTCGCCAAGGATATTATCAAGACGGACGACAAGATGAAGGTGGTCGAGGAGGGAGACAACATCATCATCCAGTCGGCGAGCCCCGAGACCATCTATGTGCCGCAGTATCCGCCGGAGATGCTCTACGAGGCGGATTACGCGCCGGCTCCGATCGACTATTATGACGACCCCTATCCCTCCTATTATTATCCGGGCGCGGCCTTTTTTGCAGGCGCCGTCACCGGCGCGGTCTTCGGCGCCATCGTCGACTGGGACGACTGGGGGGTCTGGGGCGGCGACTGGGGCGGCGACATCGATGTCGACTGCAACAAGTGTTTCAACAACATCGACTTCGACGGCAAGGTCAATTGGAACGACATCGACTGGAAGAATGTCGACCGCAGCAAGCTCAGCTTCGACCGCGACCAGCTCCAGAAATTCGACCGGACGAACATCAAGAACAACATCAAGGCCAAGGGTGACAACAACCTGCGCAACCGCGCCGCGGAGATCAATCGCGAGCGGCCGCAGGCACGCTCAGGCGGCGGCGGGGGCCAGCTCAAGGACGTGCGCAAGAGCACGCTCGACGGCCTGAAGGCGCAACCGAGACGGGACGCCGCGGCGCGACCCGCCGCACGGGCCGGCAGCGGACAGGCGGTGGCAAAGGTAAAATCCAGCGGCGCGAAACCCGGAGCCAACCGCCCCAAGGGCAAGAAATCCTCCGCCAACCGGCCGGCAGGCAAGAAGAAGATGGCCTCGAAGGCGCAGAACAGGCCGAAGAAACCGTCCGGGCTCGGCAACGTCAACTCCGGACGGCGAGAGGTATCTGCCTCGCGGCGCGGCGGCCACAGTATGGGCGGCGGGCAACGTGGCGGCGGGCGGCCGCAGATCAGCCGCGGCGGCGGCAGGCCGCCGATGGGGGGCGGCGGACGCGGCGGTGGTCGCGGCGGTGGCGGCCGCGGCGGCGGCAGACGTTGAGCGGGCTGCGAGAGGCAGGACCATGATCAAGCTATTGCACACACTTCTCCTGGGATCGGCGATTTCGCTTGCTCCCCTCCTCGCCCCGATCGATGCTGCTCTCGCGCAGACAGAGGGACCAGCAAGCATCTACGACTATGCCGCTGCGGGAGAGCCGCCGGCGTTTGACGATCCGGCGAACGCGGTGGAAGCCTTCAAGTCGGCCCTTGCCGCCAATGATTTCGACGGTCTGGCACGACTTCTGGGGCTGAACGCCACACAACTGAAAGCGGGCGAAGGGGCGATGGAGACCTTCAGTCTCATTCGCGAGGGTGCGGCCCGCAACATTCTCGTGCGCGATCTCGACAATCGAAAGATCATCGTCATCGGCGACAGGCTTTGGCCACTGCCGTTTCCGATCGCCAAGGACGAGGGCGGCAGATGGGCCTTCGACACCTATGTCGGGCTCGAGGAGATCGTTAACCGCCGCGTTGGCGAGAACGAGCTGGAGGCGATCGAGACCGCGCGCGCCTATGTCGAGGCGCAGAAGGACTATGTATTGCAGGACCGCGATGCGGACGGGGTTTTCGAATACGCCCAGAAGCTGCTCAGCAGCCCAGGCCAGACGGATGGACTCTACTGGCCGGCAGACCAGGGGGATGGCGAAAGCCCGGTCGGTGACGCTATCAGCGACGCCGCTCTGGAAAAAGCAAGGGCTGGAGAAGGCTATTTCGGTTACCGGTTCCGCATCCTGACCTCACAAGGCGACAATATCGCCGGCGGCAAATACGATTATACCATCAACGGGAACATGATCGCTGGCTTCGCGCTGATCACCTGGCCTGTCACCTATGCCGAAACCGGGGTCAAGACCTTCGTCATCAATCAACAGGGCATCGTCTACGAACGGGATCTCGGTCCGAGCACCGAGGCAATCGTACCATTCATCGACCGTTTCGACCCGGATGACAAATGGAGCGTAGTCACTGATTAGGGAAGAAGGCACGTCACTAGCATCCTGTTCAAGCTGGGAGGTGCATTCCTTCTCGGCGGTCTCACGCACCAACTGCAGGAATTCAACAGGGCGAACGCACGCCTTCAGGCAAGCCCTGTTGGAGCTATATTGAGCGAGCTACAATCCGCCGGTATTATTCAGGCAATGTTGTCTGCCGAAAGAAAGTGACAATGGTTTCGTCGGGCGGGCCGAACCATTGGGTGAAGAACTCACGAAAATCCTCAGATCGGAACGTCTCGCTCAACGAGCTGTCGACAACGAGACGAAAATCCTCGTCACCGCGGGCGAGTGCCAGTGCAATCGGCTCGTAGGTGAAATGGCGGTCCAGCACGATCAGGTTTCCTGAGCCTTCACTGCGAGTAGCGGCGTCGAGAAGAAGCGGCAGGTCACCGAAGAGAACGTCGGAGTTTCCGGCTAGTATCCTTTCGATGCCTTGCTTGTAGTTTTCGACGGGCGACACGCTCGCGGAGAGCTGGAACGTCTTAACGCGCTCCGCCAGCCAGGTTTCACTGGTCGTGCCGGCGATGGAGGAGAACGTTTTTTCCTCAAGTACCGTCCGCGCGGGGGACCCGCGCCAGATAGGCCGATCCGAAGGTTGGCCCTTTGTGAGTACTTCCCGCAGGGCAACGGGGGAATTGGCGCTCACGACCGCTCCCGTCCCACTTGGAAAGATAGCGATGGAGAAGGAAACGTCCTTTCTGTGGTTCAACGTGACGGGCTCTGCGCCGCAGAGCAAGTCTATTGAACCCTCTCGCACGGCCTGAATGCCCAGCCCCGTGTCCTGTGGGAGCCATTCTACCGCAAGATCCACAAGCCCTAGCTCGGATTTAACCTGATCAACGATTTCCGTACAGAGTGCGACGGCATAGCCGACGACTTCACCGGGCTCACTTTCGAAGGAGAAAGGTCGCGCATCCGTCTCGTATCCAAGCTTAATCGTTCCGGCGCTGCGGATGCGCTCCAGCGTCTGCGCTTCGGCCGACGTCCAAGAGGCTGCAGCGACAGCACACATGGCAAGCCCACCAGCAATGGATCGCCTGCCCGGATGGCGCCACCGATCGGGTGCGTTTTGCATAGTTCTCCCTCCCGAATTGCCAATCATCAAACCGTCCGCAACGTCTCTTGCTTGCTTATGAACCGAGGCGCAATGAGGCCGTAAATGATAAAGGCTATACCAGTCACGAGCATGCCGCCCATCACAGCATCCTTGCCGGATGCGTAAATCGCAAAGACGCTATAAAGCATCCCCACCATAGCGATGGCCGCGTTCAAACGGTACTTGCCCTCGGGAACCCCGGCCGCCTTCATCATGACGAAGAGCGCGGAAAGGGAAATGATGTAGGGCAGCACGTTTGTAACGACAGCAAGGTTCACAAGTGAGGCAAATTGCTCGTTCAGCGTCGGCGAAATCGTCATCAGTGCCAATAAGGTCTGAACGATACCCATCACGATCATGCCAGTGACGGGCGCCCCTGCATGGTTCACTCGCGAGAACAGGGCCGGGAACATGCGCTCGTCGGCGGCGGCCTTCGCGGTCTGGGCGATAGTGAACTGCCATCCCAGCAGCGATCCTAAACAGGCGAGCACCGCGAGAGCCATGATAGCCGAGCCGATCGCTGGACTGAACATTGTGGCGTAGGCAAGGGCGAACGGGCCCGTGGAGGCGGCAAGATCGGCATTCGGCACGATCCCCTGAATCACGGTCGTGGACAGGACGTAGATCACCGCTGCTCCTAGCGTCCCGAACATGCAGGCAAGAGGCACATCCCTCTTGGGGTTCTCGACTGCATTGGAGTTCTGCGCGGCCGATTCCATCCCTAGGAAGGCCCATAGCGTCAGCGAAATGCTCGAGCCCATTCCTTGCCCAAGCGTCAAACCTTTTGGATTCCATGCATCCGTAAAAATTTGCGAACTAAACCACAGCCAACCGATGATCGAAATTAGTCCGACCGGTATTATAACGCCCCAAACAGTGACCGATCCGATGCGGCCCGTTATCCGCGGTCCCGCAAAGTTGGCGACCGTCGTCAACCAGAGCAGAGCGATCAAGCCTATGCAAGTCATGACGGGGGTCGAGGTCAGCCATGGGAAGAAACCGGCAAGATACCCGACGGCCGAGATGCCGATCGCAACGTTGCCTATCGCCAGAGACAGAAAATAGAGAAAGAATACCAGGAAGTATCCCGGCCTACCGTAAGCATCCTCGGCATAGGCCGACATTCCGCCCGGACGCTGATTGAAGAGACCCGCTTGAGCGAAGCCAAAGGCGATTGCCATAGATCCGATCGCCGTCACCAGCCATGACAGAAGGGATATGGCACCGATCTGCGCCATGTTTGCTGGCAGCATGATTATGCCTGAGCCCATCATGTTCACGGCAACAATAAACGTGAGCTGCATCAGGTTCATCTTCTTGGGCGCGGCCGCTGCAGCAACGACACTGATTGAATTTTCAGACACGGCCTCGGTACTCCCCTTGTGCGAGGCAGTCATTCGCGAACGGTGTATGTGTAGAACTTGATCTGCCCGTCGACGCGTTCCTGAAAAACTCCCTGGACCTCGTAGTTGAAGCCAGGAAAGCGGTTGAATGATTCTTGAAACGCCAGGAAATAGTCGCGCATCGGCTTTGCCCGATCGTCCCACCGCTCTCCAGGTACGATTACCCCGATCCCGGGGGGATAGATGAGTGCGAGAGTGGCGGAGATACGGCCAGCGGCTTCCTCGAGAGGAATATAGTCCACGTCATTTGCAACCAAAGCCTCATAGGCCCGTTTCGGGGACATTGCAGGCTCGGGGAAACTTTCCGCTCGGAAGCAGAGGCGTTGCAGCTCCTTGACGCCGGCCTGCCGATAGAATCCATGCATTTCGGCGCAGACCTGACGCAGCGTATAGCCGGAGTAGCGCTCCCTGTTTGACGCAGTGACGGTCGGCAGGACTTCTGCGAGAGAGGCATCCCGGTCCCAGAGGTTCTTGAACTTTACCAATTTGGCGATGAGAGTGTTGATCTTGCTCTCGTCTTCCGCCGGGGTCAGTAGGAACAGCAAGCTGTTGAGGTCGCATTTCTCAGGAACCACACGCTGCTCGCGCAGATAGTTCGCGACGACGGTCGCGGGAATGCCAAAATCGCGATAGTGGCCTGTCTTGCGGTCGATGCCTGGCGTCAGCAACGTAAGCTTGTTGGGATCCACCATCACATATTCGTCTGAATAGCCCGAAAAACCGTGCCATGCGGCCTCCGGTTTAAAGCGCCAGCATTGCTGCTCCCGTTTGAGCAACGCGGTCGGAAGGTCCTCCCAGCGGGCATCGACAACATCCTGAGTGTGCTCCGATGCGGATATGGTGACCACATCCGGCACAAAGGGATCGAAGAACCAACGCTCTTCGGGATCATTGCCAGTAGACTCGTAGTGGCGAACGAACTCGCGGAACTTCTTGCGCGCTTCGATTCCCAGATCGATGCAGCGGTCCCAGAGTGCCTCACCTGCCTTGCCCTCATGTATCTTTGCATTCACGTCCAAGGATGCGAACAGTGGATAGAAGGGCGATGTCGAGACATGCATCAACAGGGACTCGTTGAACCGCTTATGCTCGATGAAGCGGCGTTCGCCTCGGATGTGCTCGTCGCGCTTGTGTATCTGCGAGGCTTGTGAAAAGCCTGCACCCTGCTTGTGGACCGACTGGGTGGAAAAGAGCCCAGGCATATCCGGCCCGAGCGCCTCGAGCCGCATCGGGCTGTGGTCCCTGAACAGCGGATGAAATGCGTTGTAACCGATCCAGGCCTCATCCCAGAGCACGTAATCGCATAAGTGCCCGATCTTCTCCATGACCTTGCGGACGTTGTAGACCGTGCCGTCATAGGTAGCGAGCTGAATGCAGGCGAGGCGGAATGGCCTCTCCGCCTTGGCTCTTTCCTTGTTCTCTAACAGAGGATGGTTCGCGATACGGTCGCGCAACTCGGCTTCATCCCACGCATCCCAGTCCACAGCACCGATCATGCCGAAGGGGTTGCGGGAGGTTGGTAGATATACGGGTATCGCTCCAGCCTGGACGAGCGCTCCCTGGTGCAGCGACTTATGATTGTTGCGGTCGAAGAGCACGAGGTCCCCTGCCCGCAGGACAGCGTTGGTGACGACCTTGTTGGACGTACTGGTGCCGTTCAGGATGAAGTAGGTCCGGTCCGCGCCGAAGATCTTGGCCGCGTTCTTCTGGGCCTCGACCGCCGGACCTTCATGGATGAGCAGATCTCCCAAGTCGACGTCCGCATTGCAGAGGTCGTTGCGAAAGATGCTTTCCCCGAAGTACTTGAAAAAGAGTTGCCCGGTTGCCGACTTGCGGTAGAACTGGCCACCTTGGTGGCCGGGACAATCGAAGGCTATGTTCGCTTCTCCATCATAGGCCATGAGGCCGCCAAAGAACGGGGGCAGCAGTGTCTTGCCGTAATTGACCAGGCTGGAGATGATCTGTTTGGCGTAAAAGGCGGGTGTTTGCTGCCCAAGATAAACAAAGCCGTCCACCTCCCCCGCCATCTCGGCTGCTTGGATGTCGGCGGTGCCCCGCAAGTCGGCAAGCGCCCAGAGCGGTGTGCGGAAGCCCTGCTTCCTGACAGCTCGAACGAAGTTGCGAGCGTCCTCAATTCGCCCATTCTCGACCGAGCCGATATAGGCTCCGACGGACGCGTCCTCGGACACATCACCGTCGAAGCTGTCGCGAAGTTCAACATCAAATCTCTCGGAAGCGATTTGATCAAGAAGCTCTCTAGTCTGCGCGTTGGCTCCGTCCACTATCGCTACAACCTTAAGCAGCTTGTGAAACGGAATGGCCACGGTTGGCGCCTTCACGTCACGCGGTATCATCACGTGCCTCCACGGTCACGCAATCCACGAGATACCGCCGCCCTGCTGTGCCGGGTGCGAAACGGAGCCCGTGGATGTCGGTTTCAAAACCAGGAAACTTTCTGTCGAATGCACGTGCATAGAGGAGGTAATTCTGGATGGACTTCGTGGCAGCGGTAACCCGCTCACCCGGCATGATGAGCGGGATGCCTGGCGGGTAAGGAACGATCATCACTGCGAGAGTACGGCCCATGAGTTCGTCGATCTCAACGCTTTCTACGCGCCCTTTGACCAGGTGCTCATAGGCATCTGCCGGCCGGAGCGCCATTTCAGGCAGGACCGTGTACATGTCCCGTTGCGCCTGTGGCACACCGTCCTTGCGATAGGCTTCGTGAATACGCGCGCAGAGATCCTTGAGCCCCAATTCCCGATAGGCTTCCGGATGGGCTTCCACGAGAGCTGGAAGAGCACGAGTGAGTGGTGCGTTGGCGTCGTAGAGATCTTTGAAATTGATGAGTTCGGTAATGAGAGTGCTCCATTTTCCCCGCGTGATTCCCATGGAAAAGAGAACCAGGAAGGAATAGAGCCCGGTCTTCTCGATTTCGATTCGGCGCGACGACAGGAATTTTGTCACCACGGCTGCGGGGATGCCCTGCTCCAGCATGGTGCCGTTAGCGCTAAGCCCTGGAGCAAGAATGGTGACTTTGATCGGATCGACCATCACATGATCTTCGGCAAGGCCCTCGAATCCGTGCCAGGTATCTCCCGGTCTCAGAAGCCATTCCGCCTTTGAACCGCTTGGCGTTTCGTCGGCGATCGGGGGCTCCCAGATCTGGAACCACCATGAGCCGTTGAACTGGTTCCTGACGCTGTTGATGGCCCGGCGGAAGCTGATCGCCTCGTCGATGGTTTCCTGTACCAGCGCCCGACCAGCGGGAGGCTCCATCATCGCAGCGGCAACGTCACATGAGGCGATGATTCCATATTGTGGCGAAGTCGACGTGTGCATCATGAACGCTTCGTTGAAGCGCGTCATGTCCAGGCACTCTTCCTCGGCATCTTGAACGTGGATCATCGATGCCTGCGAAAAAGCCGCAAGAAGCTTATGCGTCGACTGTGTCGCAAAGGTTATCGCGCGCCGTGAGCGAGCCGGGCTCGCGGAAGAGATCGCATGATAGCCGTCGTAAAGCTCATGGAAGTTCGCATAGGCATACCAAGCCTCGTCAAAATGCAGGACGTCGACAGAATCGCCAAGCGATGCCTTGATGCCGTCGACGTTGTAGCAGAGCCCGTCGTAGGTGGAATTGGTCACCACCATCAGCCGCACTCTACCATGCGTTTCGTCGGCAAACGGGTTGGCCGCGATCTTCTCCGCGATCGCTTCAGGTGTGAACTGTTCCTTGGCGATTGGCCCGATTATCCCGAGACCGTTCCTCGACGGCGTCAGGTAGATTGGGGTCGCGCCCGTCATGATGAGGGAATGGAGAATTGACTTGTGGCAGTTGCGGTCGCACAGCACAAGATCGCCGCGGCTCACCATGCCATGCCAGACGATCTTGTTCGCGGTGGATGTTCCGCCAACAACGAAGAGCGTCTCGTCAGCACCGAAGATGCGCGCGGCGTTTCGCTCCCCCTCGGCGATGGGACCGGTATGGTCGAGAAGCGAACCGACACTTCCCACGGACACGGAAATATCCGAACGCATCGTGTTTTCGCCGAAGAACTCATAGAAAAGCTGCCCTACCGGGCTCTTGCGAAAACCCACCCCGCCCCCATGTCCCGGAGTATGCCAGGAATAGGCGCCGTGGAGCGTATATTGCATCAGCGCCTTGAACATCGGCGGTGGCAGCCGGTCGAGATAGTTGTGCGCCGCGCGGGTGATCGTGCGGGCCATGAATTCGGGGGAGTCCTCGAACAACCGCATGAATGCGTTTGCGTGGCGCAGCACGTTCGCTGGCACCATCTCGGCGGTCGTATCGTCTCCAAAAAGGAAGATTGGCAGGAGATTGTTCTTGGACCGTTTGGTGGCGAGGACCTCGCCTAAAACTTCCAGTCGGGTGGCACGGTCCTCACTCCCATCGACTGAGACGAGCCAACACGATTCTGTGTTGAAGACATGAACGAGGCGGCGCGCATCCTCATAGGTTACCCCTCCGACGATGCGATAACCTTCCTTTTCGATCGCATCCGCCAGGTTCCGCATACCGCGCCCGGCGGCATTCTTCCCTTCGAAGTCGTCGTCGATTATGGCAATAGGGAAGGCCCTGTAGAACTCCATGTCCCAGCCTCCTGCCGATCAAGGTCTTGGCGTCACTCGCCTAGTGCTAAGCCTCTGCAATGGCACAGTGTTACATCCGACATGCTCACGCGTCGTTGATTCGGATCAATAGCACGACGAAAGCTTTGGAGAGGCGAACAGGGAACCTGCCGGAGTCGAAGCAGGTCTCAGCTACTCTGCCCAACTCGGATCTGCAGTAAATGCGATGGTGAGCCAGCGATCCTGGCTCTTGTCTCCGATCGCTGCGCCAACTTCCTCTCGGATTTGGTCCCATTGTTCGATAGTTCTCGCTGGAAGGTTCCTGGGCACGAGGAAATGAAGCTCAACTTGCGTGGCGCGTCCGACCTTCGCCACATACGCCCGGTGGGATAGAAAGCCGTGCCGCCGCGCTGTCTCGCCGGCCACCTGATCCACGCGCGCCATCAGATCGGTTGGGGTCATGAGCAAAATATCAGAAAGGGCCTGCCGCACGGTGCCGATCGGCAGAGGAATGATCACAAGGCAAACAAGGGCCAAGACCCCGGGATCCACATAGCGGGCAAGCCAACCAAACGACTTGCCGGATACCGCCTGCCCGATAAGGAAGGCGACCAGCAAAGCCAGTGCAATCCCGCCGGACATAATCCAGGCCTTTACGTCGAGCGTGATGAATTGCGATCGAAGCTTGCGGTTGACCCTCGTTCCAAGCGTGGCCATGACGGCACAGGTGACGACCGTGACGGCCGAATAGACGATCGCGAATCCAAACTGAAGATCATGGCCGCCGTTCAAAATGCTGATTAACGCGCTCACGAGAGCATAGACCGCTACTGTCATCAGCAGACTGCCGTTCAGGAGGAGGACGATGGGTTCAAGGTGCCAGAAACCCATCGTAAACCGGCTGCTCAACCGCCCAGGACGGGCGCTGCTCTCGGCTGACCTCACAATCAGGCTGGAGACAAACAGCGCCAAAATCGTCATTCCAGCATCCGCAAGGGAATAAACACCGTCAAAGGCGATCGAGAACGATCCGGACAAAAAGCCGAACACAATTCCAAAGCCAGCCACTACTACGGTTGCAGCGATCGACGCGCGCAGGAAACCTTGCTCATCCACCATTCGCTCCCTGAGGATTTACCTCTACGACATCGCGAAGCATTTACAGGTGTAGCTCTCCGCGGCCGCAGGGCAGTTGATCGCCATCGGCTGCTAGGGACAAACCGCTTCTCAATGAGCACCTCGAACAAGACCATAAAGGCGTCGGGATAGTATAGCTCAAGGGCGGTCAATTCATCTACGGCTTTCGCCTGCTAGTATTGAGCTTCGTTCGTCTCGCCATCTCAGTAACATCCGAAGCTTCCCTCTTTCGTATTGCGTAAAATTCCAATTCGCGAGAATGTGAGCTGTCGAACGTAGGGCAGCAGACCTTAGGCAGAGGTGGCTCGCGTTGGCTGTCTCTGTCGGAGAGAAACTGGCGCGACCACCTCATGAGCACCGCTCTCGAGGGGGATCCAGCATGTCGACACCCGAACATGGTAAAGGCCTGGGTTTGGCCGCATGCACCGCGATAGTCGTTGGCAACATGGTCGGATCGGGCTTCTATCTCTCTCCGGCCGCGATCGCTCCTTACGGCAACCTTGCTATTCTAATTTGGATCATCATGGGAGCGGGCGCGATCTGCCTTGGTCTCACCTTCGCGAAATTGGCCCGCCTGGCGCCCGTCGTGGGCGGGCCTTACGCCTATACTCGATTGGCCTATGGAGACTTTGCAGGTTTTCTAATTGCATGGGGGTACTGGATTTCGATCTGGGCCGCACTGCCCGTCATCGCAGCAGCCTTCGCCGGCGTCGTGCTTGATCTCTTCCCATTTATACACGGGCGCGCAGTGGCGGTCTGCCTTACCTTGGGCGTGATTTGGACAGTGGTTCTCGTCAACCTACGCGGCGTCCACGCTGCCGGGCTTTTCTCCGAAATCACCACCTATGCAAAGATGATACCTTTTGGTGCAGTTGCCATACTGGGTCTGCTGTACATCGACACCTCTCACTTTGCTGAATTCAACCCCAGCGGTCTGCCGCTGCTCCAAGCAAGCGCCGCTCTCGCTCCGCTGACGATGTTTGCCTATCTTGGGCTTGAATCGGCCACCGTACCGGCCGGTGATGTTCGCGACGCAGAGCGAACCATTCCCCGCTCAACCGTGCTTGGAATAAGTATCGCTGCCACGCTTTACGTCTTCGGCAGCATCGTCGTCATCGGACTTGTGCCCAGAGAGGAGCTGGTAAATTCCGTTGCTCCCTTTTCAAAGGCTGCCGGGATCATGTGGGGTCGGTCCGGCGAGCTTGCGATTTCCCTGGCTATTGTCGTGTCTTCCATCGGAGCCCTGAACGGCTGGACACTCCTGATGGGCCAGGTGCCGATGGCCGCCGCTCAGGATGGTCTCTTTCCGCCATTATTCAGCAAACTATCGGGGCGCAACGTGCCCGCCATCGGGATCATCGTTTCGGCACTACTTGCCACACTGCTCGTGCTGCTTCAGGTGGCTGGCTCCCAGGGTTTCTCATCGATCTACCGGCTTTTCGTGGGGTTGAGCACAATGACCGCGGTAGTGCCCTACGCCTTTTGTGCCCTTGCGGGCAGCCTTGTCTCAGCACGTGTCACCAAAGGCGCAATCGTACCGCGCGTCACCATCATTGAGCTTATCGCTTTTGTTTTTGCCATGTTCACACTTTATGGCTGCGGAGCAGAGGCCGTCCTTTATGGTCTGATCCTGCTGCTGCTCGGAATTCCGGTGTTCATTTGGCAGCGACGGCGCAGTGGGCTGGCGGGCGATGAACACGAAGAGTGAATTACCCCGTCTTGACCGTGCCAGAGCCATTTTCGCCTGAAGAAGCGCTGCTGGATTTTGTCACTTGATGTGAGACTCAGCGGCTCGAGACAATCGCGGGGAAGTGGTCTGAAGTAGACTGGTTTCCTTTGGGTGGGTCCGGCGGCGCAGTTCGCCCCGTTGCGGTCACTTCTGCGAGCGCTCGCTCTATTTGTGAACGGCTGGCTGCTTAAATCGCGGCCTTCGCGCGCCATTTATGCCAAAGCGACTGCCGAGGAGGCAACCCCGTGTCGGCGGAACGGGCACGGATTTCGCTAATCGTCGTAACTTGGTCGTGGGCCGCGCACAACGCCGTGCCAGCAGGCATCCTTCCATCTGAAACAAATCGTCCTATGTCCGCACAGCTGGCGTCAATGTTCGGATGCGACCATTCTATGGGCGTTATCCATGGCCTTCTTCAGGTCATCGATCGCGGAAGCGGAGGGCAGCGTCTCTCCTTCCAGTTCCGGCGGCAGCTTCCATCCGGGCTCAACGCCCTGCATGTTGGGCAGTTCGTGAGCGATGCCCTTATGGCAGTCGATGCAGGTCGCCCTGCCCGGCAGCAGGTAACGCGTATGGATTTCCGCGGCACGCTGGGTCTGCTTGGAAAGGTCCATCGCTGCCGACGAGTGACAGTTGCGGCACTCGAGGCTGTCGTTGGCCTTGAGCCGGGCCCATTCGTGCTTGGCGAGTTCCAGGCGGTGGTCGAGGAACTTCTCGCGCGTGTTGATGGTACCGAAGATCTTTCCCCACACTTCCTTGGAGGCCTGCATCTTGCGGGCGATCTTGTCCGTCCATTCATGCGGCACGTGGCAGTCGGGACAGGACGCCCGCACGCCCGAGCGGTTGGAGAAATGAACCGTGCGCGTAAGCTCCTCATATACGTTGGCCCGCATCTCGTGACATGAGACGCAAAACTCCTCCGTGTTTGTAAGCTCCAAGGCGGTGTTGAAGGCGCCCCAGAAGATCACACCGCCGACGAAGCCGCCGAGCGTCAAAAAGGCGAGGCTGAGCGTTGCGGCCGGCGTGGTCAGAATCCTCCACACCCAGAGCAGGAGGCGCTTGATGCGAGCCATGGTCTACTCGCTCCCCGCCTTTTTAACGCCCATTTCGCTCATGTCCCGGAAGGTGTTGCCGACGAGCGGTCGCACGTCGGCCTGCGGCACATGGCAGGCTGTGCAGAAATAGCGCCGCGGCGAAACGTCCGCGAGCATCTGCCCCTCCCGCGTCATGTAATGGGTGACGCTGATCATCGGCGCGCCGGATTCCTGCGTGAGTTCGCGCTTGTGGCAGGAAAGGCATCGGTTGGTGTTGACCGAAAGCTGGTAGCCCTCGATCGAATGCGGGATGACCGGCGGCTGGTCGGGATAGGCGCGCTCCTTGCGGGCGTCGTCAACGACCCATTTCGGGATCGGGTGCGCCGCTACGTCGCCCATTTCCTGCGGCGGGCCGGAAAGCTCCGGCACCCGTTTGTCGGCCATTTGCGCGATTGCTCCCGTTGCGACGAACAGGATCGCCAATAGCGCCCCCAGCATCGGTCCAGGGGTTCTCATCATGCGACAGAGACGATTTTGACCGCGCATTTTTTGAAATCCGTCTGTTTGGAGATGGGATCGGTTGCGTCGAGTGTCACCTTGTTGATCAGCCTGCTGGCGTCGAACCAGGGTACGAAGATGACGCCCGGCGGCATGCGGTTGCGGCCGCGCGTCTCGACGCGGGCGCGAATCTCGCCGCGTCGGGAAACGATCCTGACCTCCGCGCCCTGGTTGATGCCGCGATCGCGGGCGTCACCGGCATTCATGAAGCAGACGGCACCGGGGAACGCCTTGTAGAGTTCCGGCACCCGCATCGTCATCGAGCCGGAGTGCCAGTGTTCGAGGACGCGGCCCGTCACCAGCCAGACATTGTATTCGTCGTCGGGAGATTCCGCCGGCGGCTCGTAGGGAACGGCGAGGATCACCGCCTTGCCGTCCGGGCGACCATAGAACTTCACGCCCTCCCCCGGCTTCACATAGGGATCGTACCCTTCCCGGTAGCGCCAGAGCGTCTCCTTGCCGTCGACGACCGGCCAGCGCAGGCCCCGTTCCTCATGGTAGCGGTCATAGGGCGCCAGGTCATGGCCGTGTCCGCGCCCGAAGGAGGCATATTCCTCGAAAAGGCCTTTCTGGATGTAGAAGCCGAAGGCCTCCGCTTCCCGGTTGGCATATTCATTGTTGATTTCGCTTGCGGGGAAACGGTCGACATTGCCGTTCTTGAAGAGCACATCGTAGAGGGTCTTGCCCCGATAGCCCGGATTGGCGTCGAGGGTCTCGGCCGGCCACACTTCGTCGGTGGTAAAGCGCTTGGAGAACTCCACCATTTGCCAGAGATCGGAACGTGCTTCACCGGGGGCATTCACCAGTTGGTGCCAGACATGGGTTCGGCGCTCCGCATTGCCGTAGGCGCCCTCCTTCTCCACCCACATGGCGGCCGGCAGGATGAGGTCGGCGCTCATTGCAGTGATGGTCGGATAGACATCGGAAACGACGATGAAGTTCTCCGGGTTGCGATACCCCTGATAAGTCTCGTTCTGCGTATTGGGAGCCGCCTGGACGTTGTTGTTGACCTGCACCCAGTAGAAATTGAGCTTTCCGTCCTTCAGCATCCGGTCCTGCTCGACTGCGTGGTAGCCCGGTTTCTCGGGAATGATGCCGTAAGGCACGCGCCAGATCTCCTCGGCATGCTTGCGGTGCTCCGGGTTTGCAACGGTCATGTCGGCCGGCAGTCGATGGGCAAATGTGCCGACCTCACGCGCCGTTCCGCAGGCCGAGGGCTGTCCAGTGAGCGAGAAAGGGCTGTTGCCGGGTTCGGAGATCTTCCCGGTCAACAGATGGAGGTTGTAGACCATGTGGTTGACCCAGACGCCGCGCACATGCTGGTTAAAGCCCATGGTCCAGAGCGACATCACCTTGCGGTTGGCATCGGCGTAGAGATCTGCCAATTGTTCGAGGAACCCAGCCTCGACCCCCGTGAGTTCGACCACCTTGTCGAGCGTGTACTCCGAGACGAAGGATTTGAAACTCTCGAAGTCGCTCGGCGTCATTTTCGCCGCATCCTTGGCGTTCACGGCTTTGACCTCGAGCGGATTATCAGGCCTCAGGCCATAGCCAATGTCGGTCGCGCCGACCATGAAGGTCGTGTGCTTGCTGACGAAATCCTCGTTCACCCGCCCTGTCTGGATAATGTGATTAGCGATGTAGTTAAGGATCGCCAGATCGGTCCCAGGTTTGAAGACGATCGGAATATCCGCAAGATCCATGCTGCGATGGGTGAAGGTCGAAAGAACCGCCACCTTCACATGCTCATGGCCTAGCCTTCGATCGGCGAGCCGCGTCCACAGGATCGGATGCATCTCGGCCATGTTCGAACCCCAGAGCACGAATGCGTCCGCGTGCTCGAAGTCGTCATAACAACCCATCGGCTCGTCCATGCCGAAAGTGCGCATGAAGGCATAGGCCGCCGAGGCCATGCAGTGGCGGGCATTCGGATCGAGATTGTTGGAGCGGAAACCGGCGCGCATCAGCTTGGTCGCGGCATAACCCTCGAAGATCGTCCACTGCCCGGAACCGAACATGCCGACGGCGGTCGGCCCCTTCTCCTTCAGCACCCGCTTCGCCTGCTCGGCCATGACGTCGAAGGCCTCGTCCCAGCTCACCGGCTCGAACTCGCCGTCCTTGGCAAAGGCGCCGTTGCGCTTGCGCAGGAGCGGCGTCTTCAAACGGTCGGCGCCGTACATGATTTTGGACAAGAAGTAGCCCTTGATGCAGTTGAGGCCGCGGTTCACCTCGGCCTGCATGTCGCCATGTGTGGCGACGACCTGTCCCTCCTTGACCCCGACCATGACGCCGCAGCCGGTACCGCAGAAACGGCAGGGCGCCTTCGACCACTTTATCTGAAGTGCTTCGACGCCGCCCGGCACGGGCTGCGCCGCCGCCGGAAGCGCGATCCCTGCCGTAGCTGCGGCGATGCCGGCCGCATGTGCCTTCAACATTTCACGCCGCGTCAGTTCGCCGGTCATGGCCGACCTCTCCTTGAGTTTCGACATGCTCAAACACCATGTTCGCTGCCACCACGCCCTCGAGCATCCCGATGCGCGAAAGACTTTCGCCGAGCATTCCTGTGCTCGTGCCCTCGATCACGACGACGATCTTTCCCGCCTCATGGGCGTAAACGTCGACGTTCGGCATCTCGGTGAGACTTTCGACGACACGCTCCCGCATATGTGGCATCGTCACGATAACCGCGCTGGATATATGATAGGACGCGCTCCGATCAGACATGGGCGCGCTCCCACTCGACCTCGCGAATGCCGATCGCCGCCACCGGACAGACGGAGAGACAGGCGCCGCAGCCGGTGCAGGCCTCATCGCTAAGCTCGGGTGAGAAGGGTCCGCCGGCACGCGGACGGAAGCGGATCGCCTCTGTCGGACAGACGTCGCGACAGGCCTGGCAATCGGTGCGGTTCCTGGCAAGGCAGCTCTCGCCGATCATCGCGACGTGGGGAAAGTATCTCAGCCGGCCGGTGAAAACCGGCTCGGGACAGAGTTCCGCGCATTGACCGCAGAATGTACACTCTGCGACGGAGAAATCGAGCGCCGGGCGATCCGAGATCAACCTGATGATGTGCGTCGGACAGGCGTCGACACACCTCCCGCAGCCGGTGCAGGCATCGAGGCTCGCAGCAGTAGTTCCGGGGGGACAGACACGATGGCTTGGCGTGTCGTACCGGCCGCGCAAAAAATTCCGTCTCGATGTGTCCGTGCCCTCGCCCATGCCGCCCTCAATGTCCCGGCGGCCCCGGCGGCCCGGCGACGATCTGGAACATCCAGATGAGAAAGCCGTAGGCGCCTACGAACCCCACGGCAACAAGTGGCCAAATGCCGAAGGCCAGCACGAGAAAGGTGATGAATTCTTGTCGCCGCAAGCGTGACAGGTCCGCCGTTGTCTGGTCGGCATCGGACATCTAGGCGTCTCCTCTCCAAACGCAGCGCCTCACAGAAGGCTAGGGCATCCAATTCAAAAGGAAAGAGAACCTGCACGAAATCGTATCCTGATTGAAAATTCAGGTCTCGGAACGTATAAAGTCGGGCGCCGCGCGTGCTTTCCGAACGCGTCGCGGCGCCCTATCCGATGGACCTCACTCATGCCGCTGCGGCCAAAGCACTCTCTGCCGCCCACCTTAATCGCTGCGGATTGCCGGCTGGTGCCGTTGAGCCCGGGCAAGTTCGACAAAGCGGCGCTTTACTTCGCCAAACAGCGCCGGTGGCACCGAAATAGCCGCTGTCGCTATTCACCGGCCGGATATCCGGACCAGGCCAAGCGAAGCGGTTGCTTTCGCTGAGCACAATCCAGGAGGGCTCGTCATCAAGCCCAAGGCGGCGGCTTGGTCGTCGGGGGCATCTCGATCGACTCGTCGAGCTTGCCCGGTGGCGTATGGGTGATTGGCAGCACCCGCACCGCGGGCGTGCCATCTTCGAGCGTGGTGACCAGCGCCAGCACCAGGCAGGGCCGATCCTTGTCACCTTCCTCGCGACCCTCGAGATATTGCCAGTGCCAGAGATAGGAATAACGGAAGACGTGGCCGACCTTTATTTCAGTCGGCAGCATTCTTGTCCGTCAGCAGTTCGGCATCGAGATGATCGAAGCCCGTCTCCATTTCGGATTTTCCGACTGCGGCGAGCTCGTCGCCGCTCAGCTCCGCCGTTGCCTCGACCCGGCGATCGCGTCGCGCCAGCCGCAGATAGTCTTCATAGGCGATGAGCACGGTGCGCGGCCAGCCATTCTTGGTGATGATCACCGGCTCGCGCACGGCGGCATCCTGGAAAGCCCCGAAATTCTTGGAAACCGTCGCGGCGGTCGCAGTGGATGTCATTTCAACACTCGTTTTCCGTAATTTCCGCAACGGCGCGGAGGCTGGACCCCATGAAAGAAGATAATAGAGCCACGGGTTCAGAGAGCCAAGCCGTGCACCGGCGCGCCGAAGCGCTCGACGACCGGCAATTCACATGTTGGCGCAAAAGCTCCGCCGCGCGACACCTTGCCGACGACGTGGGTACAGCTTTCCGCCCGCATCCCGCTCAAACGTCCTGAAATCGATCATGTTCATGTTTTTAGGTCCACCCGACCCAAGAGCATCGTGCTCTAAGCGCGAGGCTGGGCAAGTGACCGCCCCCGGTGGAGTCGATGCTCCGGATCGCCGAATTGCGCCATCACCCAGTCGCGCAGCACGCGCGTCGCGGGCCGGTCGGCCATGCGCGGGCTGTACACGAGATCGCAGCGGTCGCCTTCGAGCGACAGTTCGAATGGCTGGACGAGGATGCCGGAGGCGAGCTCTTCCGCGACCAGGGTGAGGCTCAGCAACCCGATCCCCTGCCCGGCCACCACGGCCTGGACCGCGTGGATTTCGTCTGTGAATGAAATTCCCGCGCTCGCGTCGATGTCGTCAACGCCGGCCCGTGCCAGCCATTGCCGCCACACAGGCGCGCGCGGATCGTCGCGCCGTGCCGGACCCCAATCGAAATGGATGAGCGTCGCATGCCGGAGATCGGCAGCGCTGGTCCGAACCAGGCGCGGCGCGCAGACCGGCGCAAAGCGATCCGCAAAAAGCGGCTCCGTGACAAGCCCCGGATAGTTGCCGCCGCCGAAACGGATGGCGGCATCCGCATCTGCCTCCAGATCGACGGCTCGGTTGGAGGCGTCGAGCCGCAACGTCCAATCCGGATGCGCCTCGCGAAACGAGCCTGCGAGCGGCGCCAGCCGCTTCGCGACGAAGGCGACGGTGGACGTGAGCCGCGCCACCTGTCCCGCCTGCTGGCGGCGCACGTCTGCGATCGCCTGTTCGAAGCGGTCCAGGCCGTCGCGCAGCACGGGATACAGCGTCTTTCCCGCGGCGGTCAGATGCACCTGTCGCGTTGCGCGCTCGAAGAGCTTGACGTTCAGCATCTCCTCCAACTGGCGGATCTGGTGACTGACGGCGGTTGCTGAAACGTTGAGTTCCTCGGATGCGTCCTTAAAGCTCAGCCGGCGGGCAGCAGCCTCGAAGACCCGCAATGCGCCAAGTGGCGGCAGCTTTCTCATCACTTCCCCACGCATGAGTTCAACTCATCTATCGACTGAGAAATGCTCCTTTGTCAATGCGCGAAGGGACCAACATATTGCCCTCGACGAGCAAGGCAACAGTGCCGAGCTGAGCAAAACTCAATCATGAAAGGACACCCCATGTTTCTCGAACAGGTCGTCACGAAGCCGGATCCCTATGCGCCGTTCCTGCTTTCGCAGGCAATCAAGGCCAATGGCTTCGTCTTCGTTTCGGGTCAGGCGGCGATCGGCGACAATGGCGAGATCGTCGGCGAGGGCGACTTCGACCGCCAGGCCGAGCAGGCTTTCGGCAATCTCGATCGCGCCCTGAAAGCCGCCGGTTCCGGGCTCGACAAGGTCGTCAAGGTTACGATTTTCCTGCGCTCCATGGAAAATTTCGCAAAGATCGTAGAACTGCGCCGCAGGTGGTTCTCCGCGCCCTATCCAGCCGACAGCATCATCGAGGTTTCCTCGCTCTATTCGCCAAAGGCGCTGATCGAGATCGAGGCCATCGCGCTTGACGGGAGCCGCTGACATGAACGCGCCGGCGATCATCCCCTCACCGGTCTTCACCGGTACCAGCCTCAAAGGTCTCGATTTCGCCAACCGGCTGTCGGTCGCTCCGATGACACGCATCAGCGCTTCGTCCGCCGGTGTGCCGGGCGAACGCATGGTGCACTACTATCAGCGCTTCGCACGCGGCGGCTTCGGCCTGGTGACGACAGAAGGGATCTACACAGACAAGGTCTATGCGCAGACCTATTCGGGCCAGCCCGGCCTGACCGACCGGGAACAGGCGGAGGCCTGGGGCCGCGTCGTCGATGCGGTCCATGCGGCCGGGGGCAGGATCTTCGCGCAACTCATGCATGGCGGCGCGCTGTCTCAAGCAAATCCTCACCGATCCGGTACAGTCGGTCCCTCGGCCGTCCGCCCTAAAGGCAGCCAGATGACCGGCTACCGCGGCGACGGCCCCTATGCCGTGCCGCGCGAGATCAGCGAAGCAGAGATCGCCGCCGCGATAGAGGGTTTCGCCGGTGCCGCGCGCCTGGCGATCGAGGTCGCCGGTTTCGACGGCATCGAGATACACGGCGCCAACGGCTATCTCCTGGATCAGTTCTTCACCGACTATACCAACCATCGCAAGGATCGTTGGGGCGGCGACATCGTCGCTCGCCTGGGCCTGTCCCTGGAAGTGCTGAAGGCCGTACGCGCGGCCATCGGCCAATCCGTGCCGCTCGGCCTGCGCCTCTCCCAGGGGAAGGTCAACGACTTCCGGCACAAATGGGCGGAGCGGGAACAGGGGGCGGCGAGAGTGTTCGAGGCATTGGCCGGGAGCCCGGCCGATTTCGCTCACGTGACGGAGTTCGAAGCCTGGCAACCGGCCTTCGAAGGCGGCGACATCTCTCTCGTGTCGCTTGCCCGCCGTCACGCTCCGCGTCTCTTCCTCATCGCCAATGGCAGCCTGCACGATCTTGCGCGCGCTGAGCAGGTGGTGGAAGCCGGAGCGGACATGATCGCGCTCGGACGCGGCGCACTCGTCAATCCCGATTGGCCGCATCGCATGGCCGAACGCAGCGCATTGCGGCCGTTCGAACTTTCGATGCTCGCGCCGACCAGCGAAATCAAGGACAGCGAACTCGCCCTTGACATGAGGGCGCGGCGACCAGTCTGAAGCCAGGTATGCCGGGGCGGGCATGCCCCGGCAGCTACCCTGCCGCCTATGGCACGCCGGCAGGGTTGGGCAATTGTTGCTTCAGCCACGACTTGAACGCGGTCATGCCTCTGGTGAACTGGCGTGACTTCAGCCAAGTCAGCCAGTAGTCGCCCGCTGCCACCGTGATGTCGAAAGGCTGAACCAGCCGTCCGCTCTCGATATAATGCTCGAACATGGTGATCGGCAGGAGGGCTGCGCCCGAGCCCCGGGCGGCCGCCTCTGCCAGCGCCAGCGAGGTATCGAAAACCATGCCGCGCAGGATGGGAGGCTGGGCGCCCGCTGCCCGGAACCATTGGGCCCACTCATCGGATCGGTACGAACGCAACAGCTCGATTCCGGCGAGGTCGACCGGTTCCTTGAGCCGAGCAGCAATCCGAGGCGAGCAGAACGGCGATAGCGGTGCGACCGACAGATGCATTGCGTCCGTGCCATGCCATGACCCGTCCCCGAACCGGATCGCGAAGTCGAGGCCGTCGCCGGCCAGATCGACGCGGTTGTTATTGCTCAGGATGCGCAGGTCCAGGTTCGGATGTGCATCATGAAAATCCGGCAAGCGCTGCATCAGCCAGCCGATCGCAAAGGTGCCGACGACGCCAACGGTCACGACTTCCTGGAAGTTTCCTTCTTCGAAACGGCTTATGGCCGCACACATGCGCTTGAACACGTCGCTCATCACCGGCGCAAGCGCCGACCCCTCATCGGTAAGGGCGAGGCCCCTCGGCAACCGCCGGAACAACTTGACGCCAAGCAGATCCTCGAGCGACTTCACTTGATGGCTGATCGCGGTCTGCGAAACCCGTAGCTCCAGTCCGGCACGGGTAAAGCTGCAGTGGCGCGCCGATGCCTCGAAGGCACGCAATGCATTGAGGGGCAGTTTTGGGAGTTCCATGGAATCAGCTTCGTTTAGACCAAGTTTGATTCATGCCTACCCGCAAGATTGCTCGTTTGTCGAGTGCTGTTGCTTCTGCCATTCTCCCCGCAGTTCAAGGCAGTACAAGATCACGACGATTTCTGGTCGAGTCGACCAAAAATCACGAACGTGATCGATTCCAACAAGTTAGAGCGGGATGCGGGCGGAAAGCCGCACACACTTTCCTCATCCCGCTCCAGGCATTCAATCACGACCGTCGCGGCATCCGCCACAGGCGGCATCTACTCCTGTGTCAAGTTTTTGTCTGGTCGGAGCCACTGGTATCGGCATGAAGGTCATCGGTTATATATTCGGCATCGCCTCGGCTGCATTGCTGGCTATCTTCGGCACGGGCGCCGTTTATCTGTCGGGAATCGCGAAGGATCTGCCGGATCACCGCAAGCTTGCAGAATGGGAGCCGGCGCTCATGACGCGGTTTTACGCGTATGACGGAACGCCGATTGCCGAATACGCCAAGGAAAGGCGTCTGTATCTGCCTATCGCCGCGATCCCGCAGCGCGTGAAGGCAGCCTTTCTCTCGGCGGAAGACAAGAGCATCTATACCCATTCCGGAATCGATGCCTTGAGCATCGTCAAGGCTGCCTGGTCCAATGCCGTGAATCTGGGCTCCGGCCAACGGATGATCGGAGCCTCGACGATCACCCAGCAACTTGCCAAGAACTTTCTGCTTTCTTCGGATCGCACCCTTGAACGCAAGATCAAGGAGGCGGTGCTTTCGATCCGCATCGAGCACTCGCTCAGCAAAGACAGAATTCTCGAACTCTATCTGAACGACATCTACCTGGGGCTCGGGGCCTACGGCATTGCCGCCGGTGCGCTGACCTATTTCGACAAGTCCGTCAGCGAATTGACCGTTGCCGAGGCAGCGTATCTCGCTGCTCTGCCGAAGGGACCCAACAACTACAACCCGCACCGGCATCCCGAACGCGCGGTCAGCCGGCGCAACTGGGTGATCGGCCAGATGCAGCGCAACGGCTTCGTCAGCGCCGCGGAGGCAAGCAGCATGATGGCGAGACCTCTCGGCGTTAAGCCTCGGGCGGAAACCCCCTTGATGGCGGAGGCAAACTATTTCGCCGAGGAAGTGCGCCGGGAAGTCGCCGGGCAATATGGCGAGGCGGCTCTCTATAATGCCGGGCTTTCGGTGCGCACGACGCTTGATCCAACCCTTCAGGCGGCTGCGCTGAAGGCGCTTCGGGCCGGCCTCGTCGAGTACGACCAGGCGCGGGGTTTTCGGGGGCCGGTCGCACATATCGATGTCTCCGACTGGACGGCCGCCTTGGCTGAGCAGAAGACTTTGACGGATGTGAAGGAGTGGCAGATCGCCGTAGTGCTCTCCCGTTCCGATGCGGGTATACGCATCGGACTTCGCAGTGCAAAGCCCGGTCCCGAGCACTCGCCGTCCGGCCCCGAAACGGGCTTTATCGGCAGCAATACCATGCAGTGGGCGCTGAAGCTTTCTGCCGGAGGCAGGATCAGGCAGGTCGACTCCATCGACAAGGTCCTCTCGCCGGGGGACGTTGTTCATGTCGAGAAGGCGGAAGACGGTTACCTCCTGCGACAAATACCCGAAGTGCAGGGCGCGATCGTGTCGATGGACCCGAATACGGGTCGCGTGCTGGCGAGCATTGGCGGTTTTTCCTTTGCACAGTCACGCTTCAATCGCGCGACGCAGGCTTTGCGCCAGCCCGGCTCGGCCTTCAAGCCCTTCGTTTACGCCGCCGCCCTGGATACCGGCTACACGCCGGCGACGCTGGTCATGGACGCACCCTTTTCGATGCCGGACGGGGCGGGCCGTCTTTGGAAACCGAAGAACTACGACGGCAAATTCGGCGGTCCTTCCACTCTGCGCACCGGCCTTGAGAAAAGCCGCAACCTGATGACGGTGCGCCTCGCCCGGCATCTGGGCATGGACGTCGTTGCCGAATATGGCCGCGCCTTCGGCCTCTACGACAAGCTCGCCCCCTACTTGCCGATGTCGCTCGGAGCCGGCGAAACCACGCTGACGCGGCTCGTTTCAGCCTATGCGGTCCTCGCCAATGGCGGACACGCCGTTAAGCCCTCGATGATCGACCGCATCCAGGATCGTCACGGTCGTACGATCTTCCGTCACGACGATCGCGCCTGCGATCGATGCAACGCCGCAAGCTGGCAGCATCAGGAAGAGCCGGTGCTTCGCGACACCCGCAAGCAGGTGCTCGATCCGATGACGGCCTATCAGGTGACATCGATGCTGCGCGGCGTGGTCGAGCGTGGAACGGCGCACCGGGTGGCGCAGCTCGGCGCACCGGTCGCCGGCAAGACCGGGACCACGAACGACGAGAAGGATGTCTGGTTCGTCGGCTACACCCCGACGCTGGTGACCGGCATCTTCATGGGATACGACGCACCGAAACCCATGGGCTACGGCGAAACGGGCGGCGGACTCGCGGCCCCGATCTTCATCGACTTCATGAAGGTGGCAATGCGTGGCAAACCTGCCGTGGACTTCCCCGTTCCGCACGGCCTGACCTTCGCGAGCGTGAACCGCCGCACGGGCAGGCGGGCCTCTTCAGGAGACCCCGGTTCGGCTGTCGAGGTCTTCAAACCGGGAACCGGGCCGTGCTTGACGGACTGTCCCGTCATAGACGGGTTCGGCGCGGAGGGAGCCGAACTCCCTGCCGCGTTGCGCGAGCAGCTTCTGGCAGCCCCGCAAGGCCTCTATTGAGCCATTGCCTCTTATCTCGTCGAGGGATCGAAATGAGGAAGCACGCCTTCGCCCTGCGGAGCAGGGCACGCAGCAGGCGGTTACGCATCGTCTGCATCATGGCAGCGTTCGCCGCCATTTTCGCCGGCGCGTTCATACGACTTGTGCAACTCGGCATGCAGGAAGAGGCTGGCCGCGAAACCCGCCTCACCTATGACAGGGCTCCCGGTGGACGACCTGCGATCGTCGACAGGAACGGACAGCTGCTCGCGACCGACATTCCGACCGCGTCACTCTACGTCGAGCCGCGGTCTATTCCCGATCTGGACGAGGTGGTCGAGAAACTCACTTCGATCTTCCCCGAACTCGACGCACGCGAACTCCATACCCGTCTCCGACGCAAAGATGCCTTCACGTGGATCAAGCGGCAGATACCACCGGACAAACAGCAGGCGGTCATCGATTCCGGACTGGCGGCGGTCGGCTTTCGGCCCGAAAATCAACGGCTCTATCCGAACGGTCCGTTGGCTGCCCATGTCCTTGGGGCCGTGGACATCGACAATTTCGGCATCGCCGGCATCGAAAAATGGATCGACGCGAATTGGCTTGCGGACCTGCGCGGCACCGGCATCGAACTTAAGGGGCGTGAGCTCCAGCCGGTCGAGCTTTCAATCGACCTGCGCGTTCAGTACGCCATGGAGCAGGAACTCGGTAAAGCCGTCACGAAATTCGCAGCTGCCGCGGGTGCCGGGCTCCTGCTCGACGTCACGAATGGCGAAATACTGGCGCTCGCCTCCTATCCGGCCTTTGACCCGAACAATCCGGTGGACGCCTTCAAGCCCGACCGGATAAACCGCGTCACCGCCGGCGTTTTCGAGGTGGGATCGACGTTCAAGGCTCTGACCACGGCAATGGCGCTGGAGTCGGGCCGGTTCGATCTGCAATCCGTCGTGGATGCGAGCAGACCGTTGCGCTTTGGACGGCAGCGCATCCACGACTATCGCGGGAAATACAGGCCGCTCACCATTCCGGAAGCTTTCATTCACTCCTCGAACATCGTCATGGCGAAAATGGCGTTGGCGCTCGGCCCCGAAGCGTTGCGGACTTTTCTCGGACGTTTCGGCGTTATGTCTCAGCTTGCGACCGAGCTGCCGGAGAGCGCCGCACCGCTGCGGCCCTCCTCCTGGAGCGAGGTAACCACGGCAACGGTTTCCTTCGGCCACGGGGTCGCCGTGACGCCCCTGCAAGCCAGCATGGCCGTCGCCGCTTTGGCGAATGGCGGAAAGCTGATCAGGCCCACCTTCATAAAGGACAGCCCCGTGTCCGAACGAACCATGGCGGAAAACCTCGTGTCCGCGAACACCAGTGAGGCGATACGCCACCTCCTGCGCCTCAACACCGCCGTCGGCTCAGCCACGAAGGCCGTTGTCCCCGGCTACGTGATCGGCGGCAAGACCGGTACGGCGGAAAAGGTGGTCCAGGGCCGCTATTCCAAGGTTCTCAACGTCACCTCCTTCATGGGCATCGTACCGGCGGACGATCCCCGGTACCTGCTGCTCACCTTGCTGGACGAGCCCCGCGGCCTGGCGGAAACCCATGGCAACCGCACCTCCGGATGGAATGCCGTGCCGCTCGGCGGCGCCCTTCTGCATCGCATCCTCCCGATGCTCCTCACGCCCGTTTTCCCATCGCTGCCACGCGCCGAAGCTGTTCCTGTGGCGATGGGAGAACCGTCTGTAGATCCCTCAAGCGATTAACGCGTGAATGATCGCGGGACGGTCGTCGTTTGGTTGCGGCTGCGGTTTCGTGCCCGCCCTCACTGATTGGCGCTAGGCGCGTGTTACCGATGGCCCCTGGACTTCTGGCAGGGCTCGGAGCGCTCAGAGCCCATTTCTGCCAGGCACAGGTGCTGAAGAGACTGGAAGCGTCCGTCGTTGTGCCCATCGACTTCCTGCCTGGGGCTCACGGCCTAAGTGTTCAAGCTGCGTTCATGCAAAAGGCGCTATAAACCATTGAAAGACAAGAGGATGGTGGCCGCCTGACGCAAGCTGTCGAGCGCTCCGACCATGCCCGGGACCGGAAAAGCCCGAAGTACAGCAAGTTCCGGATGCGGTGGCAGGACGCAGGCCTCCAGGGAGTTGAAAACATGAAATCCACGCTTTTGAAAATTGCCGCGACCGGTATGCTTTTGCTTGCTCCGTCGATCGCTCAGGCGGCAGAAGGCTTCGCAACGGCGAACGTCAATATGCGCGCCGGCCCAAGCACAGCATATCCGGCGATTACCGTAATACCGGCTGGCGAATCTATCGAAATCTACGGCTGTCTTGCCGACGTGCCATGGTGCGACGTGGAGTTCTACGACGGCCGTGGATGGGTGCACGGGCGATATATCCAGGCACTTTATCAACAGCGCCGGGTTTATGTGGGCCCTCAATATTATCGCCGCCTCGGTATTCCTGTCGTCGTCTTCAGCTTCGGCAGCTATTGGGATCGTCACTACCGCGACCGTGACTTTTATCGCGACCGCGATCGCTGGCGCCGCGGGCCCGACTTCTATCGCGGCCCGGATCGCCGTGTGGAACCCGACCGCCCGCCCAGCCGCAGACCTGATTTCGAGCGGAGGCCGGCTCAGCGTCCGGAATTTGACCGGAGATTGGAGCGGAGGCCCGATTCTAGTCGCAGCTCTGAAAGACGCCGGGACTTCGACGATCGCCCAGATCGTCTTCCCGATGTCGAGCGCGTGCCCAACCGCAGGCCCGATGTGGATCGGCGGCGGGACTCTGACCGTGAACTGCGCAACGATCGCGATCGCAACCGCCGGAACTTCGAACGTGGGGGCAATGATGGCAATCGCGTCATCCGCCGCGGCGACGACAACCGCAACCGGAGCGGTGGTGACGATGACCGCCGCAGGCCGCAGCGACGTGTCTGCCAACCGGGCGATCCGGGTTGCCCGAACTAATGTGGCCCGGGGCGGCAGAAATGCCGCCACCGCGCATCGGCCGCAAGGGTCGGCTACACCTACAATCTGAGGGCTCGAGGTTCTGAAGTAACCTCCAGCGCACGGTCCTGGCGCGCTTCGACGCCTACAGGCTGGAGGTGTGTGAGCAAGGCGCGGTCGCGCTCACGGATCAGTTCGGTTATCTCGCGCTCATAGGCGGTGAAAATCGCCGTCAGCCAACGGTTCACGAGATAAGACGGCCGCGGCATCTGCACGTCGAAGCGCTGCAAAAGAGCGATCGTGCCTTCCGCGCCGAGCCAGTCATCGCCGACCACCCACTTGTTCACCGTAACGAGCCACAGAAGGCGCCCGTGAGCGTTAACCCCGACCGCCGCGCAGCGGAGGAAGCGCGAGCTTGGGTGCCGCCGCGGCGCAGGCTCCCGCGGCGCTATACGGTCGGCAGGTCAGGCTGATAGAGGACCACCCGGTTACGGCCCGCTTGTTTCGCCAGGTAGAGTGCAGCGTCAGCCTGGTTCTGAAGCTTCTCCGGCGCGATGATCTCTTCACCTGGCGCCTGCGCCGCCACGCCAATGCTGAGAGTGACGTAAGGCGATACGCGGGATGCGGGGTTAGGAAGGGAGGCAGCTTCGACGCTCGCCCTGATTCGTTCAGCCGTAGCCAGCGCCGCTTCTTCATCTGCGCCCGGAAGCACGACGAGAAACTCCTCACCGCCATAACGGGCTACATGGTCGCGGTTTCGCCTGACGCTGCTCTGAATGATCCCGGCAACTTTGACGAGGCAGCGATCGCCCTCGGCATGACCGAGCCGATCATTCAGGTTCTTGAAATCGTCGATGTCGCACATCAGCATGGCGGTGCCCGGCCGCCGCTCCGCGCCTGCGCTCCAGAGGCGGCTGAGGGTTTCCATCATCCAGCGCCTGTTGGCGATCCCGGTCAAGGGATCGGTCTTTGCGAGGCGCTCCAGCCGGGCATTGGCGTCGGCCAGCTCCGCTACCCGCCGCATATCGCGAAGTTCGAGAAGGAAGGTCTTCTGGGCCAGGATCGTTATCGTGCGTCGGGCAACGACGGTCGCAACAATACCGCTCGCAAAAAACAGCGTTCCAGCCACGGCACTGCCCCTCTCCAGCATCGGATTCTGCAACTGAAAGATCAGGTAGAGGCCGAGCGCGAAAGAGGCGACCGCCACCGTCCAAGCCAAAGGAACTGCGAAAATGATGATGGCGGTGATGGCGACGAACAGCATGATGTTCAGGTGCCGCTCATGGAATTCCCCACCCGCGCTCACGCCCACCAGCGCAACCGAAAGGAGGATGAGGAACAGGCCCGCAAGCAGGGACATCCTTTGCAGCCGCACACCGCGCGGTTTTCGCCAGACATAGGCGGTGGCCAGCGCCGCGGGCGGCAGAATGCAGGCCGGCGGAAGCATCGAGAGCACGACCGCCTTCGGAAGCAGGATCGCGTTGAGACCCAGCGTCAGCACGTCCAGCAAGGTCACCCATATCATCCACGCGCGAATGATCTTGGCCGTACGCGACCACGAACGCTCCTGGAACAAGCGACCGAGCTCACCTCTTAGACGAATGTCACGCGTGCGGCCCGTGAGAAGGCGCTCGACTTCGGCCATGACAGCCGGATTGCGCGGCTGATACCGCATTTCCGGAGAGGCGCTCACGCGACCGGCACCAACTGCGCTTTCCTGAAGCTCCATCCTTGCCCATCTAGGGGAGCACCTCCTGCTGGCAAGATCACCGGCGTATGAACTCGCGAGTTGCAGTCCATACGGCAAATCGTGGCGGCGGTTGGCGCGAGCGTTGGAAGGCGTGGCGGCTGCGGTGCAATGTCGCGACTTCCGGGTCAGGCGCGCTCAGGCATTGCCCGCCGTTGTCTCGAAGTCGAATAGCTTTTGAGTCACGAGCGCCGCTGCACCCCGCGCCCAGGAATCGTCCTCCCAATCTAGTAGAACAGGCGGTGCTTGACGGAATGCAAAGCGTTCAAGGGTCGCTCGCAAGGGTCCGAAGAGCGCGTCTCCGTAGGCGACTGCTTCGCCGCCGACCACGATTACCTCCGGGTCGATCACGTTCATCAGACCGGCGAGGTGCCGGCCCAAAGTTTCACCCGCTTCGCGCATGACCGAATGAGCGGCCTTGTCGCCGGCGGCAATCGCGGCGACCATTTCGGCCCGTCCGTCCGTCTCCGGTCGGCCGCTGCGTTCGTGCCAGGTTTGAAGCATTGCCGGCTCTGAGAAGTAAGACATAAGGCAGCCGCGCTTGCCGCATTCGCAGGGTCTGCCGCCCTCCACATGTGGGAAATGGCCGAACTTGCCGGCCGCGCCGTGCGCGCCGCGATAAAGCTTACCATCCAGCACCAAAGAACAGGCTACCCCCACCCCAATCGCAAGAACACCCATGGTCTTGTAATGCCGTCCGAGGCCGAAAAGCTGCTGGGCGATCGCATAGGCATTGGTGTCGTCTTCCAGCCAGACGGGTACCCCGATTCGGCGCGCCACGAGATCACCCAGTGGTACATTGTCCCAACCGTACCGGTTGCTCCGAATACAGACCGCCCGCTGATTGTCGATGACCCCGGGCATGGCGATGCCAATCCCGGCGAGCCGGGTGGCCGGCCGGTTGGCGAGTGCAATCAGCTTCGGCACCGCTCCCGCGAGGGCATCGGCAATCGTATCGGGATCATGCGCCGGCAGCGGCAGCCGCAGGGAAGCGAGCGGTGTCGTCTCTAGATCAGTGACGACGCACTCGACGCTGCCTGCCATCAGCTTGAAGCCTAGCGCCACACCGCCGGCATAGTCGATGGCGACCGGGATCGGACGCCGCCCCTGTGCGCCGGCAACGGATTGACCTTCGATGAGCAACCCCTCCTCGATGAGGTCGCCCACCACAAAGGTAACGGCCGCGGGACTTAGGCCCGTGGTGGCGGCTATTTCGGCACGGCTCTTGGGGCCCTCGCGCCGGAGCAGGTTGAGGATAAGCCGGCGGTTCATCGCACGCGTCGTGCTTTGGTCACCCTTCGTCTTCACGTCTGTCCTTATTTTATTTTGTAAATTAATATTGCCTCGTCTCCGCGACTATGCATAACTGAGCGCGCCGATCAAGCGGGTCAACCCTGATCCGCGACCGGCTGAAATGCAGAAATCCCGCAGCGAAAGCAGGCGACGCAATGCGTTGCCGACACGGGGATCCTTTTGCCGGCAGCCAGCCCTGGGAGGAGACGGGGCGAAGCGCCTTAATCGAGCCATTCCAGGGAGGATTATCGAGTGACTTTCAATTGGATTGAGCGCAGCCTGTCCCGACGTACGTTCCTCAAGGGCACCGCCGGAGTTTCTACCGCCTTGAGCGGGTTTCCAATTCCCGCTCTCGCCCAATCAAACGAGGTGACGATCATCTCCGCCGAGAGCAACGCCAATACGGCAGAGGTCCTGCGGCGCATTGCTGCGGATTTCGAAGAGGCGGCCGGCACCAAGGTCGTCGTCAACAATATGGACCACGAGGCCCATAAAACGGCGATCCGCAATTATCTCGTCGCCGGTGCGCCGGACGTCTGCTTCTGGTTTTCGGGCAACCGCATGCGCGCCTTCGTGACACGCGGCCTGTTCGACGACATCTCCGACCTCTTCCAAAAGGAGAAATATGCCGATGTGCTGGGCGCTACCGCCGACTCGGTGACGGTCGAGGGCAAGCAGTACGGCCTGCCGACAGGCGGCACCCTCTGGGGCATGTTCTACCGCAAGGACGTCTTCGACGAGCACGGGCTGAAGGTCCCCGCTTCCTGGGAAGATTTCCTTGCGTACGGCGAGAAGTGCAAAAGTGCGAGCCTGACGCCGGTCGCCATGGGAACGAAGGACCTCTGGCCGGCGGCCGGATGGTTCGACCAGATGAACCTCCGTATCAATGGTCTCGACAAACACTTCGCACTGATGAACGGGGAGATGGCCTATACGGATGAGACGCTGAAGCCGGTCTTTAAACATTGGGAAGAATTGATAAAGCAGGGCTTCTTCACGCCGGATCATACCTCCTTCGGGTGGCAGGAGGCAGGCGCCTTCCTCGCTCAGAAGCGGGCCGGAATGATGAACCTCGGTGCGTTTGTCCGGGCGGCTTTCCCCGAACAAGACTTGCCGCAACTCACCTTCGCTCCCTTCCCGGTGATCGACGATGGCCTCGGCCGGTATGAGGAATTCTCGCTGAACTCCGTGCACATTCCGACAAACGCCAAGAACAAGTCGGGTGCGCGCGAATTCCTGACCCATTTCTACAAGCCGGAGAATCTGGCCGCCTATCTGGAGCCGGGCGGCAATGTTCCGCCGCGCAACGACCTACCGCCAAGCAAGGATCCGCTCGTCAACGCCGCCGTAGAGAGTCTCAAGGCAGTTGCCGGCACGTCGCAATTTTACGATCGGGACACAGATCCTGACATGGCTCAGGCTGGTCTTGTCGGCTTCCAGGAGTTCATGGCCCGACCGGAGCGCCGGGACGCCATCCTGCAGCGGCTGGAGGGAACTCGCCGGCGGATCTTCAAGCTCTGAGACCTTCCTCAATAACCTCGGGGCTGGGCTGCTGCGGTCCCGCCCTTCCCTTACCCACACAGGGACTTCCACGCATGACGAGCCTTTGGCGCCGCCACCGCTGGTGGCTGACCCCGACACTCCTGATCCTGCCTGGCGCGATCCTCTTCGCCGTGGTTATCCTGGCATCCTCCATCCAAAGCTTGTGGATCAGCTTGCACGACTGGGACGGCTTCGGTCCCATGGTCTGGATCGGCCTGGGTAACTACCGCGAGTTGATGGGCGATCCACAATTCTACGTCTCGCTCAAGAACAACGTCATCTGGCTCGTCATGTTCATGCTCGCGCCGCCGATAGGGCTCGCGATCGCGCTGCTGGTCAACCAGAAGATAAAGGGTATGCGCCTCATCAAATCGATGTTCTTCATACCGCTGGTGCTCGCCTCGGTCGCCGTCGGCGTGGTCTTTACCTGGGTCTACACGCCTGAGTTCGGGCTACTGGCGCTCATCTTCCGCGCATTCGGGGCGAACGCTCCCGCGCTGCTGTCGGACGAACACTTCGTCACTTTTGCCATCGTCGTCGCCGCCCTCTGGTCGCAGATCGCCTTTTGCATGGTTCTCTACCTCGCCGGGCTCAACAACCTGAGCGAGGAGCTGATCGGTGCCGGCCGCGTCGACGGCGCGCGCGGATGGAACATGTTGCGCCACATCGTGCTGCCGCAACTGACGCAAGTCACCTTCATCGCGATCGCCGTGACGGTGGTCGGCGCGTTGCGCTCCTTCGATATGATTTCCGTCATGACGCGCGGCGGCCCCTTCGGCTCCTCGTCTGTGCTGGCCTACCAGATGTTCGAGCAGTCGATCTTTTCCTACCGCTTCGGCTATGGCGCGGCGATCGCCTCGGTGCTCTTCGTGATCATGGCCGTCTTCATCGCCTGGTATCTCACGCGCATCATCCGCGCGGAAGAAAGGGGCGCCTGATGTATCCCCGTCCCATACCCGAAACTGCGCATGCGAGCCGCAGGCTCTACATGACGCTCGTCGGAGCGATCCTCATCATCTGGCTTGCGCCGCTCTTCGCTGTGATCCTAACCTCGTTCCGCTCGATGGCGGACGTGATGAGCGGCAATCTCTGGGGCTGGCCCACGGAAATTGCCGTCATCGAGAACTACACGGCGGTCTTCACGCAGACTCCGATGGCGCGCTATTTCCTCAACAGCCTCGTCATCACCATTCCCTCGGTGATCGGCGTGCTGATCCTTTCGACGCTGGCGGGCTTCGTGCTGGCGCGGTACCGCTTCCCGGGCAATATGCTGATCTTCGCGCTCTTCGTCGGCGGCAATTTCCTGCCGCACCAGATCATGATGATCCCGGTGCGCGATCTCATGGTGAGGCTGAACCTCTATGACACAACCACGGCGCTTATCATCTTTCACGTCGCCTTCCAGACCGGCTTCGCGACGCTCTTCATGCGCAACTTCATCGCCGCGTTGCCCGACGAACTGTTCCAGGCCGCGCGTGCCGAGGGTGCGACACCCTTCCAGACCCTGAACCATGTCGTCGTACCCCTCGTCCGGCCGGCGCTGGCGGCGCTCGCCATCCTGCTCTTCACCTTCATCTGGAACGACTACTTCTGGGCGGTGGTCTTGACGGTGAGCGACAATGTCAAGCCGGTGACGGCAGGACTTGCGAATCTGCGCGGCGAATGGGTCTCCGCCTGGAACCTGATCTCGGCCGGCACGATCATCGTCGCCGTGCCGCCGGTCGTCATGTTCTTCCTCATGCAAAAACACTTCATCTCAGGACTTACCATGGGAGCGGTGAAGGGATGACTGCAGCTTCCTCGCCGATCTTTGCCAAGTCCAGGAACCGTAGCGAGCGGAACACCATGAAAAGCCTTGAACTTCACCGGATCGAGAAGAGCTACGGCGCCTACCACGCCCTTCGCGGAATAGACCTTTCCGTCGAGGACGGCGAGTTCATCGTCATGGTCGGACCGTCCGGCTGCGGCAAGTCCACCCTCCTGAAGACGATCGCCGGGCTCGAGACGATCTCCTCGGGGCGGATCCTGATCAGCGGGCGCGATGTGACGAAGGAAGAACCGGGCGATCGCGGCATCGCCATGGTCTTTCAATCCTACGCGCTCTATCCCCACATGACGGTCGCAGAGAATATGGGCTTCGGGCTTCGCATGGCGAAGCGTCCGAAGGAGGAAATTGACGCCGCCGTCGCACGCGCAGCGAAGATCCTCCGGATCACGGACCAGCTCGACAAACGGCCAAAGCAGCTCTCCGGCGGCCAGCGCCAACGCGTCGCGATCGGACGCGCAATCACGCGCTCGCCGGACGTCTTCCTGTTCGACGAACCGCTGTCGAACCTCGGTGCGGCGTTGCGGACGCAGATGCGCGTGGAGCTTTCGAGCCTCCATGCTGAACTCGGCGCGACCATGATCTACGTCACGCACGACCAGGTCGAGGCGATGACGATGGCGAGCCGCATCGTCGTGCTGAATCGCGGTGCGATCGAACAGGTCGGTTCGCCGCTCGAACTCTATCGCAACCCCGGCAACCTCTTCGTCGCGGGGTTTCTGGGCGCGCCGCGCATGAATTTCTTCGACGTGACGATCGACGAGGTTTCCGGGGCGATGGCCGGGATCTCGGCGCCCGGTCTTGCACCCCTGGCCGTATCGCTCGCCGAGGGTACAGTACTGAAATCGGGCGACAGGGCCACGCTCGGTATCCGGCCCGAGAACATCCGCCTCGCCGCTGGCGATGCCACCCGGGCGGCGATCTCCGGCAAGGTACGCCTCGTCGAGCATCTCGGCCGCGAAACGATCCTCTATGTCGACGCCGGCGCCCTGCAATGCGTCAGTTCGGAGAGCGGCACGGGCAACATCACGGTGCAGATCGGCCAGGTGACGCCGATAGCCGCCGATGGCCTGGTATCGCTCTCGATCGATCCGCACGACGCCTATCTCTTCGCCGGCGACGGCGAGCGGACCGTGACGGTCCGCAAGGCCATCCATTCAAACCAAACCAAAGTAGGCACGATATGAACGAACTGACCAGGATCCGCTGGGGCATTCTCGGCCCCGGCAACATCGCGAAGGACTTCTTCGCCGGCGCGCTGCAATCCGCCAACGGAAAGGTCGTCGCAATCGGCGCCCGCAATCCGGCAAAGCCCGGCCTTGCGGACGATTTTCCGGGCACGCGCATCGTCGCCGGTTACGATGCACTGCTCGACGACCCGGAAATCGATGCGGTCTACATCGCCACGGTCCATCCGCTTCACGCGGAATACGCAATCAAGGCCGCCGAAAAGGGCAAGCACGTGCTCTGCGAGAAGCCGATGGGTCTGTCGGCGGCGGAAGCGGACGCCATGTTCGAGGCTGCCCGCAAGGCGGGCACCTTCATGGCCGAAGCCTACATGTACCGGCTTCACCCGCTGACCGCCAAGATCGTCCAGCTCGTGAAAAGCGGGATGGTCGGCGAGGTGCGCAAGATCCAGTCGAGTTTCGGTTTTGCAAAGCTGCCCTTCGATGAGGGGCATCGGCTCTTTTCCAATGAAATGGCGGGCGGCGGCATACTGGACGTGGGCGGCTACACCACCTCCATGGCGCGCCTCATCGCGGGCATCGGCACATCGTCGGGCGTGATGGAGCCGACCGAGGTGACCGCCCTCGGCCATCTTGGTCGGACGGGCGTCGACGAGTGGACCTCTGCCCTCCTGTCCTTCCCGAACGGCATCATCGCCGAGCTTTCCTGCTCGGTCTCTCTCGTGCAGGAAAACGTGCTGCGGATCCTCGGCACGAATGGCCGCATCGAGGTCGGTCACTTCTGGTTCGCCGGCGGTAAGCGGGGAGGCACCAACATCATCCGCGTAATCCACGCCGACGGCCGCCAGGAGGAAGTCCCGGTCGCCGAGCCACGCCATCTCTACAGCTTCGAGGTCGAGGCCGCCGGCGACGCGATCCGCGCAGGTCGCACGGAATTTGCCTATCCGGGCATGAGCCGGGCCGACACACTCGGGAATCTGCGTGTCATGGACAAGTGGCGTGCGGCGATCGGCCTGGAATACGAAGGCGAGAAACACACCGTGCGGACCCGAACGGTGCGCGGCGACAAGCTTTCCCGCAAGACCAGCCATGTGCGGAGCGGCCGCATCGACGGCCTGCAGAAGGAGATATCGCTTGCTGCGCTCGGCCTCATGGAGTTTTCGACCTTCTCATCCGCTGCCATGGTACTCGACGCCTTTTTCGAGGCGGGCGGCAACCTGGTCGATACTGCGTTTCTCTACGGCAATGGCCTGCAGGACCGGCTCGTCGGCGAGTGGATGCGCAGCCGCGGTGTGCGCCAGGAAACGGTCGTCATCGCCAAGGGTGCGCACAGTCCGCTCTGCTATCCGGACGTGATCGGCAAGCAACTGACAACCAGTCTCGAGCGCATGGGCACCGATTATGTCGACATCTATTTCATGCACCGCGACAGTCCGGACATCCCCGTGGGCGAGTTCGTCGACGCCATGGACGCGGAGGTGAAGGCCGAACGGATCCGAGGTCCCTTCGGCGGCTCGAACTGGACGCGCGAACGCTTCGATGAGGCAATCGCCTATGCCGAGCGTACCGGCAAGACGAAACCGAGCGTGCTTTCCAACAATTTCTCACTGGCCGAGATGGTCGAGCCGGTCTGGGCCGGCTGCATTTCGTCCTCGGACGACGCCTGGATGCACTGGCTGGAGGAGAAAGGCGTCACCAATTTCGCTTGGTCGAGCCAGGCGCGCGGCTTCTTCACCGACCGCGCGGGCCGCGGCAAGCGGGACGATTCGGAACTTGCCCGCTCCTGGTATTCCGAAAGCAACTTCGCTCGGCGGGACCGGGCGATCGCACTCGGGCGCAAGCTCGGCAAGGACCCGATTCAAATAGCGCTCGCCTATGTTCTGGCGCAGAAGGGCCGTGTCATCCCGCTGATCGGCCCGCGCTCGCTTTCCGAGCTCAACCACAGCCTCGACGCTTTCTCAATTGCGCTTTCCCCAGGTGACGTCCGGTGGCTGCGAGATGGCGACCCGGGCCAGTCGAGCGCTGCCTGAAGGTCCGCTCGCACTAAAAGCTGCCTTGTATCGGTTCAAGAGCTTGATACGCTCGTTGCAATATTCTAGCGCGTTTCACTGTTCATTGGACCAGTGAAACGCTCTAACACTCTGAAACTGCGCATTTCCGCACGGGAAGCCGGTACGCACTTTCTCCTGGTAGTACTCATGCAAATCGAGCCGAGCCATGCGAGCGGACAGACAACAGATTGACGAGGCACTGGCAGCGACAGAAACCATCCGCAGCATCCTTCGAGACGCGCTCCTTGCGGTTTATCTGCATGGATCGGCAGTGTCGGGTGGCTTGCGACCGCAGAGTGACGTCGACCTCCTCGCGATCGTCGACTGCCCCATGGCTGACGAACAGCGTCGCGATCTTCTGGCGGCTTTGCTGCGAATGTCCGGCCGCCATCCCCGTCTGGTCGGGGCGCCCCGCTGCATCGAACTGATGGTGTTTCTGCGGGCAGATATCGCCGCACCGAATTTTCCTGCTCGGGCTGAATTCATCTATGGCGAATGGCTGCGGGACACCTTTGAATGCGGAGGTCTCCCCCTACCTGTGTCCGACCCGGAAAACACGCTTGTGCTGGCCCAGGCGCGACAAGAGGCCGTTCCACTGTTCGGCCCCGATGCAAAGGAGCTTCTGCCCTCGCTTCCGCCGGAACAAATTCGCCGCGCAATGCGCGATGCACTCCCCTCATTGGGCGACAGTTTACAGGGGGACGAGCGGAACGTGTTGCTAACCCTTGCGCGCATGTGGCGTACATCGGCCACCGGTGACTTCATCACCAAGGATGCTGCAGCGACATGGGCAGCAAGCCAGATGCCGGACGAGGAAGCTGATATGCTGATCTACGCGGGTGAGGCCTATCT
Source organism: Sinorhizobium meliloti (assembly GCF_035610345.1). Next base: position 791,839 of record NZ_CP141214.1, on the reverse strand, counting down.
GGGCAAGGTCAAGGACGACTGGCAAGATCGGCAGACTGCTTCCGAGCGGACGGCAGCATTTCTGCGCCAGCGGGTCTCGGACCTCCTATGACGCTTTGGGGCGGAAGCTGCCAGGAAGCCGTCTTCCGCTTAGCAACGGCAGGAACGCACCATCGTGCTGTATCTGAATCGGCCGCGAGGATTATCTCGCGCAAGGGGTGTCGGAATCGCGTTCAGCCGGTCGTCTTCAAGACGGACAAGCGATGGAGAGCAGCATGACTATTACCATTACCGCCTTTGAGCGGTCGCCCGATGGCGGCCAGGGGATGGCGCGTGACATGCGCGTTCGCTGGGCGCTCGAAGAAGTGGGCCAGCCTTACGACGTTCGTCTTCTTTCGTTCAAGGCGATGAAGGAACCCGCGCATCTCGCGCTTCATCCATTCGGGCAGATTCCGACCTATGAAGAAGGCGATCTCGCTTTGTTCGAGTCGGGGGCGATCGTGTTCCATATCGCTGAGCGCCATGCGGGCCTGCTGCCGGACGATGCGAATGCCCGGGCGCGCGCGATCACATGGATGTTTGCCGCGCTCAACACGGTGGAGCCGCCGATCGTCGATCGCGAGGTCGCCGAGTATCTGGAAGGCGACGAGACCTGGTACGAGCGGCGTCTGCCCTTCATCGATGAACGCATCCGCAGGCGGCTGGGCGAACTTTCCGGCCGTCTGGGCAATGCGGACTGGATCGACGGAGCGTTCAGCGCCGCTGACCTCCTGATGGTGACGGTGCTGCGGAGATTGGAAGGATCGGGGATACTGGAGGAATATCCGAACCTCTGCGCCTATGTGGCCCGCGGCAAAGCGCGGCCCGCATACAAACGCGCTTTCGACGCTCAGCTGGCGGTTTTCACCGCCGCCCCGACCGGCTGACAAAGGTCCGCGCCGTCGATTGATTACAAGCGGCAACGTCCGAGCGAATCCGGGACGTCCCACTTTCCAACGGCCGTTCGGGCTTGTATGTTCCCCCTCCGTTCTTAAGGCCGCGGCCGGATATCAAAGAGCTCATCGAGGGAAAGTAAATGGCGACGGCGGCGTATCTGGAGAAACTGAACGATAGACAGCGCTGCGCCGTCGAATATGGTATCGGAGCAGGAGAAGACGCCCAGGCAGGCCCGCTTTTGATCATCGCCGGCGCGGGCTCCGGGAAGACCAACACCTTGGCTCATCGTGTTGCTCACCTGATCGTCAACGGGGCCGATCCGCGCCGCATTCTGCTGATGACCTTTTCGCGAAGGGCCGCGGCCGAGATGTCGCGCCGCGTCGGGCGCATCTGCGCGCAGGTGCTCGGTCCCAGTTCCGCAACGACGACCGACGCTCTTTCGTGGGCGGGCACATTTCACGGTATCGGGGCACGGCTGCTGAGAATCTATGCCGAACAGATCGGGCTGAATGCGGAGTTCACCATTCACGACCGCGAGGACAGCGCCGACCTGATCAACCTCATGCGGCACGAACTCGGCTTCTCGAAGATGGAAAGCCGGTTTCCGGCCAAGGGCACCTGCCTGGCGATCTATTCGCGGGCAGTGAACGCGGAAATGCCGCTGAATGAAGTGCTCCGCACTTGGTACCCGTGGGTGTCCGGCTGGGAACAGCAGTTGAAGGAACTGTTTGCCGTCTACGTCGAGGCCAAGCAGGCGCAGAACGTCCTCGACTACGACGACCTGCTTCTCTATTGGGCGCAGATGGTCAGCGATCCCTCCCTGGCCGACGATATCGGCAACCGCTTCGACCATGTCCTCGTCGACGAATATCAGGATACCAACAGACTCCAGTCCTCAGTGCTGCTGGCCCTGAAGCCCGGCGGGCGCGGCCTGACGGTCGTCGGCGACGACGCGCAGTCGATCTACTCGTTCCGGGCGGCGACGGTCCGCAACATTCTGGATTTTCCGAAGCAATTCTCGCCGCCGGCCGAGATCGTCACGCTCGACCGCAACTACCGTTCAACCCAGCCGATCCTCGCGGCCGCCAACGGGGTCATCGATCTGGCGCGGGAACGCTTCACCAAGAATCTCTGGACGGATCGCGAGTCGGCTGAACGTCCGAAGCTGCTGACGGTGAGGGACGAGGCCGATCAGGCGAACTGCATCGTCGAGCAGGTGCTTGCCAATCGCGAATCCGGAATGCTCCTCAAACAGCAGGCCGTCCTCTTCCGCACCTCGAGCCACAGCGGCCCCCTCGAGGTGGAACTGACCCGCCGCAACATCCCCTTCGTAAAGTTCGGAGGACTGAAGTTCCTCGACAGCGCTCACGTGAAGGACATGCTGGCTGTGCTGCGCTTTGCACAGAACCCGCGTGACCGCGTCGCAGGCTTCCGGCTCCTGCAGATGCTGCCGGGCGTCGGCCCGCAGACCGCAGGCAAGATCCTGGACACGATCGCAACCGACCCCGAGCCGTTGATGGCGCTGGGGGAAGTCCCCGCTCCGCCGAGGAGCGGCTCGGACTGGCTGTCCCTGGTCGAGCTGCTGCAGGCCCTGCGCAAACCCGCATGGCCGATGGAAATCGAGATTGCGCGGGTATGGTACGAACCGCATCTCGAACGAATACACGAGGATGCCGAAACGCGCCGCGCCGACCTCGTGCAACTCGAGCAGATCGCCGCCGGCTATCAGAGCCGCGAGCGCTTTCTCACCGAGCTGACGCTCGATCCGCCGGACGCGACGAGCGACCAGGCCGGCGTACCGCTGCTCGACGAGGACTATCTGATCCTGTCGACCATCCATTCGGCCAAGGGGCAGGAATGGCGCTCCGTCTTCATGCTCAACGTCGTCGACGGTTGCATTCCGTCAGATCTGGCCACAGGCACCAGCCACGAGCTGGAAGAAGAGCGGCGACTTCTCTATGTCGGCATGACGCGCGCCAAGGACAGTTTGACGCTGATGGTGCCGCAACGCTTCTTCACCGGCGGTCAGCACGCGCAGGGTGACCGCCATGTCTACGCGAGCCGCACACGCTTTATCCCCGCGACATTGCTTCAGTTCTTCGAGAGTGCAATCTGGCCCGTCGCCAGCCCCAATGCCTCCGAGCGCAGCGCAAAGCAGATCCGCATCGATGTCGCGGCCCGGATGCGCACCATGTGGCAGTAGAATGCGGCAAGGGTCCGCTCGATTGCACCTGATCATGTAAAGCCAATCTAAATAAGTATTTTCTAAGCAATTACCGGCACAAATGGAGGTTAAAGGCCTGGGTGCCGATCATCTGATTGATCATGCGCAGTACACAATTACCTCATCAAAGATTACGGTATGACAATGGTCGAATTCATGTTTATGATCTTGTTCGTACTGACGTCTATGTCATCGCGTGGGGCTATGCGGATGGGGACGGGGTGGCGTGCGTCTTGAGGGTTTAACCTGAGAGGAGCCACGCATGCTGAAACTTCTTCGTGTCGCGGGTACCGCGGCACTCTTGGGCGCCAACGCCGCCGCGCCTGCGCTTGCCGCGACTGCAACCGGAAACATGAATGTTCGGATAACGATCCAGGCGGAGTGCAAGGTAGTCACGGCAAGCGATCTCGATTTCGGAACGAGGGGCGTGATCGACGCCAATATCGATCAGACCAGCACGATTTCAGTTCAGTGTACCAACGGCACACCCTACACCGTCGGCCTTAGCGCAGGCGGCGGCGCCGGGGCGACGGTCGCGGTCCGACGCATGACCGGAACTGCCTCTGCAACGGTGAATTATACAATCTACCGCGACGCCGCCCGGACGCAGATTTGGGGCGTCACCGCCGGCACGGACGTCGTCTCCGGAACCGGCAACGGCAATGTTCAGAACCTGACCGCATACGGCCGGGTGCCGGCCCAGACGACGCCCGCTGCCGGCGTCTATTCCGACATCGTCGCGATCACCGTCACCTACTGACAACAGGAACAGGAGAATGCCATGCGGTCCATGCTGAAAGGCATCGGCACTACTGCGCTCTTTTTGCTTTGGAGTCTTACCGCCGACGCGGCGGCACTGCGCGTCGCGCCGACAACAGTGGAGTTGATGGCACCCGACAGCGCCGCTGTCTTCAATCTTCGCAACGAGGCAAAGCGGCCACTGAATGTCCAAGTGCGGATCTTTCGTTGGAGTCAGCAGGACGGGGTAGAACACCTGGAGCCGACGAACGACGTCGTCGCTAGTCCACCCTCGGCACAGCTTGCCGCCAATGCCGACTACGTTGTGCGCGTGGTGCGCGTGAGCAAGAAGCCCGTGCGCTCGGAGGAGAGCTACCGGGTCGTCGTCGACGAGCTTCCTGACCCGTCGCGCCGGAAAGCCGGGACAGTGAACCTGGTGGTCCGTCACGTTTTGCCGGTCTTTTTCCGCAATCCCGACGCTCCGGGGCCGGAAGTCGTCTGGAGCCTTGCCCGATCCGGCGGCGGCCTGGTCCTGGTGGCGCAAAACAAGGGAGGCAGCAGGCTGAGGCTGTCGGATGTGACTCTGACGCAGGGCAGCACTGTTGTCGGCCGACGGAAGGGGCTGGTCGGCTACGTGCTGGGTGGAACGACGATGCAGTGGGCGATCGGCAGATCAAGCCGGATAGCCGGCGGCGCTGTAACCCTTTCTGCAAAGAGCGACATCGGCGCGATCAATGCAAAAGTCGCGGTCGGCGGCCGCTAGGCTCGCGATCGCCATTGCCGCAACGCATCTTGTTTTGTCGTCCTCAAAAGCCGAGGAGCAGGCAACCGACATTACGGATGTCAGCCTGACCGTGGCAACCGATCGCGATCTCTTTCTCGAGGTCTTCATCAACGGGGCCTCGACGGAATTGATCGGCAATTTCAAGGAGCTCCCCGATGGCGGTCTCGCGGCCACTGCCGAGGAGCTCACGGAAGTCGGCCTCAAGCCGGATGATGCCGCGCGCGACGGCGGCCTCATTCGGCTCGACCGGCTGCCCGGCGTATCTTACGAAGTGAACGGACCAGAGCAGCAATTGCTGGTGACCACCGGCAACGAGGCCCGGGCAGCGAAGGTCATCGATGTCGGACCGAACGGCAAGAAGGACAGGCTCAAGCCGCAATCCGGCTATGGCGCCGTTCTCAACTACACGCTCTTTGCCAGCTCGAATACGCTATTCGATGATGAGCTGGACCTGTTCAAGGGCATCTCCGGTGCCTTCGATGCCCGCGTGTTCAGCCCCTTCGGCACGCTCGGGCAATCCTTCATCGCCGGCTATAGCGACGGCAGGTTCGAGGAACTGGTCCGTCTCAACACCACCTTGAGCTATTCAGACCCGGAACGCCTGCTGACCTACCGCGCCGGCGACTTCATCACCGGCGGCTTGTCCTGGACGCGGCCGGTCTATCTCGGGGGACTTCAGGTCGAGCGGAATTTTGCCCTGCGCTCCGATCTCGTGACCCTGCCGCTGCCGTCGTTTTCCGGAACCGCGGCCGTTCCGTCGACACTGGAAGTCTATACGCAAAATGCACGCACCTATGCCGGCGACGTGACCGCCGGCCCCTTCGAGGTCGTGAACATGCCGGCATTCACCGGCGCCGGCGAGGCGCGCGTGGTGCTAAGGGACAGCCTCGGGCGGGAAACGGTGGCAACCCTTCCCTATTACGTCTCGAGCATGCTGCTTCGAAAGGGTCTGTTCGATTTCTCCGCGGAAGTCGGCTTTCCCCGGCGCAACTTCGGCATCGAGTCTCAGGATTACGACGAGCGTCTGATGGGTGTCGCGAGCGCGCGCTACGGTCTCACCGACTGGCTGACGATCGAAGGCCATGCCGAAGGTGGCCAGGAACTGCTCAATGGCGGCCTTGGAGTAGCCTTCCCTCTCGGGCCCTATGGCGCCGCCTCGCTCGCGGTCGCCGGCAGCCGGGCTGGTGGAAAGACAGGGGCACTCGTCAACGCCGCTATCGAACTCAGCTATAATGATTGGTCGCTCTATGGCAGGGTGCAGCGCACCGTTGGCGACTACCAGGACATTGCCTCGATCACGGCCGAGCCGACATTTTCCGGGCCCGGCGGTATTCCGATCTTCGACGCGGGGGTACCCAAAGCGATCGATCAGGTGACGCTGAGCGTTCCTGCGCCGCTCGACTTCTCCAGTCTCAACCTCTCCTATACCCATCTGGCCGAAGCTGATGGCGAGCGCAGCAGCATTGTCGGCCTCTCCTACAGTCAGCAGGTTTTCGGACGCGCCACGCTCTATGCCAGCGCCTTCCAGGACATCGAGGACCGAGACAGCTTCGGGGTGTTCGCCGGAGTTTCCGTCCCCTTCGGCGACAACATGACCGCTTCGGCGGGTATCGAGCAGGGACCAGACGGGATGAACCTCGTCGCCGATGCCGCGAAGGCGGAACGTCTCGAAAACGGCAGCGTCGGCTGGCGGCTAAGGACCTCGGAGGGCGAGACGTCGAACCGGACCGCTGCCGTCAGCTACCGCTCGCCGGTCGCTCGGATCGAGGGCGGGGTTCAGCAATATGACGACGACGTCCGTGCAACCGCCCAGATCGACGGCGCGATCGCGGTGGCAGGCGGCGGCGTGTTTGCCACCAACCGGATCGACGATGCATTCGCCGTCATCGACGTGGGCGCCCCTGACGTCGATGTTCAGTTCCAGAACCGCCCGATCGGCAAGACGGACAAGCGCGGCCGAATTATCGTGCCCGAGCTGAAATCCTACGAGGAGAATTCCGTCTCCATCGATCCGAGCAAATTGCCCGTCGACGCCGACGTCCCGGCGACCAAGGAAGTGGTGGTGCCCGCGGACCGCAGCGGCGTCGTCGTCGAATTCGGCGTATCGAAGGCTCCGGCTGCCGCGCTCGTGAGCTTCGTGGACCCGAACGGCAATCCTATCCCCGTCGGCGTTGCGGGCAGCCTCGAAGGAGACACGGAGCAGTTCGTCATCGGCTATGACGGCGAGGCGTATGTTCGCGATTTGCAGGCGACGAACAGCGTCGTCATCTCTCTCGACGACCTGACCTCATGCCGCGCCGAATTCCCTTACGAGCCCAGCCCGGGCAAACAAGTCGCAATCAGAAACGTGGTGTGTCAGTGAGTCCAAGTTCGACATTCATCCGGCTGAGCTTTCTCATGCCGCTTCTGCTTCCGAGCACGGCCTGGGGCCAAAGTTGCAGCTTCGCTGTCTCGGGCATGAGTTTCGGCGCCGTTGATACCCTTTCCGGCTCCCGTTCGGACTCGACCGCGACCATGAGCGTCAACTGCAGCGGCCTGCCGCTCCAGCGCATACTGATCTGTCCTAACCTCGGCGAAGGCAGCGGCGGCGCCACCGCCACGGCCCGCCGCATGCTGAACGGTGTCAACACCCTTGATTATCAGCTCTATTCGGACGCGGGCCGCAGCGTGATCTGGGGCTCCTATTTCTGGGGCTATCCGGCCCGATCGCCCGCCTTCGCGTTGACGCTGAATGCTGTCGGCACGGGATCAGGAACGGCGACGATCTATGGCGCGGCCCTGGGGAGCCAGACAACGGCTGCGACGGGCAGCTATCTATCTGCCTTTTCCGGAAGCCATGTCGAGTTTCGCTATCACTACACGACAACCAGCTCCTGCACGTCGGCCACAGGAACGATTGCGCGGCCAAGCTTCAATGTAAGCGCGTCCGTCGCTGCAAACTGCCTGGTGACCACGCAGAACATCGATTTTGGCACAACTGGCGTGTTGAGCTCGAGCATCGATGCGACGGGCCGAGTCTCGGTCACATGTACGCCGGCAACCGCCTACACCGTCAGCCTCGGCAACGGCAACACCGGGACAGGTCCGACAGACCGGCGTATGAGGCTTGGCGGCGCGAGTGTGGTCTACGGCCTCTACAAGGATGCGGCACGCAGTCAGCCCTGGGGCGACATTTCGACGCCAGGAGCCACGGTCGCCGGCACGGGAAGCGGCGCGGCGCAGGCCTACACAGTCTACGGCCGGGTGCCGCCGCAGACGACGCCCGCGCCCGGGGTTTATAGCGACACGGTCGTCGTTACGGTCACTTACTAGGCTGCAGACAGCTGCTTCGGATCATCAGCACTGTTGGGATTAGATGTAGCCGACCGGATGCGAGACGATTGACCGCATGCGCGTGCGGAATATCCGCGTAAACTCCCAATCCGCAATATGTCCTGCTATGGTGATGCACCAGCGTCGAGTCGAGTTGGTGCGTTTGAAGTCAGCGCCGTCGTACTGCGGCAAGCACAGGGCGAGGTTGATAAGTGCCAGGGATTGTGTTGGTCTGCCTGCTTTCCGCCGCACTCATCACCGTGACAAGCGCCACTCATTTTGAAATCATGACCGGCGTAGCGATCCTGCGTCGACGCAAGGTGCTTTCAAAACGAGCTGAAATGGTCGTTTTTCTTGGGTCAGCCTTTATGGCTCACCTCTTCGGCATCGGCCTTTACGCTCTGGCCTTTGCCTGGATGCATTATCATCCCGAATTCGGTTCACTCGAAGGACTGTCGGGCTCAAACGCCACCGACTTCTTCTATTTCTCGCTGACCTGCTACAGTACAATGGGATTTGGCGATGTCTACGCGACAGGCGACATGCGAATTCTCGCCGGTCTGGAAGGGTTGAACGGGCTCGTTCTGATTGCCTGGTCGGCGTCGTTTACTTTCATCGCTGTGGAACGCATCTGGCGCGACGACCGGAAGTAACGGCCGGGGCTCAAATATCCCGATGATGCGCCCGCGCCGCGTCAATTATCGACTGGGATGGTTTGGCAGCCGCATAAAGAAAAGATAAGGATTTCGGGCCGAGCGTGATCATGACCTTCGGCGCTGCGCCGGAAGCGTCAGCTATCGCCACCGTCTTATATGATCGATCAAAGCTCGCATCTTTGGTGCCATGTTGCGGCGCTGAGGGAAATAAAGAAAGAAGCCGGGGAACGGCGGCAGGAAATCCTGCAGCAGCGGAACAAGGTCACCGGTCTCCACGAACGGGCGGAAGGTTTCTTCCGTTGCGAAGGTGATCCCGGCCCCGCACAGTGCCGAGCGGAGCATGAAGCGCAGGTCATTGGTGGTGATCTGGGGCTCGACCGCCACATCGAAGGGAACACCATTCTCCTCGAATTCCCACCTGTAGGGCGCGACATTCGGCGCTCGCCGCCAGCCTATGCAGCGATGATGGACGAGCTCACGCGGGTGCGCCGGCGTGCCGTGGACTGCGAGATAGGCGGGGGCAGCAACGGCCAGCTCGCGCTGATCGCCCGTCAGCGGCACCGCGATCATGTCCTGCTCGATCACCTCGCCAAGCCTGACGCCCGCGTCGAATCCGGCGGCCACGATGTCGAACTCCTCGTCCGTGACGGTGATGTCTATCGTCACCTTCGGATGGGTCTGAGCAAAGGAAGCGATGAGCGGACCGGAAAGGAATTGCTCGGCGATGGAGGTGACGGCGATCCGCAAAAGACCGCGGGGCTCATCCTCACCCGCTACCCGATCGAGCGCCGCCCCAATATCCGACAAGGGCTGCGACAGAGCCTCGCGCAGACGCTCCCCCGCTCCGGTCAGGCGAACTGAACGCGTCGTGCGGGTGACGAGCGTCGTACCAAAGGTATCTTCGAGCCGCCGAACTCCCTGGCTGACAGCCGAGCGGGTCACACCGAGGCGATCCGCGGCAGCGCGGAAGTTGTCCTCCTCCGCGACGGCCAGGAAAAGCGGCAGAAGGTTCATGTCTATTTTCATTGTAGAGCACTGCTAACCATTGAGTTCAGTGATCGATGGATACCGGCGACAGTCATTGAAGTCCATCTTCTCCGTGCAAATCAAAGAACGGAGTACAACATGGACAAGGTCATTCTTATCACTGGCGCCTCCAGCGGCATCGGCGAGGGCATTGCTCGGGAGCTTGGCGCGGCGGGTGCGAAAATATTGCTGGGTGCACGCCGCCAGGCCCGTATCGAGGCCATCGCCGCGGAGATTCGAGACGCAGGAGGAGCCGCCCAGGCGCAGGTGCTGGACGTGACCGACCGTCACTCCATGGCAGCCTTTACGCAGGCCGCGGTCGACAGATGGGGACGCATCGACGTTCTGGTGAACAATGCCGGCGTCATGCCGCTCTCGCCGCTTGCCGCCGTCAAGCTGGACGAGTGGGAGTGCATGATCAACGTGAACATAAAGGGCGTGCTTTGGGGCATCGCGGCCGTATTGCCGATCATGGAGGCACAGCGCAGCGGGCAGATCATCAATATCGGCTCGATCGGAGCGCTGTCGGTCGTACCCACAGCCGCGGTCTATTGCGCAACGAAGTTCGCGGTTCGTGCGATCTCGGACGGGCTGCGCCAGGAGAGTACCAATATCCGCGTCACCTGCGTCAATCCCGGCGTCGTCGAGAGCGAACTTGCTGCAACCATCACCCACCAGGAGACCGTGGCGGCAATGGACGCCTATCGCGCCATCGCGCTTCAGCCCGCCGACATAGCCCGCGCGGTCCGGCAGGTGATCGAGGCTCCGCGGAGTGTGGACACCACCGAGATCACGATCAGGCCGACCGCATCGAGCAATTGACCCGGCGCGTTCCCGGGACGCTTTCCCGCGTCCCCCTGACGAAAGGAATATTCCATGATCTTTTCCTTATTGACAGATCGCCTCACCGGCGGCGGCCGCAAGCTGCTGATCGCTTCGACCTTGATGACCGCCGCACTCCTGAGCCAAACCGTAGCCGAGGAAGCCGAAATGCAGACCAATCACCCCTATGTCGGCCTTTGGGTCACAGAAGACAGTTACATCCGCCACGAGCTCCTGCCGAACGGTCGCTATGTCGAGGCCCGCGGTACGCGTGAACGGGCCTATGAGGGACGCTACCAAGTGACGGGCACGCATATCGATTATTGGGACGATACCGGCTTTACAGCGGATGGAGATTTTATCGACGGCGTTCTACATCACGGCGGCATGATCTTCTATCGCGGGAGCAGGACGGGCAAACCATGAGCACCCAGGATGTTGAGAGTTCAGGCGTATCCTACCCAGCCCCTGAAGGTCATCGCCGCATAGAACAGGCGAACATCCGAGAAGCCCGCCTTGCGAAGCACCGCCTCGTCCTCCTCGGGCGAGAGAACCGATAACTTCGTCGCGATCGCCTGCCTTGCACTTTCAGCATCGCCGGAGGCTGTTCCGCCGAACGCGACGTGACGGGCGATCCAGGTCGAGCGCTCAGGTTCCGATTGCGGGAAACTGATATGCGCGACGACGAACGGAGCGCCTGGCACTAAACGGCGGCGAATCTGTTCGAGTGTGTCGAGGCGATGAGGGCGATCAACAAAGTGGAGCGTGAGCAGGCAGACTGCCGCGTCGAACGGCCCCTCCGGTGCGTCGTCTATGTAGCCCTGCTGCAGATGGACACGCGGCAGATGGGCCCCCACCGTCTGTTCTGCGACGCGAAGCATGTCCGCCGACGGGTCGATGCCGCAAAAACGCCAACCTGAATTGTCGTCGGCGAGGGCTTTGAGCTCCATGCCGCCGCCAGCGCCGAGCACCAGAACCCGCGCTTGCACCGGTGCACGTTCCGCGACCAACATCGATGTCATGCGATGCAGAGCGGCCAACCCCGGTACTTTTCTCAACGTCCCTTCGACGTACGAACTGGCGTGGGCGGCGGTAAAAGCTGGACTATCGACGCTCGGAGATTTCATCGTGCGGTTCTCCAAATCATGTAACAACTTCTGTTACATGATTTACCATTCGTCAAGTCACCTCTGCCTTTGAAGGCGCCTGGTTCAGTACCGCCATTCAACAATCGGTTCACAGGCACTATCGGCATCGCGATGGTAGTCACACGCGCTCTCCGCCCTAACTCACTTGTGAATGCGCCTGCGGGATCATTTCTCGCGCTCGGTTGTTGCGCGTTCGCGGCGTAGGCCGCTTCGTCCTAGACCTTTCATCATCAAGACATGGAGCTGGATATGCAAAGTCCTGGCGCACTTGAAATCTCGCGGCGCGACCTGCTCGCCGCCTCGGCCGCTACCGTGACAGTGGTGAGCGCACACTCGCTCGGTCACGCGCAGACCAATGTCTCCACCGCACCCCAGAGCACGAAGGTCACTTTCACGGTGAACGGAGAACGCCGGGAGCTTCAGCTCGATAACCGCACGTCCCTCCTCGACGCACTGCGCGAGCATCTGCATTTGACGGGCACCAAGAAGGGATGCGATCACGGTCAGTGCGGAGCGTGCACGGTTCTCATCGACGGCCGCCGCGTCAACTCTTGCCTGACGCTCGCCATCATGCACGAGGGCGACAGCATCACCACGCTCGAAGGATTGGGGCAGCCCGAAAACCTCCATCCGATGCAGGCCGCCTTTGTTCAGCACGACGGATTCCAGTGCGGCTACTGCACGCCCGGCCAGATCTGTTCCTCCGTTGCAATGCTCGATGAAATCAAGGCCAATATCCCAAGCCATGTGACGGTGGATCTTACGGCGCCGGCCGAAATCACGCCCGCCGAGATCCGCGAGCGCATGAGCGGCAACATCTGTCGTTGCGGCGCCTATTCGAACATCGTCGAAGCCATCACCGAAGTCGCGGGGAGGAAGGCATGAGAGCTTTCAGCTACGAACGCGTCTCGTCGATCGAAGCCGCGGCCCGGGCCGCTGCCACCACGGATGGCGCGAAATTCATCGCCGGCGGCACCAATCTCCTGGATCTGATGAAGCTGGAGATCGAGACACCGACACATCTGGTCGATGTCAACGGGCTGGCACTGGACAGGATCGAACCCACACCGGAAGGGGGGCTGCGTATCGGTGCCCTCGTCCGCAATACGGATCTTGCCGCCGACGAACGGGTCCGCCGCGATTACGCCCTTCTGTCGCGCGCCCTGCTCGCAGGGGCATCGGGACAATTGCGCAACAGGGCGACGACCGCCGGCAACCTGCTTCAACGCACCCGTTGTCCGTATTTCTACGATACCAACCAGCCGTGCAACAAAAGGCAGCCGGGCAGCGGCTGCTCGGCGCTGGCCGGCTTCAGCCGCCAGCTTGCGGTGGTTGGCGTCAGCGATGCCTGCATCGCCAGCCATCCGAGCGACATGGCGGTCGCCATGCGTGCCCTCGACGCCGTCGTGGAGACCGTGCGAGCCGACGGCACGACGCGCAGCATCCCGATCGCAGATCTCCATCGCCTGCCGGGTGACACGCCGCATATCGAACATATCCTCGAGCGGGGCGAATTGATCACCGCGGTCGTCCTGCCGAAGCCGGCCGGCGGCAAGCAGATCTATCGCAAGGTTCGCGACCGGGCGTCCTACGCATTTGCGCTCGTCTCCGTCGGCGCCATCTTGCGGCCGGACGGAACCGGCCATGTCGCGCTCGGCGGCATCGCGCCGAAACCATGGCGTGACGAGGCGGCCGACAAGGAGCTGGCGAACGGAGCAAAGGCGGTCGCCGCCAAGCTTCTTGCCGGCGCCCGCCCGACTGAACAGAACACCTTCAAGCTCACGCTCGTGGAACGCGCGCTGAGCGCGGTCCTCGTCGAAGCGAAGGGATGAGACAATGAAATTCGATACACCAGCAACGACGAACCCGATCGACCAGGGCAAGGTAATCGGCAAGCCCATCCCCCGCATCGACGGTCCGCTCAAGACGACCGGCAAAGCAATCTATGCCTATGAGTGGCATGATCCGAATAACCGCTATGCCTATGGCTATATCGTCGGTTCGGCAATCGCCAAGGGCCGGATCAGGTCGATGGATGTCGCCGCCGCGAGAAATGCTCCCGGTGTGATCGCGGTCGTCACCACCGATGGCGTCGGGGAACTGAAGAAGGGTAAATACAACACCGCCAAGCTCTTCGGTGGCACCGAGATCCAGCACTACCACCAGGCCATCGCCGTCGTGGTCGCCGAGACATTCGAGGAGGCCCGCGCCGCCGCGGCGCTCGTCAAGGTCGAATATGCCGAGGAAAAAGGCGCTTTCGATCTGGCCGCGGCCAAGGACAGCGCCGTCAAGCCGGAAGGCGAGGAAGACTCCGGAGCGGGCGACTTCGATGCCGCCTTCGAGGCAGCTTCCGTCAAGCTCGACCAGGTCTATACCACCCCGGACCAGTCGCATGCCATGATGGAGCCGCACGCTTCCATTGCCGCGTGGAGCGGCGACGACCTGACGGTCTGGACATCGAGCCAGATGATCGACTGGTGGCGGACCGATCTCGCGACGACGCTTGGGATCGACAAGGACAGGGTGCATCTCATGTCGCCGTTCATCGGCGGAGGCTTCGGGGTGAAGCTGTTCCTACGCGCGGATGCGGTGTTGGCAGCGCTTGCCGCACGTGAAGCCAAGCGCCCCGTAAAGGTCGCCCTCCCCCGCCCTTTCCTGATGAACAACACCACGCATCGCCCGGCGACGATTCAGAGGATCCGGATCGGTGCAGGACGCGACGGCAAGATCACGGCGATCGCGCATGAAAGCTGGTCCGGGGACCTTCCGGGCGGTGGTCCCGAAGTGGCCGTCCAGCAGACTCGTCTGCTTTATGCCGGAGCGAACCGGATGACCGCCATGCGGCTTGCCACCCTCGATCTTCCCGAAGGAAACGCGATGCGCGCTCCCGGTGAGGCGCCGGGCATGATGGCTCTGGAGATCGCCATCGACGAGATGGCCGAGAGGCTGGGTCTCGACCCCGTCGAATTCCGCATCGTCAACGACACCCAGGTCGATCCGGAGAATCCCGAACGGCCCTTCTCGCATCGCAATCTCGTCGGCTGCCTGCGCACGGGCGCGGAGCGCTTCGGCTGGCAAGACCGGAGCAAGCAACCCGGTGCTCGGCGCGAAGGAAACTGGCTGATGGGCATGGGAGTGGCGGCGGCGTTTCGCAACAATCTTGTGCTGAATTCGGGCGCCCGCGTCCGGCTCGACCGCGAGGGCGTCGTCACGGTCGAAACCGATATGACCGATATCGGTACGGGCAGTTACACGATCATCGCCCAAACGGCGGCCGAAATGCTCGGTGTGCCGATCGAGAAGGTCGCCGTCAGCCTGGGAGACTCGCGCTTCCCTGTTTCCTCGGGTTCCGGCGGGCAGTTCGGAGGAAACTGCTCCACGGCCGGCGTATACGCGGCCTGCGCCAAGCTGCGGGAAGCCGTGGCGCAGAAGCTCGGCTTCAACAGCACGGACGACCTTGTCTTCGCAGACGGCGAAGTCCGGGCGGGTGACCGCCGAATGCCGCTCGCGCAAGCTGCCGGCGATCAGGGGCTCGTCGCTGAGGATCTCATCGAATTCGGCGACCTCACCAAGACCCATCAGCAATCCACCTTTGGAGCTCATTTCGTCGAGGTCGCGGTCGACGTCGCGACAGGGGAGACACGGATCCGGCGAATGCTGGCGGTCTGCGCCGCCGGCCGGATCCTCAATCCGATCACGGCACGCAGCCAGGTGATCGGCGCGATGACAATGGGGGTCGGCGGCGCGCTGACCGAGGAACTCGTCGTCGACAAGGAGCGTGGCTTCTTCGTCAATCACGATCTCGCGGCCTACGAGGTGCCGGTGCACGCCGACATCCCGCACCAGGAGGTCGTCTTCCTGGAAGAGACGGATCCGATGTCCTCGCCGATGAAGGCCAAGGGTATTGCCGAGCTCGGGATCTGCGGTGTGGCGGCAGCTGTCGCGAACGCCATCTACAATGCGACCGGCATAAGGGTACGGGAGTATCCGATCACGCTCGACAAGCTGATCGAGAAGCTTCCGGAAGTCAGCTAGAACATGCCAAGGGCATCTACCCCGCGTAACTTTACGGTTAAGCAAGCATGGGAGGTTCGGATAGGATAGACAGCGCTATAGCGAGAGGAAATGATGCCAGCGGAGCCGGAGGAAGATGAAAGGAGTGGAGGGGCACCTGCCTCCTCCACTTTTGCTCGCGTGCGGAAAATCATCCACATCGACATGGACGCATTTTATGCTTCGGTGGAGCAGCGCGACAATCCGGAGCTTCGAGGCAAACCGGTCGCAGTCGGGTATCCGGAGGCGCGCGGCGTGGTCGCGGCCGCGAGCTACGAGGCTCGCAAATTCGGCGTTCACTCGGCTATGCCGTCGGTGACGGCCAAGCGCAAATGTCCGGAGCTGATCTTCGTTCCGCACCGCTTCGACGTCTACCGGGCCGTCTCGCGGCAGATTCAAGCGATCTTTGCCGAATACACGCCGCTGATCGAACCTTTGTCGCTGGATGAAGCCTATCTCGACGTTACCGAGAACCTGAAAGGCATGCAGCTCGCAACCGAGATCGCGCAACAGATACGCGCCAGGATCCGGGCCGAGACGCAGCTCACCGCATCCGCCGGCGTATCCTACAACAAGTTCCTTGCGAAGATCGCTTCGGACCAGCGCAAGCCCGATGGGCTATTCGTCATCACGCCGAAGCACGGCCCAGATTTCGTGCAGGCGCTTCCCGTCAAGAAGTTTCACGGCGTCGGACCGGCAACGGCGGAGAAGATGAAACGGCTCGGCATCGAAACCGGCGCCGACCTCAAATCCCGTGATCTCGCCTTCCTGCAACAGCACTTCGGCAAGTCGGGGCCGTATTTCTACTGGATCGCCCGCGGCATCGACGAGCGTGAGGTCAAGCCCGACCGCATCCGGAAATCGATCGGCGCCGAGGATACGTTTCGGGAGGATGTTCATGATCTTGAGGCGGCCCGCGCGGGCCTTAAGCCTTTGATCGACAAGGTCTGGCACTATTGTGAAGCCAGCGGCATTCGCGGCAAGACCGTGACACTGAAGGTGAAGTGGGCAGATTTCACGCAGATCACCCGAAGCAAGACCATCGTTGCGCCGATTGCGAGCGCCGCCGAAATGGGCGAGATCGTGGAACTGCTGCTGTCACCGATCTTCCCCGCCGCCAAAGGCATTCGATTGCTCGGGGTCACGCTCTCGTCTCTCGATCCCGTGGCCGATCGCAGCGGGCCGCAGCTCGCCCTGGCGCTTTGAAGCTGCGGCCTGACAGAAACGAAAAAGCCTGCCGCGGGAGGAAGTGCGACAGTCCAGCCAAGTAAATATCAAATCCCGAGAGCTTCAGAGAAAAACACTTATGCGTATCGGAACAAGAAAATATTGAAGAGGGGGAATTCAGCGAGAAAGAAAAATCCCGAGGCGTTTAAAAAAATTCCCTCAGTCTCCTGGAATCTCTTCAGTAATAGCTGAGCAAATCTTGGTTTCGCCACATTTATGGCCCAACAGTTAATGGCTACTCATTGACGGGCTTGGCTCCAAGATCCTACCCATCTCTCCGATCATCGATCGACTCCATAAAGGCGCAAAGCTTTCTCTGTTGCCGATGGAGAATATGGCGGCACTTGTTCGTGCTGCCATGGAGTCGAACCTGCTCCGCGGGCTCTGAGCGAGCCTTGCAAATCACGCTTCCGAAGGAAGCGGGTGGTCCGTTCGCCAAACCGTCTCGATTCCAGACAGCTCACCGGGAGGAAACCAATGAAATCCTATGTTGAAAGCTTCGGATACCAATTCAATCCCGTCGATTTCGCGATCAGGTCGACGCCAGCACTCTGCATTGGAATGATCGTCTTTATTACTCTTTACGACGTGATCTGGTGAATGGCTTCGGCAAATGCGTCCGCATCCCAAGCGGCCGCAAACCGGACACACTTTTCCTTATCCCGCTCTAGCCCGAGCCACGCCTGAAATAGCTAGGAACGGCCGGTGAACATGGCGGAATGATACCCCGCCAATAACCCCTCCGCGGCAGCGACGGCATGGTATAATGCCGGCTCGTTACAACGCCTCGAACATCGTTACCCAGGTTCAACCATCGTTGCAGGAACTGCTGCATCGGTGGCTCGTTCTCACTTTGTGTGGAGTGGAGTACGTTCGAATGACTGGATGGAATTATCAGGAACCGGAACATCACGCCTCAACGGGACTGCCCGTACGCATTCTGCTGTTGTCGGTCCTCGGAATATCAGCCTATCTGCTGGTCGGGGGTTCCTTGAGTGGTGGAGAGCGCGCCGGCTCCAAAGTCTATCTGCCTGTCGCGCAAACACAGGTTCGTTGAGGAAAGACAGTTGGAGATCCCGCTCGGCCGGACAGGTGAAAGCCGTCGGCTGCCGCCGAAAAGGCAGTACCGGTTTTCGTCAATCGGGCTTATCCGTGAATTACTTCTCGGTTAGTCGGTTGGAATTCCCGCCGAACCGTATGTGCTGGAACAACGAGGTCTCCGGGAGAGTTCCTCCGCGTGGCAACGAACCTGGTAAATCTTCATGCGGATCGTCATTATAGTTATAGTCGCCTCGATTGTCAGCATCCTTGCTTTCAAATACGTCAACAATTCCTTGTGGAATGCACCCATAGCGGCCACGGCCGAAGAACTGTCCGAAGGTTAACGGACCATCGCGGTCTCAGTTACGGACCGCAAGGGTTTTCGAGAGATTTTGTGGCCCATATATGCGAGAGTCGCAGCGCGTCACGCAAACAGGGCGGCGGCAACATGTCTCAATCCAGGATTTGCAAGGGATGCTGGGAGCAGATGCGTATTCCGGTGCCCCTGCGCGGGCCGGCTTCCATTCCCTTCCGCGCCTTTGGCATCCGCCCGAGCCGGATGAACCCGAATACCTGCACGATCTGCGAACTCATGTTCACGCGCGTGATGAAAGCCCGCAAGATCACCGTTGACGTCTCCGTCCTTTTTGCAGATCTGCGAGGCTATACGGCGCTTTCGCAGTCGCTTACGGCCGATACTGTCTCGTCGCTGCTCGATGATTTCTACGATGAATGTGCCGCGGCGATTTGGGAGTTCGACGGCCTTCTCAACAAGACGGTCGGGGACGCGATCATGGCAATCTTCAACTTTCCGATCCCCCACGCGGATCACGCCGAGCGCGCCGTACTTGCCGCACGGGAGATCCAGCGCCGATGCCAATTGCGCCGTGAGGTTCGCCTGGCGGAGGGTGCCGGCCTGGACGGAAGTGAGCTCGGTGTCGGCATCGGCATCGACACCGGTGAGGCCAGCTTCGGAGAGTTCGGCCGATCCCACCGCGACCTGACTGCAATCGGAACGGTTGTGAATACTGCCGCTCGGGCCCAGTCCGCCGCCGAGGCGGGGCGAATCCTGGTGACCAGGGCCGTTTGCGAGCGCGCGCAGAGCCAAACGGCGGCAAGCGAGGGCCGAAAATACTCCCTCAAGGGCTTTGAGAAGCCGATCGAACTTTTCGCAATCTGAAGAAAGCCGGGGTTCAGAAATACCCGGTAAGTTCGAGCGTCTGATAGCCGGCCAACAGCGTGATCAAAGATCCGACGAGCCGCAGGAGGGTTTTCTCTCGCAGTGCCTTGACCACCCATCCTGCAAAGGGCGCGGCAAGCACCCCGCCCGTGATTAGCCCGCCGATGGATGTAAGATGGTCGCGGAAATCGCCAGCCTGTTCCCAGTGACCGGTCAGAACCGTGGCCAGGAAGCTCAGAGACACTGAAAGTGCGATCAGAAACTCACTCGCATTGACGGTCCCGATGACGAAGCGCGGCTGTCCGCCTGCGCCGAGCAGACCGGTGGTGGCGACGGGCCCCCATCCGCCGCCCCCTGCGGCATCCAGAAACCCCGCGGTTGCGCCGAGCGGTGCCACGATCCTCAGCTTGACCGGGTTTGTGGGAATGCGATGAAAGGAGCGGTAAAGCAGCCAGGCTCCGATCACTGCAAGATAGGCCGTGACGAAAGGCTTGACCTGATCTCCGTCAAACGAGGTCACGACGAAGGCACCCAGCATTCCACCGGCGATGCCGAAAGGAATGAGCCGCCAGAACAGCTTCCAATCGATGTTGCGGTGATAGAGATGGGCCGATCCGGAAGCGGCAGTGGTGAACAATTCCGCCGCATGGGCTGACGCCGACGCCTGGGCAGGCGGCACGCCAAAGGCAAGAAGCACCGTTGAGCAGATGACGCCGTAGGCCATCCCGAGAGCGCCATCGATCACCTGCGCGAGAAAGCCGACCAATGCGAACAGGATGAATTCTTCCATGGACAGCTCCGGGTTGGGGGCTCGACCGCGCCCCGCACAAGGAAGCCTCACATGTGCAGCGGCACACGGAGGCTTCCTGTTTCACTTCAGTCTCTGCTTCTTGGCAAGGTGGAAAACGAACGCACATGGCGCTTGTTCCGCGAGGCCCGTAGCCTCGAGCGGCTCAGGCATCGATGACCGTCATCCGCGATCGCCGGAAAAGTCGCTCATTGCCGCTTTTCTATTCACCCGCACTGCTTGACAAAGCTTTGTACAAAATAAAGATTCTACCAATTGGTAAAAATGGGGAACACCATCCATGGCAAGAGATCTGATGATGAGCCGGCGCAATGTGCTTGCGTCGGGCTTGGCGCTTGGCGTGAGCGCTTTTGCGCCGGGCGTCCGCGCCAGCACGCCGGTTAAGGTTGCCGGTATTCACGCCTCCCCTGTCGAAAACGCCTGGAACTCGGTCCTGCACAAGGCGCTGCAGGATGCGGCCGCGGAAGGCGTGATCGAGTATGTCTTCTCCGAAGGCGTTTCCGGCACGGACTATCCCCGCGCGATGCGCGAATATGCCGAGCAGGGTGCAAAGCTCATCATCGGCGAAGCCTATGCCGTTGAAAAGCAGGCCCGCGAAGTGGCCGCAGACTATCCGGAGACCGCCTTCGTCCTCGGCTCGAGCGGCAAGGAATCGGGCGACAACTTCGGCGTTTTCGGCACCTGGAACCACGACGGCGCCTATCTGGCCGGCATGCTCGCCGGCAAGATGACGAAGTCGAACGTCGTCGGCTCCGTCGGCGCCATGCCGATCCCGGAAGTCAACATGCTGATCAACGCCTTCGCTGCGGGCGTGAAGGCCGTCAATCCCGATGCCAAGCACCTCGTCACCTTCATCGGTACCTTCTTCGACCCGCCGAAGGCGCGCGAAGCGGGCCTCGCCCAGATCGACGCCGGTGCCGACATCCTCTTCGGCGAGCGCATCGGCACCGCCGATGCCGCGAAGGAACGCGGGCTCAAATCCGTGGGTTCGCTGATCGACTATACGCCGCGCTATCCCGACACGGTCTTCGCCAACGCGCTCTGGGGCTTCCGCCCTATCCTCAACGCCGCAATTGCCGACGTCTCCGCCGGCAAGCCGGTCGGCAAGGACTACACAGCCTTCGGCCTGCTCAAGGAAGGCGGCAGCGACATTGCCTATGTCAAGGGCGTCGCCCCGGCAGATGCCGAAGCGGCGATGGAAGCCAAGCGCGCCGAGATCAAATCCGGCGCCTTCGAGGTTCCGCGCATCACGGACGAGCCGAAGTAGCCGGCTTGTCCATGGCAGGCGATGCAATCTCTCTCGGTGAGGCGATCCGAATGGGCCGCCTCACCGCTTCCGAAGCGATGGAAGCATCCCTTGCGGCGGCCGGCCGATCGGCAGAAATAGGCGCAATCGTCCATCTCGACCCAACGCTCGGACGAACGGCCGCCGAACATGCGGACGCCCGCCTGCGCCACTTGCCTGACGGCGGGCAGACCGCACCGTTTCTCGGCGTCCCGAGCCTTGCCAAGGATCTGGGCGGCCCCTTTGCCGGCCTTCCGGTTGCGGCCGGATCGAACTTGCTCGAGCGCCGTGCCGCCGTCGCGGAAGACAGCGAACTGGCAGCGCGGCTCCGCGGAGCAGGCCTTTGCTTCTTCGGACTGACCACGGTGCCCGAAATGGGCCTGTCGCTCGCAAGCGAACCTGCAGCCGGGCCTATCTGCCGCAACCCCCTCGATACGGGCCGGACGCCCGGCGGCTCTTCCGGCGGAGCGGCGGCTGCCGTTGCCGCCGGCATCGTGGCGATCGCCCATGCGACCGATGCGGGCGGGTCGATCCGCGTCCCCGCGGCATGTTGCGGTCTCTTCGGCCTCAAGGCGAGCCGGGGTGCGATCGCGGCTGGACCATCCTTCGGCAATCATCTCGGCGGCATTGCCGGTGAACTTGCGCTGTGCCGCTCCGTCCGTGACCTGGCGGCGATCTTCGACGCGGCAGCGGGACGCGCCAGAGGGCCGTTTGCCGATCCGTGGTTCGCCCCCTCCCCGTCCGGCCCCTTACGTGTCGGCCTTCTTCTCGAGACCGGCGGCCAATACCCGACCGAACCGGCGCGCAGCGAGGCCGTCGAAGAGGCAGCGCGGGCACTGGAGCGAGGCGGCCACAGCATCGTTGCGATGCGTTGGGACGCGTTCGCTGCGGGCATTGCCGCGAGCGGCCGGGTCCTGCGCGACATCGTCGCCGTCAACCTGGCCAATTTCGTCGTTTCCGCCGGTCTCGATGCCGGGCGCGCCGAACGGCTGACGCAGGCTTTTATCAGACATGGGACGCGACTCGAGGCGACCGCGCTCTGGGCGACGCTTGACGACGCCGTCCATGCGAGCCATGCGGTCTGGTCGCTTTTCGACCGGGTAGACTGTATCCTGACGCCCATGCTTGCGTCGGCACCCCTTCCTATCGGATCCTTTCCTTTCGACCACGACGATATCGACCTTCAGATTCGCCGCATGACGGCGTTTGCGCCACTTGCCGCACTCGCCAATGCCACCGGTTTTCCGGCCCTCACGCTCCCATTCGGCGCGGATGAAGCCGGATTGCCGCTGCCGGTGCAGATCCTGGCGCCCATGGGCGGCGACCGCCTCCTCATCGAGCTTGCGGCGCGCCTGGAAAGAGAGGGCCGCTGGCAGCACCGTTTCGCCGTCGCGGGAATTCCGGAATGAGCCAAGCCATTCTCGACATTTGCAGCGTCAGCAAGCGCTTCGGCGACAATCTCGCCAATGACGACATCTCGCTGAGTCTCGGAAAGGGCGAGATCGTCGCCCTCCTCGGCGAAAACGGCGCCGGCAAGACCACGCTGATGAGCATCCTGTTCGGCCATTATGTGCCTGATAGCGGCAAGGTGCTGGTCGAGGGGCGCGAACTGCCTCCGGGCAAGCCACGCGCGGCGATCCGCGCAGGCATCGGCATGGTGCATCAGCATTTCTCGCTCGCCCCCAACCTGACGGTGCTGGAAAACGTCATGGCGGGCACGGAACGCCTCTATCAGCTGCGATCCGGCACCGGCGCGGCGCGGCGGAAACTGCGCGGCATTTGCCAGCGGTTCGGTCTGACGGTGGAGCCGGACGCGCGCGTCGGCGACCTCTCGGTCGGCGAGCAGCAGCGCGTCGAGATCCTGAAGGCGCTCTACAACGATGCGCATATCCTGGTGCTCGACGAGCCGACGGCGGTGCTGACGAATCTGGAGGCCGAGCGGCTGTTCTCGACACTGAAGGACATGGCGCGCGAAGGGCTTTCGCTGATCTTCATTTCGCACAAGCTGGACGAGGTCATGGCTGCGGCCGATAGGATCGTCGTGCTGCGCGGCGGCCGCAAGGTGGCCGAGCGTCTTGCGAAAGAGACGAACAAGGCGGAGCTTGCCGAACTGATGGTCGGCCGCAAGGTGGCCCGGCCGGTGCGCGAGCCTTCGACGCCCGGCGAGGTGGTGCTTGATGTCGCGGATGTGAGCGTCAGCATCGACGGGGTGGAACGGCTGAAGTCCATCAATTTCAGCCTCCGCGCGGGCGAGATTCTCGGCATTATCGGAGTTTCCGGCAACGGCCAGACGACGCTGGCGCATCTCCTGTCGGGTACGGTCAGGCGCGACAAGGGCGAACTCCTGCTGTTCGGCGAGCCGATCGGCGACCTTACGGTTGACGGCGCCGTCCGGGCGGGGATCGGCCGCATTCCGGAAGATCGCAACAAGGAAGGCGCGATCGGCGAAATGGCCATTTGGGAGAACGCCGTTCTCGAGCGCCTGCCGCGATTTTCGCGCTACGGCCTCGTCGATCGGCCGTCCGGCCAGGCATTCGCCGGCCAGATCATCGATGCTTTCGACGTTCGCGGCGGCCGGCCGACGACACGCACGCGGCTGCTCTCGGGCGGCAACATGCAGAAACTCATCCTCGGGCGCAATCTGATCGACCGACCGCGCATCCTGCTTGCGGCGCAGCCGGCGCGCGGGCTCGACGAGGGGGCTGTCGCCGCGGTGCACGAGCGGCTGCTCGAAGCGCGGCGCGCGGGAACCGCGGTGCTCCTCATCTCCGAGGACCTGGAAGAAGTCATGGCGCTTGCCGACCGAATTCAGGCCATCGTCAACGGTCGGCTTTCGCCTCCAATCGCCGCCGACAGCGCCAGTGCCACGAAACTCGGCCTGATGATGGCCGGCGAATGGAATGAAGAGCACGAGGTTCCGCATGCGTTTTGAACGACGCGAACATCGTTCGCTCGCCCTGGTGATCGCGACGCCCGTGCTTGCGATCCTCTGCGCGCTGGCGTTGGCCGGCCTGCTCATCGCGATCGCCGGCGCCCCGGTCATGGAGGCCTATTGGCGCATTCTCGTCGGGGCCTTTGGCTCGCGGCTTTCGGCGACCGAAACCTTGACCCGCGCAAGCCCGCTCATTCTAACGGGCCTTGCCGCCGCGGTCGCGTTCCGCGCGAGGCTCTGGAACATCGGCGCCGAGGGTCAGTTCTATCTCGGAGCGATTGCCGTCGCCGCGGCCAGTTCGCACCTTTTTGGCAGTCTCCCCTCCCCGCTGCAGATTCCGCTGCTTCTCGTCGTCGGCGCAGCAGCCGGCATCGTCCTGCTGCTCGTGCCGCTTTGGCTGAGGCTGCGCTTTTCCGTCGACGAGGTCGTGACCACGCTTCTCCTCAATTTCGTCGCCGTGCTCTTCGTCTCCATGCTGATCGACGGCCCGCTCAAGGACCCGATGGGCTTCGGATGGCCGCAGTCGCAACCGGTCGCCGACGCGGCGGTCCTGCCGAAGCTTTTCGCCCGATCCCGCCTCCATATCGGGCTGATGATCGCACTCGTCCTCGCCGTCGCCGTCCATCTCGTTCAGTCGCGCACGGTGTTCGGCATGCAGTCGCGAGCAGCCGGCCTCAATCCGGCCGGGGCGGTCTTCGCCGGCGTGCCGCTCGGCCGTACCCTGGTCACGGTGGCCTGCATTTCAGGCGGGCTCGCGGGCCTTGCGGGGGCTATCGAAGTCATGGGCGTGCAGGGCTATGTGACGACGGACCTGTCGCCGGGTTACGGCTATTCCGGCATCGTCGTCGCCATGCTCGCCAATCTCCACCCCCTGGGCGTGGTGCTTGCCGCCCTGTTCACGGCGGTCATGTTCGTCGGGGCCGACGGGATGAGCCGCAGCATGGGTATCCCCTCCTACATAGCCGATGTCACGGTGGCCTTGGCGCTGATCAGCATGCTGACCGGTGTCTTCTTCACCCAGTACAGGATTCGCCGATGAACGCCGTCATCGACATTTTCGCTTCCGCCGGCCTCTGGGCGGCCGTCCTGCGCATCGCCACGCCGCTGATCCTCGGCACACTCGGCGCGCTCCTGTGCGAGCGCTCCGGCGTCCTGAATCTCGGCATCGAGGGCATCATGACTTTCGGCGCGATGATCGGCTGGCTTACGGTCTATAACGGCGCCGACCTGTGGACGGGCATTCTCGTCGCGGGTCTCTCCGGCGGGATCTTCGGCCTCTTGCATGCGGGCCTGACGGTCACGCTCGGATTGTCGCAGCATGTGTCCGGCCTCGGGGTGACGCTTTTCGCCTCGAGCTTCAGCTACTACGTCTTCCGTCTGCTGGTACCGGTCGCGGGTACGCCGCCGACGATCGAGCCGTTCCAGCCGATCGACGTGCCGGTGCTATCGTCCCTCCCCTTCCTGGGTCCGGCGCTCTTCACGCAGACGCCGCCGACCTATGCGGCGATCCTGCTGGCGCTGGCGCTCGGCTACATCCTTTTCCGTACGCCGCTAGGCCTGGCGATCCGCATGACGGGGGAAAATCCGCACGCCGCCGAGGCGCAAGGCATCAACCCGATGGCGATCCGCTTTGGTTCCGTCGTCGTCGGTAGCGCGCTGATGGGCATCGGCGGCGCCTTCCTGACGCTCTCGGCCTTCAACAGCTTCTTCCCGACCATGGTGCAGGGGCGGGGCTGGATCTGCATAGCGCTCGTCGTCTTCGCCTCCTGGCGGCCGGGCCGCGCCCTCGTCGGAGCGCTGCTGTTTGCACTGTTCGACGGCTTCCAGCTGCGCCTGCAGGCGCGGCTGAGCGGCGTCGTCCCCTATCAGATCTTCCTGATGATCCCCTATCTGATGTCGATCGCAGCGCTGGCGCTCATGGCCCGGCGCGCCCGCGTTCCGCAGGCGCTGATGCAACCCTACCGGCGCGGCGAGCGCTAAATCCGAAGGACTGACCCATGTTCGACCTGATCATCCGCAATGCGAACCTGCCGGACGGCCGGCAGGGCTTTGATATCGGCGTTGCCGGCGGCAAGATCGCCGCCATCGAGAAGTCGATAGCCGCGACCGCCGGCGAGGAGATCGACACGTCCGGCCGCCTGGTCAGCCCTCCCTTCTGCGATCCCCATTTCCACATGGATGCGACGCTGTCACTCGGTTTGCCGCGCATGAACGTCTCCGGCACGCTGCTCGAGGGCATCGCGCTCTGGGGCGAGCTGCGGCCGCTGCTGACGAAGGAAGCCCTCGTCGAACGAGCGCTTCGCTATTGCGACCTCGCCGTGACCCAGGGCCTTCTCTATATTCGCAGCCACGTGGACACGTCCGATCCGCGCCTCGTCACGGCCGAAGCGCTGCTCGAGGTCAAGGAAAAGGTCGCACCCTATATCGAACTGCAGCTTGTCGCCTTCCCACAGGACGGATATTACCGCGCGCCCGACGGCGTCGCCTCGCTCGAGCGGGCGCTTGATATGGGCATCGGCATCGTTGGCGGCATTCCTCACTTCGAGCGGACGATGGAAGACGGCGCCCGCTCCGTCGAGGCGCTGTGCCGGATCGCCGCCGACCGCGGCCTGCCGGTCGACATGCATTGTGACGAAACCGACGATCCGTTGTCGCGCCACATTGAGACGCTCGCCGCCCAGACGGTGCGGTTCGGGCTCAAGGGGCGCGTGGCTGGTTCGCATCTCACCTCGATGCATTCGATGGACAACTACTATGTCTCGAAGCTCATCCCGCTGATGGCCGAGGCGGAGATCAACGTGATCCCCAATCCGCTGATCAACATCATGCTTCAGGGCCGTCACGACACCTATCCGAAGCGGCGGGGCATGACGCGGGTGCGCGAGCTGATGGCGGCCGGCCTCAACGTCTCCTTCGGACACGACTGCGTCATGGACCCCTGGTACTCGATGGGCTCCGGCGACATGCTGGAGGTCGGCCATATGGCGATCCATGTCGCGCAGATGGCCGGCATTGACGATAAGCGCAAGATCTTCGACGCGCTCACCGTCAATTCGGCAAAGACCATGGGGCTCGAAGGCTACGGCCTCGAGACCGGCTGCAATGCCGACCTGGTCGTGCTTCAGGCCGCCGACGTGACCGAGGCGTTGAGGCTGAAACCGAACCGGTTGTTCGTCATCAAGGCAGGCAAGGTCATCGCGAAAACCGCGCCGCGCGTCGGCGAGCTTTTCCTCGCCGGGCGTCCCGCCTCGATCGACATGGGACGCGACTACGTTCCCCCGGTGCTGCAGCGCTGATCCCATGCCGCTGAAGCGGGCCACGGAACTGTTGAGAAAAATGAGGTCCGGTGACGGGAAGTTCCGTATAGTCGTGGCAATGGGAGACCGGTCAGATGCGCATCAATGAAGACCTGACGAAACCCGTAATCGTCCATTCGGCTAAACTCGACTGGGTTCCAAGCCCCGCCGCAGGGGTGGATCGCCGCATGCTCTACCGTATCGGAGGCGAAGTTGCGCGCGCAACCTCGATCGTTCGCTATGCGCCGGGCAGCGCCTTTCCACGCCACGTCCATAGCGGCGGCGAGGAAATCCTCGTGCTCGAAGGGACGTTTGAGGACGAGCACGGCGACTATCCTGCGGGCAGCTATTTCCGCAATCCGCCCGGCACCTCGCATATACCTGCCTCGAAGGATGGCTGCACGATCTTCGTGCGGCTCTGGCAATATCGTGAGGGCGACGGCACGCAAATCGTTCGCTACCCTGGAGAGGGTGAATCGGCGCCGCTGCGCGAGGGGGTCGAGGCAGCGCGCGTCCTGTTCGACGACGGAAAAGAGCGGGTGTCGATAGAAACCTGGCTGCCGGGTTCAGCCGTCAGCGTCGAAAATCGCCGTGGGCTCGAGTTCCTCGTCCTTTCCGGCGGCCTCGCATCCAGGGGTGAGCAACTGGAGCCGCAGAGTTGGGGCCGGTTGCCCGCAGGAGAGGCGCTCGAAGCGATCACTGGGCGCCAAGGCGCTGAGATCTGGATCAAGGACGCACCGCTGCAGCACCCCGACGTGCTGCAGCTGCCCTGAAGCGCAGATTCGGACGGAGCATCTGCCCTGGGCCATCAAGATTTGTGGTGAAACCGATAAGCAAAGTGCGATTGGTTAAGCGAAGTCTGCATGTTATGGGCGGGTATGTCCGTGAATGCTTCGCCAACCGTCATGTTCCTGCTGATCTCATTCGGCACCGTCCTCGGAATCGCGGGGACTGACTTGGTGCTGCCTGCAATTCCGGCCATGCCGACGGCATTCGGCGGGACTGCGGCATTGGCGCAGATGGTCCTCGCAGCCTATGCCGGGGGCACGCTCGTGGGACTGCTTACCTTCGGGGAACTCGGGGCGAGGTACTCTCGCCGCAAGCTGTTGGTCTGGTCGCTGGGCCTGTTTGCCGTCACGTCTCTTCTGTCTGCCTACGCGCCGACCTTGGAATGGCTGGTCGTCTTGCGTTTCGCGCAAGGCGCGTTCGGCTCGGGCCCGGCGGTTTTCGCGCCGGGCTTTATTCACGGGCTTTATCCTGCGGACAAGGCGCCTTCCATGTTCGGCAGGCTCGGCTCCATCGAGTCCTTGACGCCGGCTCTTGCGCCCATCGTCGGAGCCTATCTTATGGCGGTGGGGGGATGGCAGACTTCTTTCCTTATGCTGGCCGGACTTGCAATTCTCTGCGCCATCGGCAGCTGGGCCTACCGTCAATCGCTTCCGGACCGGCTCGAGGCTCTTGAGCTCCACCGAAGCTATATGTCGATCATCCGCAATCGCGACTTTCTTCGGCACGGCTTAAGCCAGGCGCTTTCCCTCGGCAGCATTCTCATCTTTGTATTCGGCGCCCCCGCAGTGATGACAGGGGCATTGGGCATGACGATCGGAGACTTCATTCTCCTTCAAGTTTTCGGCATCGCCCTTTTTATACTGGCGTCGAACGCGTCCAATGCGCTTGCCCGAAGATTCGGTACCGGACGCATGATCATGATCGGTACCGGAGCTGTGGTTCTTGGCTTCTTCCTGATCCTTCTCTACACATCCCTCGGCGGACGCAGTTTGACTGTGCTCGTGCCCCTGTGGATGACCGCAAACGGCGCGTTCGGCATCCGGGGACCAATCGGTTTCCACCAGGCAATCCTTGCCTCAAGAGGGGATCATTCACGCGGCGCCGCATTGGTCGTTGCCGCTATACTTGGGATCACTGCCGGAGGTACCGCCGCCGCCGCTCCTTTCATCGACATAGGCTGGTTGCCGCTAGCCTTGGCGAGTAGCCTCGCTGCGCTGCTGGCTTTGCTGTGTCTGACGCTGATCGGCAGCACGGCGAAAGAAGCTGAAGACGGTTAGCGCATTTCACGACGATCCGGGGGAAGGCCAGGACATGGTTCAAGCCACGTCCTGGCCTCGCCAATCATACCAGATCGAAGCGGTCGGCGTTCATGACCTTGGTCCAGGCCGCGACGAAGTCCTTCACGAACTTCTCTCCGGCATCAGACTGGGCGTACACCTCCGCAAAGGCGCGCAGCTGTGAATGCGAGCCGAAGATCAGGTCGACGCGGGTGCCGGTCCACCGCGCAGCGCCGGTCTTGCGGTCTCGGCCTTCGTATACGCCTTCTTCGCCTGCGATGGGTGACCACTGCGTACCCATATCGAGCAGGTTGACGAAGAAGTCGTTCGTCAGCGATTCGGGCCGCGACGTGAAGACGCCATGCCTGGGCTCGCCCGCCTTCAGCACGCGCAGGCCGCCGACGAGAACGGTCATTTCCGGGGCGGTCAGCGTCAGCAGCTGAGCGCGATCCACAAGCGCCTCTTCCGGTTTCATGAATTGCCGGCGGCTGGTGCTCACATAGTTGCGGAAACCATCGGCACGAGGCTCCAGCGCGGCGAAGGATGCGGCGTCGGTCTGTGCCTCCGAGGCATCCATGCGACCCGGCGTGAACGGAACGGCGATATCGTGGCCACCGGCCTTCGCCGCCTTTTCGACGGCGGCGCCACCTGCAAGCACGATCAGATCCGCAAGCGAGATCCTCTTGCCGCCGGTCTGGGCGGCGTTGAAGTCCCTCTGTATGCCCTCAAGCACAGAGAGAACCCTGGCGAGCTGAGTCGGCTGGTTGACCTCCCAGTCTTTCTGGGGCGCCAGGCGGATTCGCGCACCATTGGCGCCGCCGCGCTTGTCGGAGCCGCGGAAGGTCGAGGCGGAAGCCCATGCGGTCGAGACAAGTTCCTGCACCGACAGGCCGGAAGCGAGGACCTTCGCCTTGAGGCCGGCTATGTCCGTCTCGTCGACCAGCCTGTGGTCGACGGCCGGGATCACGTCCTGCCAGATCAGGTCCTCGGCCGGGACCTCAGGGCCGAGATAGCGAACCTTCGGCCCCATGTCGCGGTGGGTCAGCTTGAACCAGGCGCGGGCGAAAGCGTCGGCGAACTGGTCCGGATTTTCGAGGAAGCGGCGCGAGATTTTCTCGTAAGCGGGATCGAAACGCAGCGACAAATCCGTGGTCAGCATGGTCGGAACGTGCTTCCTGGAGGCGTCATAGGCATCGGGGATGGAAGCCTCGGCGTTCTTTGCCTTCCATTGATATGCGCCGGCGGGGCTCTTGGTCAGTTCCCACTCGTGGTTGAACAGGTTTTCGAAGAAGTGGTTGCTCCAGCGGGTGGGCGTCTGCGACCAGGTCACTTCCGGCCCGCCCGTGATCGCGTCCTTGCCGACGCCGGTGCCGAAGGTGCTCTTCCAGCCGAGACCCTGATCCTCGATCGCGCCGCCTTCCGGGTCTGCGCCGATGAACGAGGGATCGCCCGCGCCATGCGTCTTGCCGAAGGTGTGGCCGCCGGCGATCAGCGCCACCGTCTCTTCGTCGTTCATAGCCATGCGGGCAAAGGTTTCGCGGATATCGTGCGCGGCACCAACCGGATCGGGATTGCCGTTCGGGCCCTCCGGGTTGACGTAGATGAGGCCCATCTGCACGGCGGCAAGCGGCTCGCTCAGTTGCCGTTCGCCGCTGTAGCGCTCGTCGCCCAGCCAGGTGCCTTCCGGTCCCCAGAACAGTTCCTCGGGCTCCCATACGTCGACCCGGCCGCCGGCAAAGCCGAAGGTCTTGAAGCCCATGGATTCGAGCGCGACATTGCCGGTCAGGATCAACAGATCCGCCCAGGAAATCCTGTTGCCGTACTTCTGCTTGATCGGCCACAGCAAACGTCGGGCCTTGTCGAGATTGGCGTTGTCCGGCCAGCTGTTGAGCGGCGCGAAACGCTGCTGGCCCTGACCGGCGCCGCCACGGCCGTCGGTGATGCGGTAGGTGCCGGCGCTGTGCCAGGCCATGCGGATGAAGAGCCCGCCATAATGGCCGAAGTCGGCCGGCCACCAGTCCTGCGAATCCGTCATCAGTGCATGCAGGTCCCGCTTCAGCGCATCGAGGTCGAGCTTCTTGAACTCCTCGGCGTAGTTGAACGTATTGCCCAACGGATCGGAAAGACCGGAATGCCGGTGCAGAACCTGGACGTCCAACTGATCCGGCCACCAATCGCGGTTCGATCTGCCTCTCGGTGCCGTGTGTGCGACGGGACACTTGCCCGCACTATCGCTCTTCTGATCCATGGTAATCTCCTCTTCCTCGATTGTGCGCATCCAAAAGCAGCCTGTCCGCAAAGTCGATTGAGCGGCATCAATTGGGCCGGCGCATGCTCCCCATGATTTGGCGCAATTTTACCCCATTGGTCAAACGGCTTGTTCCCTGATCAGGTCAATGAAGGCGCGCAGTTTGGCGGGCATGTGACGACGTTGCGAAAAATAGAGGCTGAGCCCGGGATAGGCGGGGCACCACTCTTCCAGCACCGGAACAAGGCGCCCGGTAGCGATATGCGCAGCGAGCGAATATTCGCCGATATAAGCGAGTCCAGCGCCCGAAAGGGCGGCCTCCAGGATAAGATCCGTCGCATCGAGCGTCAGATTGCCGGGAACGTCGACCACGTGCGCTTCACCCCGCCGCTCGAACTCCCAGCGATACAGTCTGCCGTTCGCCATGCGCATCTGGATGCAGCGATGCCGCACCAGATCGAGCGGGACGACTGGCTTGGAACGTCCCTTGAAATATTCAGGCGATCCGACAACCAGGAAACGGAGGGTCCGGGTGATCGGAATGGCCACCATATCGGGCGAAATTGCCTCGGCAAGTCGTACCCCGGCGTCGAAACCCTTACCAATTACATCGACAAGCGCATTCTCCGTCACGACCTCAAGCTCGACCTCGGGATAGCGGCGGCCGTATTCGAGCAGCAGCGGCTCCAGCAGCATGCGTGCCGCTCCCGGCGCCATATTGAGCCGAAGCCTGCCCGAGGGTCTACTCGAATGCTCGCCGATATGCTCGATCGCATTCTCGATCGTTTGCAGGGCCGGTGCGATCTCAGAGAGGAATTGTTCTCCTGCAGCAGAGAGCGCGACGCTGCGCGTCGTGCGGTTGAACAGCCTGACTGCCAGGCGCTCTTCCAGCGCTGCTATCGCATGGCTCAATGCCGATGACGACATGCCGAGTTCGCGCGCGGCAGCGCGAAAGCCGCCATGGCGGGCAACCGCGGCAACCGCCTCCAATTCGCTCAAGCTTGCCCTCATTGTGCGATATAGCTCACCAGCGTGTCCGATATTGTCCGACTAGCCGCAGCAGATAATGCATTCCA
The DNA here is from genome assembly GCF_035610345.1 of Sinorhizobium meliloti. The sequence continues at coordinate 759,002 of NZ_CP141214.1, read as the reverse complement.
TCTTCCTGGTGAAGCCACAACAGGAGAGAGGCAATGCGTATCATCGACAGAGTCTACATCGACGGCAGCTTCGTCGAACCGCACGGCGAGCAATGGGCCCCGCTCTTTAATCCGGCGACCGAGGAACAGATCGGAAAGGTGCGCCTGGCGGATGAGGAAGACGCGAACCGCGCCGTTGCGGCGGCCAGGCGCGCATTTCCCGGATTCTCCAATACGTCGAAGGAAGAACGGATCACCATGCTGAAGCGCTTGCATGCGGCAGTCTCCGAGCGCGCGGGCGATCTCGTGGAGGCCATGCGGGTGGAATACGGAGCGCCGTCGAGTTTCATCGACTTTGCGGCGCGGCGAGCAGGAAATGTGTTCCTCGATATGGCGAAAACACTGGAGAGCTACGATTTCCGGCGGCGCATCGGCCGCGCCGACGTGGAGATGCGGCCTTCGGGGGTGGCGGTGGCGATCACACCATGGAATAGCAATTATAGCTTCATCTGCGGAAAGCTGTCGGCAGCGATTGCGTCGGGCAGCACGATGGTCATCAAACCTTCCGAGATGAGCGCCATCCAAACGCAGGTCATCACGGAATGCCTGCATGAAGCGGCTCTCTCGAAGGGGGTGTTCAACATCGTCACCGGCTACGGCGCTGTCGTCGGTGCGGCGCTCACCGCAAACCGGGATGTTTCAAAGATCACGTTCACGGGCTCTACCGTCACGGGTCGCGCCATCGCCCAGACGGCCGCGGCGACGATGAAGCGGGTCACCATGGAGCTTGGCGGCAAGAGCCCAAGCATCATCCTGGACGATGCCGATCTCGAAGTTGCGATCCCTCAGGTTCTGGCTGCCGGCTTCCTCAATAGCGGACAGGCCTGCATTGCCGGTACCCGCATCCTTGTTCCCGAATCTCGTCGCGACGGGATCGAGGCACGGCTGAAAGAGGCGGCAAAAGTGTTCACGGTCGGTGATCCCGGTGATCGCGAGGTGCGGATCGGGCCGCTGGTGAGCCAGAAGCAATGGAACCGCGTGCAAGCCTACCTGCGTCTCGGCCAGGAAGAAGGTGCAACTCTCGTGATCGGGGGCGAAGGGCGTCCCGAAGGCCTCGAGCGAGGTTGGTTCGTTCGTCCAACCATCTTCTCCGGCGTCCGCAACGACATGCGCATTGCCCGCGAGGAGATCTTCGGCCCGGTGCTCTGCGTCCTTTCCTATCGCGACGAGCAAGAGGCGATCGCGATCGCCAACGATACCGACTACGGCCTGCAGGCCAATGTCTTCTCTTCCGACCTCGAACGAGCAAAGCGCGTTGCTGATCGCATCGAGGCAGGTCGCGTGATCATCAATGGCGCACCGCACGAGCCGTTTGCACCCTTTGGCGGCTTCAAGCAATCCGGCTTCGGCCGCGAATTCGGCGTCTTCGGCCTGGAAGCCTTCCTCGAGCCCCGTGCGGTCATCTCCTGAGGAACAACCGGCAAGCATATTCTTGACAGATCGTTCCAGTATTCCTATATGGGCTTTATGGCACGGATCAAGGAATTCGACAGGGACGAGGCATTGGACGCGGCGATTGCCGTGTTTCGCGAGCATGGCTTTGAAGGCACCTCGACGGAGATGCTGATACGGGCGATGAGAATCGGCCGCCAGAGCCTCTACGACACCTTCGGTGACAAGTGGAAGCTCTACTGCCTCGCGGTGGAACGCTATTCGGCGAGTGAGACGAGCGCTCATATCGCCTTGTTGCGCGGAAAACCGCGTGCACTGGACGGTATCCGGTTGGTGATGGAACGCGTTGTGGACAATGCAAACCAAGCTTGTCTCGGCGTGAACTCGATTTGCGAGTTCGGTCAAAGGCGGCCCGACCTGGCGGCACTGCATCACGCCGCCGATCTTCGGCTCAAGAACGCCGCGGTTGAACGCATCAGAGAAGCCCAGGCTGCAGGTGACTTAGCCGGTTCATTGCCCGCTGAGGCGGTGGCCGATTTCCTCGTTGCCAATATCGCCGGTATCAGGATAGCCGCACGTGGGGGAGCCGGTCGGGAACATCTGCAGTCCCTCAGCCGGTTGGCGCTTCGCGCAGTCGCCTAGCAGGCAGAAAACTTTGCTCTTTTTTGGAATGATCAGTCAATAAAAGGATCTATGCATGAAAGCCGTTGTGATGAAAGAGGTCGGTGGTACCGACGTGATGGAATTCGTCGATTGGCCTGAGCCTGTCGCAAGGCCGGGACATGTCGTGGTGGAGGTCGCCGCGGCCGGCGTGAACTTCATGGACATCGGCGTGCGCCAAGGTATGGCCTGGACCGACATCCCTAACCCGAAAGTTCTGGGTGTCGAGGGCGCTGGCCGCGTGCTCGCCGTCGGCGATGGAGCGGGCGAGTTTGAAGTCGGCGATCGCGTCGCCTGGGTCTATGCTCCCGGAAGTTATGCTCAGCGCCAGTCGGTACCGACAGCCTCCCTCGTGAAAATTCCCGATACCGTGGACGATCGAACGGCTGCTTCCGCGATGATGCAGGGGCTCACGGCCAGTCACTTCGCGACGGATTTTTATCCCGTGCAGCCGGGCGACATCGCCCTTGTTCATGCGGCGGCCGGCGGGGTCGGCCTCCTGCTGACACAGATTATCAGGCTAAGGGGTGGCCGAGTAATCGGACGCGTCTCCTCCGAAGACAAGGTCGCGATCGCCAAAAAGGCCGGAGCCGAGCACGTCATCGTCGATACAGAGGGACAGTTTGCCGACGAAGTCCTGCGCCTGACTAGTGGTGAGGGCGTGAACGTCGTTTACGATGGCTCCGGTCCCAAAACCTTCAAGGGCTCGATCGAAGCGCTCCGCCGGTCCGGCACCTTCTGCTGGTATGGACCGGTGCTCGGCGGGCCCGGACCGCTCGATATCATGAGCCTGCCGAAGAGCATCAAGATCGGCTACGCGACATTCATGGATCACGTCCACACTCGCAAACTCCTTCTCGATCGCACCAAACAGCTTTTCGACTGGATCGGGGACGGAACGATCAAGGTGACGATCGGCGAAACCTATCGCCTTGCCGACGCCGCCCGCGCCCATGCCGCGATGGCAAGCCGTGCAACCACCGGCAAACTGCTTTTGATCCCGTAAGGAGCAAATCACGAAGGACATCCCGGCGCGGCAACCCGACACGGGCACGACCGCAATACCTCTGAAGAGCGTCGGTAACCCCAAGGCATCGGCGTCAGCCGCTGCAGATCGAAAGCTCCAGACGCGTGTCTATCCCGACGTTGGCTAGGAATGTCTCGTCATGGCTGACGACGACGAGTGCGCCGTCATAGGCGAGCAGCCCAGCTTCAACCGCCTCGATGGAGTCGATATCCAGATGGTTGGTCGGCTCGTCGAGAATGAGCAGCGATGGGGGATCGGAACCGCCGAGTGCACAGGCAAGGCCGGCGCGCAGCACCTGCCCGCCGCTCAACGTCTCCACCCTTTGCAATGCCGCATCCGCACGGAAGCGAAAGCTGGCCAACGCCGCCCGGCAGGCGTTGTCGCCGGCACCGGGGTTGAGCCGCTTGAAGTTATCGAGGATCGTCTCGCCGCGCTCCAGGATGCTGACGCTTTGGTCCAACAGAGAGAAAGGAACGTTTACGGAAACGGTTCCTTCGAAGGGTGGCAATTCTCCGGTGACCACCTTCAGAAGGCTCGTCTTGCCCGACCCGTTGGGGCCGGTGATCGAAAGGCGCAGCGGGCCGACCAGCGAGAAGGATAGATCCCGAATGACCGGACGGGCGGGATCGTAGCCCGCCGTGACGCCTTCAAACGCGAGGACTTGCCGGCCGGCTGGAAGCTCGGTTCGCGGAAGACGGATGGAAAAGGGCTGCAGCACCTCGATCCGCGCTTTGGCGGCTGTGATGGCCTCGAGCGCGCCTGCGCACTGTCGCTCGGCGAGTTCCACACCCCTGCCCCGGCTTTCTTCCGCATTGTTCTTGCGCCGGCCCAGGAGAATCCTCGGCATGTCGCCCTTTGCCGCTTTTCGGGTACCAGACGCGTCACGCCTGTCCTGCCGCTCTGCCAGGGCACGTGCCTTGCGATCGATTTCGTCGGCGGTCTTCTGTGCATGCGCAAGGCTTTGTTGCGCCGCCTCCAGCTCAACCGCCCTCGCCGCCTGATAGGCGCTCCACCCCCCGCCGTAGCGCTTTGTCCCGAGCGAGGTCAGTTCGATAATCGCGTCCATTTCTTCGAGCAGTTCGCGATCGTGGCTGACGACAATCGCCCCGCTGCGCCAGCCGGAAAGAAGGTCGATAACCGCCCGTCTGCCGTCACGATCCAGATTGTTGGTCGGCTCGTCGAGAAGGAGAAAGTCCGGCTCGGAGAAAATTGCCGCCGCGAGCACCGCCCGCGTGCGCTGTCCCCCGGAGAGCTCAGTCAGGGGCGTATCCGCCCGCGCCTCCAGTCCAAGCCGGACAAGGGCGGACATTATGCGCTCTTCCACCGTCCAGTCCGCATTCTCCAGTTCTTCAAGGGTCGCCTCGCCTGTTTCGGCGCGCCGTAACACCGCAAGCGCCTGCGTCGCACCGAACACATCGGCGATGGTTTCACCGGCGCCGGGCCGAAGCATCTGCCTCGCCAGCGCGACGCGTCCCTGGATGGCAACCGTGCCGGAGGAAGGTCTCAATGTACCGGCAAGGATATTGAGCAGGATGGTTTTTCCGACGCCATTTCTTCCGACGAGCCCCGTCCGCTCCGAACCAAACGCCAGGTCGAGATCGGTCAAGACATGCTCCCCGTCGGGTTTCGACCAGGAAAGTGCGGAGAGAGTGATGGAGGGCATCGCGAACCTGTTGCATTGCTAATAACAGCACAGTACCGTGCTTTTATCAGCAACGGGCGGTGCGAACAATGGCGTTGTCCATCCCGCCCATCGACGGGGTTGGACATAGATGAATATAGTTCGCAGACATGGCGGCGGACGTCCCACCCGGGAAGAGGCCGAGGCTCTGACCCGCCGTCTTCTGGATGGCGCCCGCTCGACTTTTGCCCGCAAGGGGGTTGCGAACACGTCCATGGAAGAGATTGCCGCCAAGCTCGGAATCTCGAAACACACGCTTTATCGGAGATATCCGAACAGGCAGGCGCTTCTGGAAGCCGTGGTCGAACGTGACCTCGTCCGCTTTCGCAAGACGCTTGCCGACGCAGCGGGACAGGGTGATGCACCTCTCGCAGTGTTGCGCGATATGGCTTTCAGCTATTTCCGCTTCGGCACGGACCGGGATTATTCCGCTTTCTATATGTCGGTTACCGCCGAGGCCGTGTTTTCCTTGCCATTGCGGGAAAGGTTGGCGGCGTGGTCGAGTGCTGCACTGGAGCCCGTCGTGCAGGCGATCAAATCGGCTCAGGCCGCGGGCCTCATCGTGCCGGGGTCTGCCATTGAGATTTGCCACGTCCTTGTCGATTTGGTTGAAGGCGCGAATAATCGTGTCCGTCTCTGCGGGTCCGAGTGTCCCGACGCCGAAAATCTTCGCCTGTTCGAAAGCCGCTGGGCCATTTTCCAGACTGCCATGAGACGCGAACCCGATCGACCGCAGAAAGCCTGAACGTGTGAAGGATCGGCTGGTCTCGCAGCCGATCCCTCCGCGAAATGGCGGCATCCGCTCCGTTAGAGCGGCATCACAGACGCCGCAAGGAGTCCGGCCAGCGCCGAGGGCTCCGCCGAAAATATATCGTAGGAGCAAGGCGTTGCCACAACGGCGAATGTCAGTATGCCGACTATGAAGCGCTTCATCTAAACCTCCTTGAATCACGAACTCGGTCAGGCGAGCGTCAGATCGACCTCGATGTTCCCCCGCGTTGCCTTTGAATAGGGGCAGGTCTGATGCGCTTCGGCGATGAGCGATCGCGCAAGGTCCGCGTCGATGCCGGGCAGGCTGACGGCAAGCCGGGCTCGAAGGAAAAAGCCGCCATCCGATTTGGCGAGATCGACTTCAGCATCGACTGCCGTTTCGGCCGGGAGCGACAACGTACGCTTCGCCGCGGCAAGACCCAGTGCACCGATAAAACAGGCCGACCAGCCGGCGGCGAAGAGCTGCTCAGGATTGGTTCCGGCCTTGCCGCTGCCGGGAGGCGAAAGCCTGACTTCCAGTTGGGCATCGTCGCTGCGGGCGAACCCTTCACGGCCGCCGGTCGTATGGGTCTTACCGGTGTAGAGAACCTTTTCCTGCGTTGTCATCAGACACTCCGTTCGGTTGCGTCGCACGATCGCGACATTTGACGACGTGTGTTCTGCCTGCGCGACGTATCGGGCATGTTTGCGAAACCGCCGGAATTGTACCCGGATGTAGGCATCTCACTGGAAGGTAGCCAAGGAGGCCGGCGTACTTTCCTAGTAAGCCACCGACGAAATTGGGGACGCCCGACGCTCACGGTTGAAGGCGGCAACAGTGGATGCCGCTGGTTATTTCGCACGAGTGGGATCGCTCGGCCCATGCGGGTCGGCAATATACGCGTGCCGATCGTGTTCCCCGCGGCGGCCGCCCGTCAGGATCACGACACCCTCGGCTGATCGGAGCCATTCGCCCTCAGCAACGCCATCAGCATCGGGCCGAGCGAGAATTTCCCTTGCCGCGCCTTGGCGGTCAGATCGCGCAGATAGCCGCCGGCGGAGTTGATATGCCCTGCCCTCTCCAGAATGCAGGCCACGGCAATGCCGGCGTTTTCCGGTCCCATGACCTCGCAGGCGTCCTGATAGGCCGAGGGGTAAACGCCAAGCATAGATCGTACCGTAACCGCAGCAATCATAAGGTCGCGCCAACTTTTCACCGTGCCGTCAGGACCGTAGTTCATGATTTCCGGGCAGGCCTTCAGTACCATTCCCAGCGGAAAGGCCCTTTTTGCCTCGTGAGCCCGTTCAATGGCTTGGCCGTCTGACCGCTCATTCGAAGAGCCACGTTCAAGTTCAATAATAGATTCGGGTTTTGATTCCTGTTTGTGCCGCTCAGTTTGATCGGGATTGCCGCTCATCTCTTGTGGTTTTATACGCTTTTGCAACTGGTTAGCCACATGTTCGCGCAGCGTTTCGAACGCCTCTACCAGAGGGGTGAGGTCAGCGATGTCGGGCGCCCTCGGTATAGCCTGGACAAGGCTTCGAAAATTCTCCTGCATGGACGTCCAGTCGCCGGGCAGTTCTTCGAGCACCATGTCTATCAGCTTGGCGATGTCTCTGCGGCAGAGCGTCAACCGCTCGCGCAGCCGTTGCAGCTCGACCCGGTCGGCCTCAGCCTCCGCAGCGAGCCGCTCTATTTCACCGGAGCGAGCCAGGAGCGGTGCGAGCGAAAAGCCGAACGCCGTGCCGATCGCTCCGTCCCGAGACTTGCGTGCATAACGCTTGCCGTTTGGACTGTCCTTGCGAGCGACAAGCCCTGCCTCGACCAATGCGGCAAGGTGCCTCCTGAGCGTCGCCTCCGCCATGCCGTGGGCTCTCAGCGACAGCTGAACGTTCGAGGGAAAGACGACCAGACCGGTCTCTCCGCTCAGCGTGTTCTCCGGATAGAAGCTCAACAGCGCGTTCAGAACGGCCAGCGCCCGGTCGCTGATGCCGAGACGGCGTTTGGCCGCACAAAGCGAGCGAAACAGCTTCCACTTGTCGATCGACTTCCCAGGTTCGATGTCGCGGGAGATGAACTGGCCTGCCAACATGGCAAGAGTCATCGTCCGCCGCCCAAAGGGCGTCGTCACACTTCCACTCTCCATTTTCCTTCACCTTCGATAAGGCAAAAGAAAGCAGCTCACCAAAAACGGTGCCAAGGACTCTTGACTGTGATTCGTGGAAATGCGATTCTCGATCTTGCTACAAATCTGAGGAAGGCTTCCACGGCTTGTTCGTTGGGGGCCTTTTTCTTTTGCGGGTTAGTCTCCTTGTTTCGAATGCTGCTTTTGCATGAACTGGTCGTGCAGGCTTTCGATCTGACCTGCAATGAAATCGACAAAGCCTGACGGCACAGACTTGTTGAACGTGAGCTTCGAAGCCGACTTGCCGCGTTGGATCTGGCCAAGCACGAGGCCATGAGAGATCAGATCGGCCGTGGCGGAAGAGGCTGCAGCCTTGGCATCCGCCTTGGCAAGCGCCTCAAAAACTGCAGCGAAACGAGCGTCACTGGATGAGGCCTGCATCTGGTCTCTCTCCAGAACCGACTGCGCTACCTTCGAGGGCTCTCTGTGGGCCGCCCAGCGCAGCTCGAATTCCACCCATCTGCGCCGTCCGATTTCAGGGGCCGGACCAATCTGCATCAGGATGTCGCGCGGCAATGCTGCCGCTATCCGGATCATTTCTGAGATATGCGACCTGCCGGTGCTCAGCGACTTGCAGATCACGTCGCGGCGATACCCCGCAGCCTCCTGCGACTGCGCAAATAGGCACCGCTCGATGAAGGACAGGTCCTTGCGGTTGCTGTTCTCCTCCCCTTGGAGAACGATCGCCTCTTCGTCGCTCAGCTCCCGGGCAATCGTCTTGAACTTGATGCCGAGGAGTTTGGCAGCGGCAAGCCGCCGGCGGCCGAATACGATCTGGAACGGCCTTGCGGCCCCCCGAACCGGGCGGACCAAGCCAGGAGTACTCTGCCCGTGCTCACGCATCGACTCGAGCAGATCCGCGATGCTGGCTTCGCTGTAGCCGGAATCGAAGCGATCCCGGATGGCGGATTCCATGATCTCGTCCGGATCGATCTCGACGATCTGGCCACCATCCTTGAGAAGTCGTTCGGCAAGCTCGCTGCGTTCCTGCATCTGGCGGACGCCGGCGGCGACTTTGAGAAGGTGGGGTGACGTGGACCGCTGCATTCCGCCCGTCTCGGCAGAGTTCTCCAGCTGCCCGAGGACATTGGCAAAAAGGCCTTTGGAATCCTTGCGGCTCATTCTCTCCCCCATGCCTTCCAGAACAGGCCTTCGAGTTCAGCATTGGCCGCGTTGATCGACTCGATGGCGCGGTCGTAGGTTTTCGGAGCCGAGAAGCGGGACCTCTGAACCTCGTACAGGCTCTGCTTCCAAGTCAGTGCATCGGCCACGGCCGTCGACTTGATGACCGAGTTGAGGAGCAGATCCTCGCCGAACACCTGTCTCATCAGCGCGGACATGTTGGCTTGAGGATGATCGTTCGGCTCGAATTTGGTGATCAGGAACTTGGCGAAATCCCATTGAGCCGCCGTGCCCACCTCATTCAGGATCTGCATGTAGGACCCGGCAAGCTCCAGAAACTTCGCCGTGGAGTCCACATCCAGCATATGCGCAGGAACCGGGATGATGACGCCGGTGGCAGCCGTCAGTGACGAAAGCGTCAGGAAGTTCAGCGACGGAGCCGAGTCCATGAGGATGAAGTCGTAATCCTCGGCGACCTGCTCAAGCGCTTGGGAAACGCGAAGCAGGAAGCCCGTTCCTGCGGATCGCCGCATCTCGAGCGCGACGGCCGTCTCGAACTCGGTCAGTTCGAGGCCGGCGCAGATGACGTCGAAACCGACGATGTGGGTCTTATGGATGATGGACTTCGTCGGGACGGGATCGTCGAAACGAATGGCTGAGAAAAGTGTGTCGCCCGCACGGTAGTCGAATTCCGGCAGGCTGCCATGAAGGGCGGTGAGCGATGCCTGCGGGTCGAGATCCACGGCCAGCACGCGATAACCCCTGAGCGCCAGATAGTGGCCGAGATGGATTGTCGTGGAGGTCTTGCTGGAGCCGCCTTTGAAGTTGGTGACGGCAACGATCTGGCATTGCTCGTCGCCTGTCCGGCGGGGATTCATCCACTTCTTCCGGCCGTTTTGCGAAAGAGCCAAGCGCAATTCAAGAACCTGATCGAGCGTGTAGAAACGCCGTCCGTTGGCGATTTCGGGTTCGGGGCCCTGTTCCTTGGCCGCAACCTGGCGGATATAGGCCTCCGTTACGCCCAGCAGGGCGGCAACTTCGGTGGAGGTGAACTTGCGCATCGTGCGGCGCGCATCCGGGGGAAATTGCGCCATGCTCAAGTTGTTCAGCGCCATTTCGAGCTTGCTGGAAAAGTTTTCCATGAAAGCGAGGCTGCTTAGGTGTCGCGTCATCGAAAGAATCCCTGGTGATCGTTTCCGTCACATAAGCAGTGAAGTGGTTAACCGTTTGCTAACCGCCACGTAACTACTCGAAAACACGCAAATTCGAAAAATCTCCGCAACTAAGACGTACTCCGATTCGGCTATGGCCATCAATGCGCGCTGTGGATGACGCTTGGTGCCGGTGGGAAGCTCCCGCGCTGCGGTTCTCGAGCCTCCACGCGGGCATGTTGAGCCGCGACAGTCGTTCACGGCGAGCGGTCGGTTCGGAGCCTCCAGCGTTGCTTCGAACGGTGACCTGGTGAACTCTAGCCAGAGTTCCCCGCGGGGAACGCGCTGGCGAGAGCTGCGAGGCGGTACCGGCTGACCGCAAAGGCGGCACATATGTGCATGCATGGGAAAAAGCCCGGCTTTTCGATGTTCGCCCGTACCCCCTGCCCCAGCTTCGTAGGATGCTTACGGGCGACGACGGCACCGAACGGTTCCCCGCGGGGAACGCGACGGCGGCCTGGCGCGAACGGACTATTGGAGAGACACGCAATGCATCGCCCGCCACACGAGACAAGGATCGCGTCGAGACTAGGATTGTGGAGACGGTTGCGCGCTGCATGCTGCCGGTGGCGTATATATGGTGCGCCGCATAGGGCAGGAGCCTTGCGGCTGTCGTCAGGAACTGTTCCGGCAATATGCTTTCCGTCTGGACCCTTGCCTCAGACAATTGGCGGTCGGAACGCCAGGTGTTCCCCGCGGGGAACTTGACGGCGGGCCAACCGGTGCTCCCTTGACGCGGCCATCTGCGGCGGGTGTGAGATGCCGCCAGCCACGCTTTGCTCGACGGCCACCGAGGAACTCGACTTACACGGCATGTTCCCGCAGGCCTGGGTGAGGATTCATTCGCGGCCGCACAAACCTTGTGCGGCCTACGGCGAGGCGGAGATCCAATGGATGTTCGACTGGCCTTGCCGCGGGTCTGCCGTGCAGCGCTTCAGATGCGGCCGGATGCCGCTATTCATTCGGTTCCCCGCGGGGAACTTTCGGAGCCATTTCGGCTACGCCTGTGGGTGACGGCTGCACTTGGCGCCGGTCGGCCCGCAACCGGGCTTTTGCTTTTGACCTTCCGTGAAGGATCTCCGCTGATCGACCCCGTGAAGCTTCAAGCATTTGCGAAGGGACGTTGGTCGGCTCGTGCCCTGCCTGGGGGAGGGGAGGGCGTCACGGATGGCGGGGGTGCACGGCTGGATGCGCATCCTTAGCGCAGAACCGCATGGCGATCGGATTTAGCTGCATCGAAGCTTATCGCCCAGCAGATGGTCGAGTGAGCGAGAGACAAATATGCCATCAGCATTCCGGGTGTCGTAGGGCGGGGTGGAGAGCGGGATCGGGGCAAGGCTGAGTTCGACAAAGCAGGCTTGTGCTGTAGAGACCTCTCGTAACGGATCTCCTCTGAAGGACTCCCGCTCTGCTTCATGGCAAAGGTCGCTAAACGGTATAAAAGGCCTTGCATTGGCGGCCGGGAAATTACAGTTTGCGTGAGCCGGCGGACTTAGGGTACGCTCTATAGTGCTGGCTGACGGGTCCTTCTGGGTTTTTTGGCGGTCTAGGTAAGCCATTGAAATATAAAGGCTAAAAAGCCTTACGGAAGCTATATAGCGCATGACTTCCGCCACTGCTGACGCTGCGAGGCCTCGCTTAACCGGACCAGATTAGGCCGCAGGGCTTTTCAAATGTTCCCCGCGGGGAACAATCGCCGCCGACCGGGAAAGCTGACACGCACGGGCCATCTCAAGTCCGTGTCCGAGGACTCCGAAACCGGTGAAAACGGTAATCGGTGGCAATCACGCAGGTGCTGTCGTCTACCTGCCATACGGCGGCGTCATCTGGAGCTGGGCAAAGGGCGGGCAGCCGGTTGCGTGGCAAGAAGCTGCTGTAGAACGGAGGGCGCGAGTTTGCAGCCGCAACCGCCACCGTGAGCGAGGTGCCGGGGGAGAGTGTTCATCAATCCTCCCGGCAGCGTGGTTGGACTCACCTGATCGGCGCGAGAGTGGGCCGCCAGCCGCGACCATCGCTACCGCGTATAATCCGACGAGTCGAATAGCTGTGGCGCAGCACGTCCATGGCGCTTGGACGCCGCGAGGGGTGAGGCATCGATGATGCGCCTGATCGATCAGGCCGCCGACCGGCCGCCTGATCGGTGATGTGTTTACTGCGGACCTGCCGGCTTCGGTAACGGCGAAGAGTGCCGAGGCCGAGGCTGCGGCACGGCGCGAAAGCGCTGAGGATGAACCACCCAGTCAGCCGGCAACGGCAGCGGGACGACGCAGTCGGTCAGCAGTGTCTGATCTCCGTTGGTGACCTCGAAGACGATCCCGGGTCGCTCCATGCTCTTGCAGTCTGGCCAGCGCTCAAAATCGATCCATTCGCTCATGGCTTTTCCAACCCCTCACAGCAGGAAATCGCTTCCGGAAAGAGCCGAAAGATTCATCACCTTGATATGGAGATCTGCAAGGCCGTCGCCATTGACGTCACCCGAGACTATCCCGCTCCTGAAGTTAAGTTCACCTGCTTTGCCGTGGAAAGCACTGCTGCCGATAAATAGAAATGCCTGGTCTCCGACCGCATTGCTGTTCGCGTCGATTGAACGCAAATCCATCCGATCAATGCCGGACGCGAAGTCATCGATCACGTCCCTGGCAGCCGGCGCCGATTGTGCGGTCGTCTGAAAGACGAAGGTGTCCGCACCGCCGCCGCCAATCAACCGATCGGCCCCGTTACCGCCGATCAGGGTGTCGTTGCCGTCACGACCATTCAGCACGTCGTTACCTGCAAGGCCGTTCAGGAGGTTTGCGCCATTGTCTCCGCGCAAGGAGTCGTTGAAGGCTGAACCGTAGAGCCGCTCGATCGATACATATGTATCGCCCGCCGCTTCCCCCGTGTTGGAACCGGGCGAGGAAAGATCTGCGACGATGCCGGCTGTGGCATTCGAGTAATTCGCCAGATCGGTGCCATTGCCGCCGTCGAGCCGGTCGGCGCCCGCACCGCCGAAAAGATTGTCGTTGCCATCGCCGCCGATCAGCCTGTCGTTGCCGCCGTTACCCCAAAGAGCATTTGCAGCGGCATTGCCGGTGATCGTGTCGCTGCCTGTGCCACCCTTCGCGTTCTCGATGAGGGAGCGAGCGTCGCCCTGAAACTGTAGAGCGTTGGCAATATTGCCGATCGCCACCTTTGAACCGTTATAGTGCAGCTTCGCCAATTGCGCGGCCGAGGTGGTCGTCCATTCGCCCGGGCGCAGATCGACCTTCAGTGCAGTCGTGTAATTGGAGAAATCGTAGGTGTCCGTTCCGCCGCCGTCCCATACGGTAAGCAGGATCTTGTTGCCGCCAGGGGCACCCTCACCGACACCATTGATGAACATCTCGCCCGACGTCGGGCTCCAGCGATAGGTCGTGTTTCCGCTTTCGGTGGTGAAATCCGCGCCGTACATATGCTGCAACGCGGCGATATCGTACATCATCAGCGATTGCGCGTATCCCCAGGTCTCGTTGGTGTAACCGGTCGTGGTCGAGGCACCGACATAGGAACGGTAACTCATGACCGTGTATTCCATCGAGTCGCGGTTCACGGGCATGACGTTGCCCTCATGGGCATGTTCCAGCCCAAGCGCGTGGCCGGTCTCGTGAAGGAATGCTACGTATGCGTAGTTTCCCTTGACCGGGCGACTGTAGTGGCCGGATGATTTGTTGAACCACGCGTCTCCGCCTTCTGCCGCGGTCGAGGGGAAATAGGCCCAGGCGGTGCTCGGAGCGTCGGACGAGGCGAGGCGGAGATCGGCATGCTTGGTCGTACTCTCCGTAACCTCGGTGAATGTCACGTTGGCGACGGAGGAAAACTGATCGAGGGCTGCGCGCGTGGCGGCCTGCTGTGCGGCGTTCAAGACCGCAAAGCCCTTCAGCGGCTCGCCATTGCCGTAACCGGAACCGTAAAATGAAGCGCTGGTCGGGAAACTGAACGTGAAGTCCTTGATCGCCCATTTCCAGTCGCCGAGGAGACCGTTGATATAGGTGTTACCAGTCGTTGCATAAGTCGTGGTTGCAGGCATCGTTTTCCCAGGCCGTCGGGGTTGAAGTCAGGTCAGTACCCGCGTGCGATGCGCCGAGGTATGATCCGCAGGTGCGCTTATAGCTCGTCTCGGTTAACACCTTAATTCGGCCTGATGGTCGAGTTGGGTCAGACCAGGTGGTCTAGACCTGTGGGTTGCTTACGCCAGCGAGGCGAGGGGAGCGGCGTCTACCATGCGTGCGCTGGTTGTGAGCCGACGTGCGGGGCATAGCCTCGCCGAGAAGAAGATGCGTCCGGCCGGCATGACAGCTACGCCAACCCGTGGCATAGGGGTGCCCGCAACCAGATAGGCCGTCCTCCGCATGATCCGCATTGAAAATATCAGCAAGTCCAACAGTCACCGCATTCTCTACATCGAAGCTTCGGCAGCGTTGAACCGCGGCGAAAAGATCGGGCTCGTCGGGCCGAACGGAGCGGGAAAGACGACCCTTTTCCGGATGATCACCGGTCAGGAACTGCCCGACGAGGGGCAGGTCTCGGTCGAGAAGAGCATGACCATCGGCTATTTCGATCAGGATGTCGGCGAGATGGCCGGCCGGTCGGCCGTCGCCGAGGTGATGGAAGGGGCAGGCCCGGTCAGCGCCGTGGCGGCGGAACTGCGTGAGCTCGATGACGCGCTTTGGCTCGCCGTAGGCGTTTTTTTCGCAAGGTCATAGGGGTTGAAGTCAAGTCAGCCAGATGCGGATCGGCCACACCCGATGGCCTAGACCTAGGTCGCTCAAGCCAAACGGGGGAAGAAGGGTAGCATCGCTGGGAACGCTGGAGCGGCAGGAAAGGGGTCTTCACAGTGGGGTCGATGCCGCCTCCTCCCGCGTCTATATTAAGGGACCCTTAGAATGCTACAGTGCATGTTCAGTCGGGCTAAGGGGCGCTGTACCATATGAAATGCTGTATGTTTTGTCCCGCGAGCGGGACGACTCAGAGCGGTATAACGGAACGACAAACGCGGACACTGTTGGGCTTCGGCCCCCGATGGCGGAGGACAGCGGATGACCAGCTTGGCGAATGTGGAGATCGAACCGGATGCGGCGAGAGGCAGTCGGGCGGGCAGAGCGCGAGGGCAGACCAGGAATGGCCCGTTTATTGCTCTCGCTTTGGTTTTCCTGCCTCTGAATGCAGGTACCCTTCTCTACACGGCCAAGAATGCGGCCGATGTCCGTGAGAGCCGCGAGGCACTGGCCGCCGTGAAGACGTCAATTGACGGCCTAAAGCTGCAGATCGATAGACAAGCCCGCAACATCGCCAGAATCGCCGAGGCCGATCAAACGGCAGCCATTCGCCAGCAGGTCGAAGAACTGGGCAAAAACATATCCGCTCTGGATGATCGGATGCATTCCGGTTTTCTCCCCTCCGGGGGCTCCGTGGTCCTGAGCGCACCAGGCAAGGACGTGACGCAGCGCCTGAAGCCGACGTCGAATACCCGACCTGGAACGGAGCTCTCGGAGGAAAGCCAGCCGGAGACCAGCGCTGACGGTCCCTCGGTTGCCGATCTGCCGCGCTATGAACGGTCCGTTTCGCCGGAAGGCAAACTGATTTTGAGGAAGGTCCGCTAAGAGCACTTGCAGGAAAGGCGTGTAGCGGCTCTTGTCTTGGTCTGGCGCGTTCACGCGGGCTGGTTTGCGCTGCACTAATGCATTGCCCCACAGGCTCGCAGTCGGCTTCAGCGTTGCACGACTTTGACGCTGTTCTTCATCAGTTCCAGGTTTCTTGCCGTCGTCTCGTTGGTGGGATCGAGTTCATATGCCTTCAAGAAGAAGCGGCGGGCAGTCGGCAAGTCGCCACGCAAGAGATGGGAATAGCCGATATTGTTATAGTATACTGCGTTGTTGCCGATCATCTTCGCGAGCTGCTGATAGGCTCTGTCCGACGTGTCGAATCGGCCGATCATGTCAGCTGAAGCGGCGAAGCCGAGCCAGGCGGCGGGGTCCTGCGGCAACACGGCGACCGCGCGTTTGTAGATGGCGTAGGATTTCCCGTAGTTCTTTTCCTGGAACTGCAGTTTTCCCTTCGTGATCAATTCATCATCCTTGTAGAAGACAACCGCCGAGTCGTCCTGCAGGGTCTTGGCGCTGTCGCCAAACGCGGCGACGTCGTCGAAAGCGGCGGATTGGCAACCAGACAGGATAAATGCGACTACCAGCAACCGTGAAAGGCGATCCAGTTGCGAGCGAATTTGATGTGCGACCATTCATTACCCCCACGATTGGGCCATCCTAGCCATGCCGTCGCCTTTGCTCACGAAGAATTTTGCGTAATCGAAGCTAACAAGTGAAGAATTGAGGTAACGAGTCGCTTTAAAGCGACGCATGCCTCTCACGGGTGGCGGCAGTGCATTCGTCCGGATCACTCTCGCACCCTGCCAAATTCGCCCGATAAACATCACTTCATACACAAGTGAGCTAAAGGCGCGCTCGCGCAAACGATCCTTCCTACTGCACCACGACCATGGTCCCAATCCTCACCCGGTCATAAAGATCGATCACATCGGCATTGCTCATTCGGAAACAGCCGGAGGAGGCGAATTCGCCAACCGTTGATCGGTCATTCGTTCCATGGATACGGTAAAGGGTGTCAGTGTTCCCCCGGTATAGATAGATTCCGCGCGCTCCCATTGGATTGAAGGGGCCGGCCGGCACGATCTCGGGAAGCTCCGGCGATCGCGCCTTCATTTCGGCGGGCGGCCGCCAATCGGGCCACTCCGCTTTGCGGCCAACCTTGACGACGCCACTCCAGCGAAAGCCGTTCCGGCCGACGCCAATCTGGTAGCGCCTCGCACGGTCGCCGCCGAGGACAAGGTCGAGCGTCCGCTTGTCGCTGAAGATGACGATGGTTCCGGGCGGATATCCGTGCGCCACCGCCACGACTACGCCCGTGCGCGGTCCAAGGTCGCGCGGAACGCGTTCGCTCGCCGCGTCGGCCAAGGTCGCGAACCCGAGGCCGATAATTGCAGCAGCCCCCAAAACCCGACCGACGGTCCGTCTGTGGACTTTGATCATTTTGTTGAAGCCTTCATTGCAACAGCGCTCCGAGCTTGCCGGCGGATCTGCGGAAGCGCGAGTCTGCATTTATTTCAAGCGGCGAAACATCGCGATTGCCGGCCGCGCTCGACTTATCCCGATCATGGGCCATGATATGCGCGCGCGTGAGTATCCGCCGGCCCTTCCGCCGATCGCCGTGTCGTACGATCACTGTGGTCCCCCCGCGCCGTTGTCGGATGCGCCGTTCGCTCCACTAGGAGGCGTCGCCATCGGTAAGATCACCGCCGACGGCGGCGGAGCGCTCGCCTGCTCCGGACCCTGGTAGGTGCGCATGACGCGGTTGATCACCTTACCGTCGCTAGGGATGCGGGTGTTGAAGGCTGCCCGCGGGAACGGGTCCTGAATGTGGATGCCTTTGTTGGCCTCGACCGCATTGCCGAGTCCGAAGGTAATCGAGTCGCGATGGTTCAGGTAGTCGGCGCAGCCGGTGAGCAGGCCGGCGGCGGCCAGCAACAGAAAAGCGCGACTACTTTTTGGAAACGGCAATTTGGCCTCCCACATCGAGATCGAGGCGGTGGCCGTAGGGGCCGCTCACTCCTTCACCAGTGCGCAAGCGCCTAAGCATATCCTTGTCCACCTCCATGATGCCGAGGGCGAAGAGCTCCCAGTCGTTAGAGGAGCGCGTTTGTTCAAGTGGGCTGTAGAGATCCTCGCCGGGCGTCGACGGCCGCACGATATGCGGGGTGACGATGATGACAAGATCGGATTCCCGCTTCAGGAAGCTTGTCGAGCGGAACAGCGCGCCAATCACTGGAATTTGCCCAAGTCCGGGCAACTGCTGAATGTCCTTGGCATTGACCGATTGCAGTAGGCCGGCCATGGCGAAGCTTTGCCCGTCACGCAGCGCCACCGTGGTTCTCGCGGCGCGCGAGATGAAGCCTGGATTGCCGTTGACGTTGATCGACGTGTCGATCTCGGAGACTTCAGGTTCGATCTTGAGGCTGATGAGCCCGTCGTCGAGCACCACGGGCGTGAAGGTGAGTCGCACGCCGAAGGGGCGATAGTCTGTTTCCGTCGAAACCGTCGCACCATTGGCGACCGTTTTCTGGATCGGCACCTCGCCCCCGGCGTGAAAGCTCGCGGTTTCGCCGCTCATGGCGATCAGATTCGGCTGTGCCAACCGGCGCACGAGGCCCTTTTGCTCCAAGGCGTTGATAACGACGTCAATCCTCCCACCGGCAATCGTTAGCACTTTAGCGATCAACTGGCCGAAGGGTTGCATGCCCGTGGCGGCGCCCGCTGCGTCTTCCAGAGTACGCACAAGCTGACCGTCGTCATCGACCGAAATACCTTGGCTCGCCGTTGCCTTTCCGATGCCATTCCTCCCCTGGCCGGACCAGCCGATCCCAAGGTCCTTGCCGGTCTGGCGCGAGGCCTCGATCACGCGCACTTCCAACATCACCTGCTGGGAGTCGTTGACGCGCAGCTGGTTCAGGACCGGCTCCTCGGAATAGGACTGGGCGATCTCAAGCACCCGCTGCAGCTCGACGGCATCCCGCACTGTGCCCGTCAGTCGAATTCGGTTGTTGGAATTGAACACCCGTACCCGCGCCGAGGGTGCGGCGGAACGGATCGCCGCCGCCACTTCGCTGAAATCGCTGGTAATCCGGACGTCGATCACGCCTAACAGGGCGTTGTTGTCGTCATACACGGAAATATTGGTGGATCCCTTGTTCTTTCCGCGGATGAAGAGCGACCTGTCGGATAGGGGTACTACGTCGATCAACTCGGCGCTGCCGATCACCAGGTCGCCGAAGGTCTTACCGGTCCTGATCGTCAGCGTATCGTTCGGCGCTAGCGTCACCTGCTGCACGGAGCCAGAAAGGCTTACGAATTTTTCCTGGGCTTCCGCACGGCCTATCAATCCGGGGCCCCATAGACCGCAGGCAATCGCTGCTGCCGTAGCCGCCGCGCGGATTCCCCCTCGCGCCGACCACCTACCTATTCCCCTAAACATTCCCGCTTCAGCCTCCGCTCCTCGTTCAGCCCCAGCGCCCGCGGGCAAAGCCGCACCCCCACATTACCGGATCAATTCGACTCGATGTTCCTCGCGCTTCGTCGTGTTCCAGGCCAACGGTCGCCCATTTCGGCTCTACCGGCAAGGGTGGTTCTGCCTTTCACCCACAATCTGTGCCTGTTTTCCCGGCTGCGACCGTTGTTTTTGTGACGCACTGCGTCAGCAGCAGGCCCTGATGTCGCCTGCATCTGCGCTGCTCGCAACGGGCCTGAGAAACGCTAACCATAACGAACGACTTTTCGGAACCAGCCGCAGTCAAGAATAGTTAACCCTAGCTTGCACAACCAGGCGGGGGCACCACTGTAGCGGGACGCCTGGCGCCACTCATTCGAAGAGTCGTGACATGAAAGCTTCGCCTCCAGAAGTTTCGGCAAAAGAGTCCCATGACTATTTGGGGTATCTGATCGATGGCATTGCCGAGCCGGTCATCGTAGAAGGCGATCGTTCGCGATTCGTTTTCCTGAACAGCGCTTATGGCGAGCTTCATGGCAGAGACTGCGATGAGCTTCTTCGACGCACCGGTTCTGGCTTCTTGCCGATGGGGGAGGCGAACGGAACCGCCGAGACAGCTGAAGGGCGGCCGGTGTTAATGTGTTTGCCGGCTGGCGAACCGCGGTCGCGCATATGGCTGCATCTGGCCCTACACGTCATGCCGCGTGTGTGGCACAATCCTGATACTACTGCGCATTGGTGCGCCATGATGCGACAGCGCTACAGCCGCAGATCGGTCAGTGAGCCGAATTGATGGCCGGCTGCGCTAAAGAGAACCGGCGAGGAAAACGTAATGAATCCCTCACGCGTTGCACTTATTGCTGATGACGACGAATTCTTCCGTATTGCGCTTAGCTTCATTTTGAAGAGCAAGCTGCGTTTCAGAGAGGTTGTCGAAACAGGATCGCTCGATGGAGCCATTGAACGGCTGAGTGAACGCGAGGACATTACACTTGCATTGTTCGACCTCGCCATGCCGGGTATGCAGAGCGCTGCCAGCCTTGCGGCCGTGCGCGACATCCATCCCGATCTGATGGTCGTGGTCGTTTCGGCCTCCTCGCGACGGTCGGACATTTTGGCTGCGCTCACTGCCGGCATAAACGGCTATGTGCCAAAGGGCCTCGGCGCCAGTGAGCTTGCCGAGGCGATCGGCGCGATCCTGAACGGCGCAGTTTACGTGCCTCCTTCGATGGCAGGCCGAGCCCCCCCTTCCGAAGAAGCAGAGGGCGCGGCCGCCCAAGGAAACCAGGATGAGCGTGGTCATCGAACGATTGAATTCCTCACACCGAGGCAGCGGGAAGTCCTCCTGCTACTTGTCCAGGGATTTTCCAACAAAGAAATCGCCCGCAAGCTGAAGCTCGGTGAGGGCACAGTGAAGATCCACATGGCCGCCCTCTTCCGCAGCCTCCGCGTCAGAAACCGCCAAGAGGCCGCCGCCGCAGGGGCGCGCCTGCTGCCCATGACCGAGAGTCGACAATAGTCCGGCCGG
Source organism: Sinorhizobium meliloti (assembly GCF_035610345.1). The sequence continues at coordinate 738,334 of NZ_CP141214.1, read as the reverse complement.
ATAGGCCGCCTTCCTAGCCAACAGGACGAATAGCCGAAATGCATGCAAGCACGTACTGAGACGGAAGAGTTACGAATGTAGGAAGAAAATGCGCCAGCCTGTTTTGACAACCAGCTTTACCCGAAGCCTTCTTCGCGCCAGCCCGGCGGCCAATGCGGGAGGCGCTCGGTGACAGGGCACGTGTCTGCGTCGAATCTCGCTGAAGAGGTAGCCTGCAAGGTAGGCCTCAGCTTTTCAGCATCTCGAAAAGGTGCCGTTGCGTCGGCGATTAGCCGGATTATGGACCAGCATGGCCTGGGAGACAGCCAGGCACTGCTCGACCGCCTTGGGTTGGACCAGGATTTGGCCGACGATGCGATCGCAGCGATCACCGTCGGAGAAACGCATTTCTTCCGAGACCCGGAACAATTTCGACTGATCCGCCAGGCAATCCTTCCGGAGTTGCGCCGGCGGCGGCCCGTCGGCCGGCCCTTACGCATGTGGAGCCTCGGCTGCGCGACTGGAGAGGAGCCCTATTCGCTCGCCATTCTGTGCGAGGAAGAAGGCGCCCTGAACGATGTGCGAATAAGTGCAGCGGACGTCTCCAGGAAGGCACTCGCCGCGGCCACCACTGCCGAATATGGCGAATGGCCGTTGAGGAACACGGATCAGGACGTGAGGGCGCGGTATTTCACCCCTTCCGACGGGCGGTATCGACTGAACGAAGGATTGCGCCGGCAAGTCGATTTCGCTTACCTGAACCTCGGTCACGACGAGCTTCCGGCGCCCGAAAGGGGCCTCGCCGACTTCGATTTGATCCTTTGCCGCAATCTGCTCGTCTATGTCGACGCGAGCGCGGTGCGCCGGATCGCGCGCCAGCTCTTTGCCTGTCTTGCCGGTGGCGGCTGGCTGTTGACGGCGCCGACCGACCCGCCCTTGTGGAAGTACGCCCCGTTCGAAACGTCGATTACGCCGGGAGGCGTCGTCTATCGGCGCACGACGGTCGAAGTAGGAAGCGGCAAGACCGCGACGGTACCCTTCGCCGTCTTGCAGCGTCATGCTGGGAAAGCGCCCTTGCGCACGCCGAGGGTACGATCTTGCGTCACCGGCGCCCCCAACACGCACGGCCGCAATCCCGCCAAGTCGATTGCCGGGCAAATCCACGACCATCTCGACCGGGGTGAGAACCGCGAGGCTGCGCACCTCGCTCGGCAAGGTGTCGAGAGCTACCCGCTGTCGGCGGAAATACATTTCGCCGAGGGCCTCTGCCACGTGGCCAATGGAGAGAACGATGCCGGTGCAGCAGCCTTCAGACGCGTGGTCTACCTGGACAGCACGCTAGCGGCCGCGCAGTTCTTTCTCGGGGTGTGCCTGAAGGACAGCGACCAGCAAGCGGCCCTGCGCGCTCTTGAAAACGCGCTGCGCTCGTGCCTCTCGCGTCCACCGCGTGAGCGCGTCGCGCTGATGCCGGAGGCGACCGCCGGACAACTTGCGAAACACGCAAGGCGTGAAATCGGCCAAATCCAACGACTTACGCGGAGCAAAGCGTGATGACAATACCTTCCCATCCCACACGCCCGGTCGACTGGACCGCTATCAGAAGACGCATGGCGGCAGCGATAGAACAAACGGAAGCGTCTCTCGAAGCATCAACAAAAGACGCGCATGGGCAGGGCAGGGAGACGTCATCACTTTTAGGCGCAGATCCGTTTGCCGGGCAAGGCGAAGCCGAAAAAATCGGCCTCGTGTCTTTCATGCTGTCACAACGCCAGTTCGCCCTGGAGGTCAGTTACGTTTGCGAAATCGTCTCGATGATACGCCTCAGCCCCGTGCCTGGAATGCCCCTGCACGTCTGCGGCGTCTATGACCTGCGCGGCCAATTGCTCCCCGCCTTCGACTTGAGCGCACTGCTCGACCTGGCGCCAAGAAACGGCCCTGCCAACGACTGGGCGATCGTCTGCGGACAAGCGCAGCCCGAATTCCTGATCCTGTCGGACGCCGCTCCTGAGATATTGTCGCTCCCCTTGGAAGACATCCGCCCGGCGGAGCCCGACCCTGGCGACAAAGCCTGGCATTGTGCGACGACCGAAGCGGGGACGTTCATCCTCGACGGACGGCGGCTGTTGGAGGATCGCCATCTCTTTCTCGAGGACAACCAGATCATGGCCGGTGAGGCAGAGAGGAAGGGCACGGATGCGTCGCCGGTTTGCGAATAGCATTTATGGCGCGTTGGGCTTATCCATGCTGCTTTTCGTGGCTGCGTCAGCCCTGCTCGTAGGATCCAGCTTCATTGCACTGGAGCGGGTGCGCGGCGATCTCGTCGCGGCCTCCTTCCTGGGCCAGGAGCGCCTTGCCTACCAGATGATCTATGCGGCTGGCCGGCTCGAGAGATCCGAAGTTCCCGGACGGGACGCTGCTGCCGACGAGCTGCGCGATCTAATGGCGCGGAATGAACGGCTGCTTGCCGGTCTTGCGAGCGGCGAGGAACGGCTTGGGCTGACGGCGACGAGCGATGCTGCCGCGCTTGGCCAGCTTGAACAGGCCCGCCGCCACTGGCTGGAGCAGGTCAAGCCCGCACTGGAAAGGGCGATTGCCGATGCGCCGGTCAGTCATGCCACACTCGATGAGCTCGATCCGAAGATAAGGGCCTTCGCCACGCAGATGGACGAAGTGACCGACCGGGTGGAGCAGGCCGGAGTCGCCCGGCTCCAGCGTTCGGAAATGCTTCAACTCGGCTTTTCCGTGCTTGCAGTCCTGATGCTCCTGCACGTGTTGCGGATCGCACGGCGCCTCGTCCGCCGCACGCGGGGCCTCGCCGCCGTGGCGGAAGGTGTCAGCGTCGGTGACTTGGACCAGAAGGCTGCAGTGGAGGGCAACGACGAGCTTGCCGTTCTCGGCGCCTCGTTCAATGCCATGACCGGGAGGCTTGCCGCGATGATCGATAACGAACGCAACAACAGAGAGAGGCTGGAGGAATTGCTCGCAACGATCTCGGAGACGGCGCAACATCTTTCCTCGTCAGCCGCAGAGATCCTCGCGGGAACCACGCAGCAGGTCGAAGGCATGCGCGAGCAGTCGTCGGCTGTCGCCCAGACGGTGACGAGCGTCGACGAGGTGCTGCAGACGTCGGAGCAGGCGGCGCAGCGGGCCCAACAGGTGGCGACCTCCTACGAAAATGCGGTCAAGATCAGCAATGACGGCCGCCGGGCGCTAGACGACACCGTGCACGTGATGAACACGGTCAGCGCACGCACGGAAGCAATCGCCGGCGACATTCTTTCGCTGGCGGAAAACAGCCTGGAAATCGGCGAGATCGTCTCGGTCGTCGCTGAAATCGCAGACCAGACCAATCTTTTGGCGCTCAACGCCGCCATCGAGGCTTCGCGCGCAGGCGAGCACGGGAGGGGCTTCAGTGTCGTCGCGAGCGAGATTAGGACGCTTGCCGATCAATCGAAATCCGCGACCGCAAGGGTCCGCCGGATCCTGATGGAGATCCAGAAGTCGACAAACGCAGCGGTCATCGGTGCCGAGGAGGGCACGAAGAGCGTCAGCCGCGCACTGGAGACGGTGAACGAAGCCGGCGAAACGATCCGACAGCTAGAAGCAATCGTTGCCGATTCTGCGCGCTCGGTCGCGCAGATTGCCGCCTCGGCGGGTCAACAGAGGGCCGGCATGAAGCAGATACACGAAGCGATGCACTACATCGAGCAGGCGAGCAGCCAGAACCTCTCTGCGGTTCGGCAAGCGGAGCAGGCAGCAAAGGACCTGAACGAGCTCGGCTCGAGGCTGAAGGAAATGCTTACGGACCATGGCGATTGACATGCGGAAACCTCAAGAATTCGACCGCGAATTGCTGGAGATGTTCACCCAGGAAGTGGGTGAACGTGCATCCGATATAGAGCGGACCTTGCTCGCCATCGAAGGCGCCGCCGAAGCCGATGAGAAACTTGGCCTGCAGGAGCATCTTCTAAGGACTGTGCATAGCCTCAAGGGAGCGGCAGGCCTGCTCCAGGTGCGCGGCGTCGAAGCGATCTGTCACTGGATGGAGGAGATCCTCTCCGTCACCGTCAAAGAAACCTCGGAGCTAGAACAGTCCATGCTGGATCTGCTTCTGTCAGGTGCCGATGCTATCCGGGATGCGGCCCGTCTCCTGGAGGCCGGCGTCACACCTTCGCCTGCGCACGGAGAGAGCGTGGTCGACGCATTAAAGGTTGCCACGGCGAAGGCTCCCGATGACGGGGGTGGCAAACCGAAGCGTCCGTCATCGATGCAGTTGCAAGTGCCCGTTCGTGTCAGCGATACCGACGGCTCCATGCGCGTCTCTGCCGATCGGCTGGATACACTTCTCTACAGAAGCGGTGAATTATTGTCTTTCGACGCTGTCATGCGACGCCACGCGGGTGACGCGTCCTTGCTGCGGGAGCAGGCGAGAAAACTGCGTGGAATTGGGCCGGAATTTGCGGCCCAGGCGGCAGTCTTAGAGAGCGGATTGCGCCAGCTGGCGACATCACTGCGCAGAGACATGAACCTGATGCAAAGCGCCGCGACGGCGCTGGACCACGAGGTGCGGCATGCGCGCACGCAGCCCTTCGCGGAGGCTTGCAAGGGCCTCGATCGCTTAGTGCGCGACATGGCTGCCGGATCGGATAAATCGGCCGAACTGGAAATCAGGGGAGGGGAAATCGAGATCGACCGCTCGATACTCTCAGGTCTCCAAGATGCGCTCCGCCATCTGGTGCGCAATGCGGTCGCGCATGGAATCGAGCCGCCCGAAGAACGCCGACAGGCCGGAAAGTCGGAAAGAGGCAAAATCCTCATTGCCGTCAGCGTCTCCGGGGATCGAATGCAGGTGCGCGTCGAGGACGACGGCCGCGGTTTTGACATAGGCTCGCTCAGCAAAGCGTCAGGCGTCGCTATGGAAGATGAAGCGCAGCTTCTCCGGCGTGTTTTCGAACCGGGCGTATCGACGTCTTCGACTGTCAGCAGGCTCTCCGGGCGCGGGATAGGCCTCGATATCGTCAAACGGAATATCGAGGCGCTCCGCGGCACAGCTGAAGTCTCGCAGGTGCCGACGGGAGGCGCGGCGTTCGCCCTCGCTCTGCCGCTGACCCTGGCTACCGTCCGCGCATTGGAAGTGATCGCGGGCGAGCACGTGTTCGCCATTGATATAGCCTCTGTCCAGAGGGTGATCCGCGTCCGCGCCGAAGACTTCGCTACCTCTGAAAACGTCGTCAGCACCACTGCCGGCTCAATCCCCTTCGTCGACCTTGGCGATTGGCTCGTGTCGCGGCCGGGGCGCATTGACAGCGGACAGGCTTTGCCCGCAGTCGTGGTGGATGCTCCGGGCGGTCCAGTCGCAGTGCTCGTCGACGTAGTTGCCGGAGAGCAGGAGCTTCTCGCTCGTCCGCTCGGACCGCGGCTCGCAAACGTTCGCCGTTACAGCGCCGGCATAGTTTTGCCCGACGGGCGTATCGCGCTGCTTCTGAACGTCTCCGCGATCGCGGAGGCCGCCGCGCAAAAGCGTTCACTGGTCGGCGCACGCGTGCCTCGGCCCGCCGCGGCGTCGCGTCGCACGGTGCTCGTCGTTGACGACTCCAAGTATGTGCGAACGCTTGTGAAGCTCATCCTGGAAGCAGCAGGATACGAGGTGACGATGGCGGGCGATGGCAGACAAGCATTGGAGGAGCTTCGCGAGCGCGGCGCCGACATGGTGGTTGCCGACGTCGACATGCCGACCATGAACGGGTTCGAGCTCACCGAGGCAATTCGCAGCTCCGAGCGCTTCACCGACACCCCCGTCGTCCTGGTGACGGGTCGAGAAACGCTGGAAGACAAGGTGCGAGGGTTGCGTGCCGGCGCGAACGCCTATCTCAGGAAGGACCAGTTCGATGCACAGCACTTTCTTGAGACCATGCGCCGGGTCGTGTGATGACGGGACCTAGATGACACGTATTCTCCTTGCGACACCGACGCCTGATCTTGAGGAGCTCGTCAAGGACGCGGCTGAAACCGACTCCTCCGTGGAGCTCGTGGGAGTGGCAAAAACCGGCAAGGACGCAGTGAAGATGATCCGCAAACTCTTGCCGGACATTGTTGCAGTGGAGGTTCGCCTTGCCGGTGACGATGGGGCCGAGACCGTCAGGGAGATCATGATCACGGCGCCGACGCCGGTCGTGATGGTGGCGTACCACAATGGATCGCAATTGGGTGCCATGTCCGCGCGTGCCCTGGACGCAGGCGCACTCGCGGTCATCCCGGCGCCGACTGGATCCGGCAAGCCCCACGAGCGAGGGGCCGTCGAAAAGTTTCTTTCGACGCTAAAGGCCATGGCGCAGGTCAAGGTCGTTCGTCAGTGGCGAAAGAAGACAAACGGCGACCGGCCGGTCGAAGATATAGCTCGGCCGCCCCCCGACACGGCGATAGGCGTTGTTGGCATCGCCGCCTCGACCGGAGGACCGACCGCGATCCGTTCGATATTGAGGGAGCTTCCGAGCGATTTTCCCGCGCCCATCCTCATCGTGCAGCACATGTCGAACGGTTTCATCGAAGGCGTTGCCGCGTCACTCGACGCGACAATTGCCCTCAGCGTGAAGGTTGGGGTGAACGGTGAGCGACTGCGGCCCGGTACCGTCTACCTCGCTCCGGACGGCCATCAGCTCGGGGTCTCGGGGAGGTCACGCCTGCGCGTGGTCGACGAGGACCCCATTCAGGGTTTCAAGCCGTCGGGATCCTATCTTTTCGGTTCGATCGCTCGCGCATTCAAGAGCGACTCACTTGCCGTCGTCCTGACGGGGATGGGCGACGACGGTACCGAAGGTCTCCGTGCGCTGCATGTGGCCGGCGGGAAAGTGATCGCGCAGGACGAACAGAGCTCGGTCGTCTTCGGGATGCCGAAATCGGCGATCAGCGCTGGTCTTGTCGATTTCGTCCTACCGCTCGAAGGCATAGCGGCGAAAATTACAGCTCTCGCTAAAGCTGGATGAGAACATGGCACCCGACCGGGAAGCAGTTGCGGCGCTGCGCGCCGAACCTCGCGCAGCGCCGCCCTCGCCCCACCCCAACCCTGCCTGGGCGAGTCCTCGAAAACATGGCGAACTCAGGAGCGGCTTCGCGCTCGTCCGCCCGTGCGGTTCATCCTACATGCTCATGATCTGGATCGCCGCCGGCGTGATGATGACGGCGAAGAGCACGGGCAGGAAGAAGATGATCATCGGCACTGTGAGCTTTGGCGGAAGGGCGGCCGCCTTTTTTTCCGCCTCGCTCATGCGCATGTCTCGGTTCTCCTGAGCCATGACGCGAAGCGCCTGCCCCAGCGGCGTGCCGTACTTTTCCGCCTGGATAAGGCTGGTCACGACGGCACGCACACCCTCCACGCCGGTCCTCAGCCCCAGATTTTCGAACGCCTGACGTCGATCCTGCAGGTAGGAAAGCTCCGCCGTGGTCAGGAGGATCTCCTCGGCGATCTCCGGTGATTGTGCACCCACCTCCTCGCCCACCTTCCGGAAGGCGCTTTCGATGCCCATGCCCGATTCCACGGTGATCAAGAGGAGGTCCAGTGCCTCCGGCCATGATCGGCGGATCGCTTGCTGCCGCTTTGTGATCCGGTTCCTGATGAAAATCCCCGGCGCGAAATAGCCGAGCGAACCGATGCCGGCGGCCATGCCCAAAACCAGGAGCAGCGGCGCCTCCGGCCGAACAATGAGCAGGATATAGAGCAGTGCAGCGGAGAAGATGACCATAGGCGCTATCAGCCTTACGGCGAGAAAGGCCGTGATCGGCGCGTGGCCGCGATAGCCCGCCATGTTCAATTTGCGGACGATTTCCCCGTCCTCTGCCTGCTTGGCGAGATTGAAGCGATTGACGATTGCCAGAAACAGCCGCTTCGGTTCAACGCGCAGCGACCCCTCACGCTTCTCGGCACCGAGCCGGGAACGCTCCCTCTGGCGGATACGTTCGCGTTCGCCCTCCACCTTTTTCAGGCGATCGGTCAACGTGTCCCGAAAGACGTAGGGCCAGGAAACGACCACGACCGCGCAAAAGGCAGAGAGGCCCGCCATCAAAGCAGTCAGCTGTTCCGGATCGGGAATGTTAGCGCCTAGGTTCATCTCGTATTCTCAAAAGTCGAAATTGATCATTTTGCGCATGAGGAAAATGCCGAGGCTCATCCACAGGGCGCAACCAACGAGCACGAGCTTGCCCGTCAGCGTCGTGAACAGAAGCGCCATGTAGTCCGGACTCGTCAGGTACACGGCGCCGGCAACGAAAAACGGCAGGGCACCGATGATGCCAGCGGAAGACTTCGCCTCCGCGCTCATGGCCCTGATCTTGGCTTTCATCTTCTTTCGCTCCCGCAGCACTTTGGAGAGGTTTCCGAGCGCTTCCGCCAGGCTGCCCCCGGTACGGCTTTGGATAGCAATGACGATCGCGAAGAAGTTAGCTTCGGGCAACGGCATGCGTTCGCACATGCGCTGCACCGCTTCGTCAACCGGTAGGCCGAGCGTCTGGTCTTGCGCGATGGTGACGAACTCGCTTTTGACCGGCTCCTGTGCTTCCGCCGCGATCACTCGCAAGCAATCGGGCATAGGCAAGCCCGCCTTCAGCCCTCGCACGATGACGTCGACGGCATTGGGAAATTCGGCAGTGAAACGAGCAAATCGCGACCTTCGCTTTGCACTCACATAAATGTGCGGCAGCAGCAAGCCGCCAGCGATGGCAAAGCCAACCGCGACGAGTATGCCAAGACCCAAAAAGAGCATCACGCCCAAGGTGACCAAAGCCGCAGCGGCGCAAACGAGAAAATAGGTCGTCGTCGACCATTGCAGGCCGGCCTGGCGCATCCTGCCGGCCAGCGGCGGCTTACGGCTCTTGCGGGCTTTCGCCTGGTGTTTGGCTTCGATCTCGCGCAGCGTCTTTTCCACCGAGCGTCGGCGATCCCGGCCTTCCTCTTCCGTGCGCTCGCTGTGTGAGCGCTCCGCGACTGCTGCGATGCGCTCGAACCTGTAGCGATATGCGCTTGCCTTGACCACGCGTGGGTAGAAGGCAACAATCATCATGCCGCCGACGCTCGTGGAAGCTAAGAGAAACACGATCGCGGGAAACAGCAGGGACAGCATTTGTAATACACCTGTGTCAGTTGTGACTTACGCAGCCGCCTTAAGTTCCGCAGCGTCGAGCGCCGCGGCTAGACGGGTTTCTTCGCCGTAATAGCGCGCGCGGTCCCAAAATGCCGGGCGGCCGATCCCGGTCGAGCGATGTCGTCCGATAATGTTGCCCTTATCATCCTCCCCAACCATGTCGTAGACGAAGAGATCTTGGGTCGTGATCACGTCACCTTCCATACCGAGCACTTCGGTGATGTGGGTGATGCGCCGGGAGCCGTCGCGAAGGCGTGCCGCCTGGACGATCACGTCGACGGACGAGACGAGCATTTCTCGAATTGCCTTGCCGGGCAGCGAATGCCCGCCCATGGTGATCATCGCCTCGATCCGGGAGAGTGCCTCGCGCGGCGAGTTTGCATGAAGTGTTCCCATTGAGCCGTCATGGCCGGTATTCATCGCCTGAAGCAAATCGAAGGCCTCTGGCCCGCGCACCTCGCCGACGATGATCCGCTCGGGCCGCATGCGCAGGCAGTTTTTGACGAGTGCGCGCATGGTGATCTCACCCTGACCTTCGATGTTGGGCGGGCGCGTCTCGAGACGCACGACGTGCGGCTGCTGCAATTGAAGCTCTGCCGCGTCTTCGCAGGTGATGATGCGTTCGCCGTCGTCGATATAGCCTGTGAGGCAATTGAGCAACGTCGTCTTGCCGGAGCCCGTGCCGCCGGAGATGAGCACGTTGCAGCGCACGCGACCGATGATCTTGAGGATCTCGGCGCCTTCGGGTGAGATCGAACCGAAACGCACCAGTTGGTCGACGGTCAGCTTCTCCTTTTTAAACTTACGGATGGTCAGGCTGGGGCCGTCGATCGCGAGCGGCGGGGCGATGACGTTAACGCGCGAACCGTCTGCCAGACGTGCGTCGCAGATCGGGCTCGATTCATCGACTCGCCGGCCGACTTGGCTGACGATGCGTTGGCAGATGTTCAGGAGCTGCTCGTTGTCCCGGAAGCGAATGCCCGTTTGCTGCACTCGACCGGCCACCTCGATGAAGACCTGGTCCGCGCCATTCACCATGATGTCGGCGATGTCGTCGCGGGCGAGCAGGGGCTCGAGAGGTCCGTAGCCCAGAATGTCGTTGCAGATGTCGTGCAGAAGGTCGTTCTGTTCGGCCATGGAAATACCGGCCTTTTTGGCCGCGACGATATCGTTGACGATGGCGCCGATTTCGGTACGCGCCTGCTCGCCATCCATGGTGGACAGCACTGCCACGTCGATCGTGGCGATGAGCGCGCTGAAAATTTCCTTTTTGAAGCTGTAGTACTGTTCGGCCTTCTCGGGTTTGGCAGCGGCCGGGGCCGGGGCAGGCTTCTTGAGCTCGTGCGGAGCCCGGAGGTCCATCTCGCGCGCTGGCTGCTCCATTTCTTTCGCGGCCGTTTGATCCAATATCGATTTTTTGCCAAACATCGACGTCGCCCTGCCGGTCTCACATGAATTGCTTGTGCCTAGACATGGCTGGCGGAGGTCAACCCTCCGCACTGCCTTGTAAGAGCCTTGCCAATTGAATTAGGCAGCAGGCTTCAGCTTCTCTGAAATCGTGGTGAATACCGTTTTCACATCGGTGCCGACTGTGGTCACCGCGCCGATAATAACGACGGCGACCAGACCGGCGATCAGGCCGTATTCGATAGCGGTCGCGCCGGACTCGTTGCGGGCAAAGCGGACAAGAAGTTTTTTCATGGTTCGGGGTCCTTCAGTGGTTTGAGGTTGCGCCGACGCCAAGTTCGGCATCACAGGGCCGGGCCAGGGTCTGCCTCGTTCCCGCTTGCTGTGTGGCTCTCATATAGACTTTATTAACCCTCTCGATCCATTCAGCCTGATGGCCGAGGACCGACCGCGAGCGGTTCGGCCTAGTGGTCTAGTCCGATCGTCGGCCTTGCAGTACTTTCACTCTTTGCCATGGTAGTTGGAACGGATGGCAACACCCATCCGTTAAGAGGCCGGGAGCAACCAATGGGAGTGGTTCCAATGCGCAGCGTCGCCGGATGGCTTGGTTTGGCGCTTACCACATGCGCCATGATTGCGGCGCCCGAGGCGGCGAAAAGCCAGCCCGCTACAGCCGTGACGCTGCAGGCGACCCGCCAGGCCGACGGCGTCGTCAGGGTTATCGTCGATTTTGCGAGAATGCTCCTCCTGGCGCAGCCCGCAAGCACACTCATCATCGGCAATCCAGCAATCGCGCAGGCGACGCTGAGTGACGACAAGACGGTCGTTCTGACCGGCAGAACGCCAGGGTCGACAAACCTGATCGTCATCGGCGCAGACGGCGCGCAGGTGGCCAACGTCATCCTTGATGTCGTCGCGGCAGGCGGGCGTCTGGTCACCGTCGACGGGGGCGAGGGCAAGACAACCTATAGCTGCGCCGGCCGCTGCGCGCCGATCCGATCCGACGGCGTTACCGCTCCGCAACCGGAGATCACCGCGCCCGAGCCCGAGCCCGGCGATTAACGGGCGCTGCCAATCGGTAAAGGTCCGCGATCACCCGATCGGGATGCGTCGTGAAAGCTGCAGGTTGAACGGGCCCTTAGCCAGACCCGGCAGGACAAAGGTGAAGGGATACCGAATGGACAGAATGCGAAAATCGATCCCGTCCACGGTTTCCTTGCCGGTGACGATTTGAAGCAGCGAGGGATCGCCGCCGCGAAAGCTCTCGCGCACCGCACGTTCGAGTTTCTGCTGTGCCTCGCTATCGGACGCATCGCGGGCGACCTGCCCGATCAGCACCTTGCGCGCAGCAATGTCGGCGGCGTGCGAGAGATCGTTGCGGACATAAAAGACACGGCCAAATTCGATGACGCCGAGGATCAGCAGGAGCAGCGGCAGGCACACCAGCGCGAATTCCACCGCCGTTGCACCCGCTTCGCTGCGCCACAGCCGTTGGACGCCGCGGCGCGACTTCGTCATCGGATCTGCACCTGCATGGATGAGTTGAGCTGAAAGGCTGGAAGCACCTGCCGCAGCGACATCGGCTGATAATTCTTCGTCGCCGCCAAGCGGTAGTAAATGAACGGCGCCGCCGCATTGGCGCAAAGGCTCGTTCCGCATTGCGCCGCCGCATCCGGGTCGATGTCGGGATTTTCCGGGCAGGCGCAGTAGCGCTTCACCGCTGACACGGTGGCATTGGCCAGCAGCGCGCTTTTCGCCAGCGTGGACTGCATAACCTTTTGGACTTGCGTCGGCCCTGGATCGGCCATGGCAGCTTGCGCGCCGGCGCGCAGCGCATGGTCGATCGTCATTCGCTCGTAAAGCGCAAGCCCGACATCCGCCATGGCGACGAGAGCCAGAGCGAGCACCGGCGCGATCAGCGCGAATTCGGCTGCCGAGGCCCCCGCCTCGGAAGCTTTCAGTTCGCCCGCTTTCTTGCGCACTGCCGATGAGCCCTTCGATCTGCCGCGGCTCAGCACTGTTTGCAGCAGGGCCTTGAGGCCGCGTCGATCGGCTCGTCTCTCCCTCGTGCCGCTAACGCGCCAGGCAAGCGCGACCATCGCCCGGCCCGCTGCAGACTGAGGCGCCTGATCGATCACCAGCCGGCCATTGTTCGCCGCGGCACCGAACAGCTTCGGGTCGAAGGGTACGGAAATGCTCTCCTGCAACCCGACGGCTGCAACGAAGTCCTTCGGTTTGATTTCTGCGAGCTTGGGCGTTTCGGTCTTGTTGAGAACGATCCTCGGCGGCGGGTCGTTCGGGCGCGCCCTCTTCAAGAAGTCGACCAGGTTCTTCGCATTGCGCATGCTGGCGAGATCGGGCGTCGCCGTGATGACGATATCGTCCGCTTCGAGGAGGATCTTGCGCGTCCATCCTGTCCAGATATGAGGCAGGTCCACCACCAGATGCCAGGAGCTCGAACGAGCGACATCGAGGAGGTGATCCACGTCATCTTCCCGGAGACTGAAGACCTTATTGAGATCCGCGGTCGCCGGCAGAAGGTGCAGGCGATCCGTATGGGGCACGGCCAGACGGCGCAGAAGCACCTCGTCCAGCCGATCGGGACTCTCCAGCACGTCGACCATGCCCTGGGTCGCCTCGATGTCGAAGTTCAGGTCGAGCGTACCGGACTGTAGGTCGAGATCGGCCAGAAGCACATCCGCATCGACGCGCTTTGACATGGCATAGGCAACGTTATGCGCAAGTGTCGAGGATCCGGTCCCGCCCTTGGCGCCGACGAATGCGACGATACGCCCAAGCTTCTCCTCGACCGGAGCGCGAAAGCAGCGGTGCACCGCAGCGACGAAATCCATCAGATCGAAGGGCGCTACGAGGTAATCGCTCACGCCGGCGTCCAAGAGCTTCTTGTATCGCGCGACGTCGTTGGAACGCCCTATGACGATAACCTTGGTACCCGTGACGCATTCCATGGCAAGGCCTTCCAGCGCTGCCATCAGCGGAACGTCATCCTCATCGTTTTCCACAACCACCAGATTCGGCGAGGTGAAACCGCTGTAAAGCGCTGCGGCTTCGTCGATCCCCCCGGTCTTTATCGCCACCGTGGCTCGCGCCATGCGACGGTCGAACGCCGCCGTACGGATCGCCTGGGTTACCTCTTCCGAACGGCAGAAGGCGGCGATGTCAATCTTTGGTATGGGCGGCAGCGCAGACGCCGCAGGAAAGGTTCCGTGGATTTCGTTTCCGAGCTGTTTCATTGGTTCGAAACTTTCTTGAGCTGATCAGCTTCCGCCGGAGCGGGAGGGAACTTCAGTCATCGACATGCGCCCGCCACTGATGACGCGCACCACTCCGCGACGAGGACCCTCGCTTTCGACAATTGGTGGTTCGTGGTTGTCGACCAAGGGGCGGAGCGCGAGCGAAACCGTACCTGAGGCTTCCGCCGCGGCGATCGTTGCGATTTGTCGGGGATCCCCTTCGAGCGTCGCGGTCTTGCCGATGACCGAGGTCCCATCCGCCCCCTCCGAAACGGTCTGATCAACCGCCAGCACCCGAATATTGGAGAGGATGGCGCGGCTGAGGACGTCACTATCCTTTCCCGAGCCGGAACGGGCGACGGTATGGATGACGTCAACATGGTCGTTGGGCAAAATGAATCCACCGGCCGTGCTCTCCGCAGTCACGCGGACCGCTATTGCCCGCTTCCCCGAGGGCAGCATGCTGGACAGGAAGCCGGCGCCAGGCTGGGCGACCTTGTCCTGCCGGATAGGTTCCCTCGCAACGAAGTCGCTCAAGGCGAGTGACCCCTTCAGGGATGCGATCGCGTCCGGGCGTGAGCTGCGGCTGATGAACACGGGAGGGATCTCGCCCTCCCAGGGCTGCCACCGCACGTGGGTCTCCTCGAGCGTCGTTCCGCGTTTGAACTCCGCGGAGGCGACTAGCACCTCCTGCGAAGGCGCCTCTTGAACTTGCGCTGTCGCGGTTGTCGGCTGGTCTGCGGCGCCCAGCGCCAACCAGGAGGCAGCGCCGCCGGCTGCCAGCGCGAGCAGGAGAATGGCAAGGCGGATCATTGGCTAGACCTTATCGTTTGGTGAGGGGATGTCGGTGCCGCCATCAGAGAAGGGCGGAGAACCAGTGGCTTTGGGGGAGCAGCAGAAGGGCAGCGGGCGCCATCGCCGCCCCGTAGGGAACGCCCGTCTCGGGGGAGTGCAGGCGCGCGGACCAGGCGCTCTTCTTCAGGACCACCGGCAGGGGCATGCGCCGGAATTGCAGAAGGCCAAGCGTCAACGCCGCACCAATCAGGGCCGTGTAAAGGAGAAAGTCGAGCGCGAGGTCCGGCCCGAGCCAGAGTACGGCCACGGGCAAGAGCTTCGCGTCGCCGCCGCCGATCCAGCCGAAGGAGAAGAGCATGAAGGTCGAGACCAGTACGCCGGAGGCGATGAGGATGCTGGACGAGATCGTCGCCACGCCCAATCCGGCGGCGGGCGCAAGAACCATGAAGGAAACCGCCAATGCAAGCACGAGACGGTTCGATATGGTCATGGTCGCGACATCCTTGATGCCGGCATAGGTCATCAGTCCGGCAAAGAAAAAGAATGCGAGCGAAGCTGCGAATGTCGAAATCATCTCAGGTGCCTTTTTCGGGGGTGCTGGAGCCGTTCTAGTCCCGCGAAATGTGCCCCCTGAAACGCTCGATGACCATTCGACCTGATGGCCTAAGCAGGCACGGCAAGCCCTTACGGGCCGGACTAGGCCAACCGGCCGAATCGCTAACGACCAGGGTGGGATGTATCGTCCGGCCGAAACCTCAGACCATTGGGCATGCGAATGAGCGAAAGAAATGACGTGATCCATGCGAGACGACCGGCGCCGCGGAAGCGGACCGGTGCGCTAAAATTCCTGGCGGACGAACACGGTACGGTCGCTGTTATCGCGGCGGTCGCGTTTCCCGTTCTCGTCGGAGCCATGGGCCTCGGCGCCGAGACGGGCTTCTGGTATCTGAAGCAGCGCAAGCTTCAGCACGCCGCGGACGTCGCAGCGCATGCAGCCGCAGGGCGCCTGCGCGCGGGTGATCAGAGATCTGCGCTCGAGGCCACGGCCACACAGATCGCCTCCAAGAGCGGCTACTCGCCGTCGGCCGGCACGCTGGCGATCAGTCCGTCGTCGTCACCGACGGCAAGTGCGGGGACTCTGGATCGGCTTGAAGTCGTTATGACGGAAACGCGTTCGCGGCTGCTTTCCTCGATTTTTTCTGATCAACCGGTCACGATGAGGGCGCGTGCTGTTGCACAGGTGGAGGGTGGATCTACCGCCTGTGTGCTCGCGCTCTCGAAAACAAAATCGGGTGCTGTAACTGTCTCCGGCTCGGCTTCGGTCGACCTGAGTGGTTGTGATGTAGCATCGAATTCAAGCGCTTCGGACTCGTTTCTCATGTCCGGGTCCGCGTCGATGAACGCCGACTGCGTGCATGCAGTCGGCGGAGCCGTGGCGACGCTAGGCTTAAGGTTGAAACAGTGCGATACCGTCCACGAGAACGCACCGGCAAGCATCGACCCCTACGCAAGTGTAGTCGAACCGTACCCGTGGCCCGGCTTCGCCTGCGACTCCGGCAGCAGGAACATTGGCAACCCAGGCCAACTGACCCTCGTGAAAACGACACAGATGCATCCTAACGGGGTTAGGGTCAGGTGCTTTCCCAATGGGCTGGACGTGAAGGGAACAGTCGAGTTCGAACCAGGCCTGTATATTATAGCCGGCGGCACGTTTACCGCGAACGGTGGTAATCCGACGGCGACCTCGGCAGCGCGATTGCAAGTAGGCATGCCGGTGAATGGCTACAGCGGAGTGACCTTCTTTCTCGCGAATGATGCTCGATTGGATCTTAAGGGAAACGTCTCCATCGATCTAAAGGCACCGACATCGGGACCTTATTCCGGAATTCTTTTTTTCGGCAGCCGCAACCAGACTGCTGTGAGCCATTCCATCAACGGGACGTCCAACTCGATCTTGACCGGGGCGGTCTACACGCCAGCGTCGTCGCTCGACTACAAGGGAAATTCCGCAACAGCAAACGGTTGTACGCAGGTAATCGCCGATAAGATCACGTTCAGCGGGAATTCAACGATGCAGTCGGCATGTGATAGCGCGGGGACCAAGAAGCTCTTGGCGAACCAGAAGATAGCACTGATCGAGTAAACGGCACCGCAAGATCGGGTACAATCCCCTGCAGCATGTCTTCGGGGGCAGGTTCATAAAAGGAAGTCATTATGTCTACTGCCGAACTCCGCCAACTTACGAGACGGAAGTCTCTTAAGCGCGCCCGCCTTTTGCAAGAGGGTGCGGGAGGAATTGGAATCGACTGTCTCATTGTGGATCTCAATTCCAAGGGTGCGCGACTGCGATTCAATTCACCCATATCGACCGGACCAGAAATTCAACTGCTTTTCATTCCGGAACACGTTTGTGCGTCCGGATGGGTCGCGTGGCAGAATGCGCATGAGATCGGGGTTGAGTTCAAGCGGCCATTGGCGTGGCTGAGGAAGCTTGACGTGAGCAATCCCGGGAGCGAACGCATCCGGTGACGAACATGTCACACCCCTCCAGCGGCGTGGATCGAGCTCCGGTCTCAGGATGCCGGGCAATGGTTCTCAGAGGGCGCCCTCGCGCGCCCTCACACACTTTCCCTGGTTTCTCCGGCGCGCAATTCGTCCTGCGCTCCCGCGCCAAAAGGAGCTTCGTCGCTCCAGAAGCAGGTCCACAGTGACTCGACCTCGCCGAGCCGGACCCGCCGCCAAAGCGCGTCTATACGTCGGCTCGGATGGGAGCGGCCGTATGGCACATAGTCCCGGCGAGAAGAAGATGCGTCCCGCCGGCGTGACAGCTACGCCAACGCGTGGCATAGGGGTGCCCGCAACCAGATAGGCCGTCCTCCGCATGATCCGCATCGAAAATATCAGCAAGTCCAACAGCCACCGCATACTCTACATCGAAGCTTCGGCAGCGTTGAACCGCGGCGAAAAGATCGGGCTCGTCGGGCCTAACGGAGCGGGAAAGACGACCCTTTTCCGGATGATCACCGGTCAGGAACTGCCCGACGAGGGGCAGGTCTCGGTCGAGAAGGGCATGACCATCGGCTATTTCGATCAGGATGTCGGCGAGATGGCCGGCCGGTCGGCCGTCGCCGAGGTGATGGAAGGGGCAGGCCCGGTCAGCGCCGTGGCGGCGGAACTGCGTGAGCTCGAGACGGCCATGTCTGATCCGGATCGCATGGATGAAATGGATGCGATCGTCGAGCGCTACGGCGAGGTGCAGGCGCGATACGAAGAGCTCGACGGCTATGCGCTGGAGGGACGTGCCCGCGAGGTTCTCGCCGGCCTCAGTTTCAGCCAGGAGATGATGGACGGCGACGTCGCCAAACTGTCGGGCGGCTGGAAGATGCGCGTGGCGCTCGCCCGCATCCTTCTGATGCGGCCGGACGTCATGCTGCTCGACGAGCCGAGCAACCATCTCGATCTCGAAAGTCTGATCTGGCTGGAGGACTTCCTGAAAGGCTATGACGGCGCTCTCTTGATGACGTCGCACGACCGTGAGTTCATGAACCGGATCGTCACCAAGATCATCGAGATCGACGGCGGCGCGCTGACGACCTATTCCGGCGACTATGGCTTCTATGAAGAGCAGCGTGCGTTGAACGCGAAACAGCAGCAAGCTCAGTTCGAGCGCCAGCAGGCGATGCTCGCCAAGGAGATCAAGTTCATCGAACGTTTCAAGGCACGCGCCTCGCACGCCTCGCAGGTTCAGAGCCGGGTGAAGAAGCTTGAAAAAATCGACCGCGTCGAGCCGCCGCGTCGTCGCCAGACCGTCGCCTTCGAGTTCTTGCCGGCTCCGCGCTCCGGCGAAGACGTCGTCAACCTCAAGAGCATCCACAAGACCTATGGCAGCCGGACGATATATGACGGCCTTGATTTCATGGTCCGCCGGCGTGAACGCTGGTGCATCATGGGCATCAACGGCGCCGGCAAATCGACATTGCTCAAGCTGGTCACCGGCACAACCAACCCGGACAAGGGCAGCGTCTCACTCGGCGCCAGCGTGAAGGTCGGCTATTTCGCCCAGCATTCCATGGATCTGCTCGACGGCGAGAGCACCATTCTGCAATGGCTGGAAGACCGCTTCCCCAAGGCCGGACAGGCGCCGCTCAGAGCGCTGGCCGGCTGTTTCGGCTTTTCCGGCGATGACGTCGAGAAGCGATGCCGGGTGCTCTCCGGCGGTGAGAAGGCGCGGCTTATAATGGCCGCAATGCTGTTCGATCCGCCGAACTTCCTCGTCCTCGACGAGCCGACCAACCATCTCGACCTCGATACGAAGGAAATGCTGATCAAGGCGCTCTCGGCCTATCAGGGCACGATGCTGTTCGTTTCGCACGATCGCCGTTTCCTGTCGGCACTTTCCAATCGAGTGTTGGAACTCACGCCGGACGGGATCAATCAATACGGCGGTGGTTACAGCGAATATGTGGAGCGCACCGGACAAGAGGCGCCGGGCCTGCGCGGGTGACCTGCGCTTCCACGATCTGCGTCTCCGGTTGACAGGTGCCGGTATTCCGCCACGCGAAAGCGTGGCCGATCGAGCTCGATTGCGGGCTCTCGATCCGGAGGAAACGAGCCGGCTCGCAAAGCAGTCATTCCGGCATGAGTCTTGTTCGGCGTGAGACTGCCTTCCGTGCGCTCCAAGAGCGCCGGATAGCGGGGTTTTAACGCCGTCTCCCATCAGTTCCTGCCGGCAGGCGCCCTGCAACGCAGCGTGGCGAGCAACTCTCATTTCAGGTTCATGAAACTCGGCAGTTGCGCCGCCAAGGCATCGACGGCAACGCGAACTTTGAGCGGCAGGTGCGGCGTCTGCAGCCATACTGCATGGCAATCATATTGAAACGGCGGCTGCCCCGGCAGAAGCTGGACGAGCGTGCCCGACTCGATCCGCCTCCGCACCAGCCAGAAGGGAAGCCATGCAAGCCCCAGCCCTCGTGCGGCGGCGTCAGCGATCGCATCGAGATCGTCGAGACGGAACCGGTGGAGCGGGGTCACCTCCGATGAAGATTGCCCCTGCCCCGGGAAAAGCCAGGGCGGGACCGGCCCGGACCGGCGATATACGACTGCCGAGTGCTGCGCCAGATCTTCCCGCGTCTCCGGATAGCCATGCAACTCCAGATAAGAAGGCGAGGCGCACACGATCATCGGCTGGCGTGCCACGCGACGGGCAATCAATCCCGCCCTGTCCTGCAAGACGCCCGTGCGGATAGAGAGATCATAGCCGTCTTCGGCAAGGTCGATGATGCGGTCGTTGAACGAGAGGTCAAGTTCCAGCGCCGGAAATTTTCGGGCGAGTTCCAGCAATACGGGAGTGACGCAGTGCCGGCCGAAATGGACCGGCATCGTCACACGCAGTTTGCCGCGGGGTTCGGAAAGCTGATCGGCCGCAAGCGCATCCGCTGCTTGCGCTTCGGCGAGCACCACCCGGCAGCGTTCGTAATAGACATGACCGAACTCCGTCAGGCTCTGTCGCCGCGTGGTGCGGCTGATAAGCTGCACGCCAAGCCGATCCTCCAACGAACGAACATGCTTGCCGACCATCGGCCCGGATAGTCCAAGAGCATCCGCTGCGGCGGCGAACGAGCCGAGATCGACCGCTTTGACGAATACTGCCATGCTGGTCAGGCGATCCATATTGAAAACTCTCCGTTTCTACTGTTCTGCCTTTCTCTCCGTTTATCGGCTGAACCACTGCTGTCATAGCTCATTCAATACATTTGTTTTGGAGTCTTGCCATGGCGCGCGTCGTTCGCTTTCACGAGTTGGGTGGTCCGGAGGTGCTGAGGATCGAAGAGGTGCATGTGCCGGAGCCCGGGCCCCATGAGGTTCGCATTCGCGTCAAGGCGTTGGGCCTCAACCGGGCCGAGGCCTTGCTCCGCTCGGGCGCCTATATCGAAACGGCAGTATTTCCGTCCGGCCTCGGCCTTGAGGCAGCAGGCTTTGTGGAAACGGTCGGCCCGGGCGTTCAAGGGTTCGCTCCCGGCGATCCGGTCAGCCTGTTGCCGCCGAAATCGATGACCCGGTGGCCCGCCTATGGGGAACTTGCGGTATTTCCTGCGGCACTCCTCGTCAGGCATCCGCCGTCGCTGAGCTTTGAAGAGGCGGCCGCTGTGTGGATGCAGTATCTCACCGCTTACGGCGGCCTGGTCGATATCGGAGGGCTTCGCAGGGGAGATTTCGTCGCCATTACCGCGGCATCGAGCAGTGTCGGGCTTGCCGCAATCCAGATCGCCAACATGGTCGGCGCCATACCGGTAGCCGTCACCCGGACCTCCGCGAAGCGGCAACGCCTGTTGGAGGCCGGCGCGGCGCATGTCGTCGCCTCCCTGGAGGAGGACTTGCAAGCGCAGCTGAAAAGCGTTTCCGGACAGCGGGGAATACGTGTCGTGTTCGATTCCGTCGGCGGCCCGATCTTCGAACCGTTGACGGCCGCGATGGCACCGGGCGGCATACTTGTCGAGTATGGCGGGCTAAGCCCGGAGAAGACCCCGTTCCCGCTGTTTGACGTGCTGAGCAAATCACTGACGCTGCGTGGTTACCTGGTCCACGAGCTGCTCGCCGATCCGGAACGCCTGGAGTTCGCCAAGGAATTCGTCCTGGAAGGTCTGGAGGCGGGTGCCCTGAGACCCGTCATTGCTAGGACGTTCCCGTTCGATCAGATCGTCGAGGCACATCGTTTTCTGGAGTCCAACGAACAGTTCGGCAAAATCGTCGTGACCGTCTGACGAGAAACGCGACATCCGTGCCGGGCAAGCGAGCGGTCGATGCTCAAGCGAACCGCATCGCCGATCTCTCGCGCGCCTTTGCCGCGACTTCCTCACGATTGCGCGGAGGCTGCGACGTCTCCAGCGCGTCCAGAAGTTCGCGGGCGCATGCCGCGATCGAATCGACCGCGCGCTCGAAGGGGGCTTCATTGCGTTTCGACGGTTTGGTCGTTCCACTCAGCTTGCGCACGAACTGCAGCGCCGCGTCACGGATTTCCTCATCCGTCGCCGGCGGGTCGAAATTGAACAGGGGTTTTATGTTTCGGCACATGATTTGCTCCCGGTCATCTCTCTCCCTGTCACCAAGGGAGGCTGCCCAGTTGAAGGTAGTCACGTGAGCGCGATTTGCAACCGGTCGCGCCGGCCGCGCCGCCGTCAGGTCTCGGGTATATTTTCCCGGAAGATCACTTGCAGACGCGGCGGATGATAGTCGATCGGCTTGCCCCGCACGGCGCAGTCCAGCATCGAAAGCGCCTCGCGGGCTTCCACCCGCGGATTCTGGTCTATCACTGCGTCCATGACGCCGCTTAGCAACAGCCTCTTGCTGTGCTCGGTCAGCTCGTGACCGACGAATATGATGCTTTCGGCCTTTCCGGCCTCGGCCAAGGCCTGGCCGATACCGGAGTTACCGGCACCTATATTGTAGATGCCCGCCAGGTCCGGGTGACGCTTCAACAATGCAGCGGCTTCCTCGAAGGCGCGCTCGCGGTCATCCCGGATCTCGCGCAACTCGACGATTTCGAGGGCGGGGAACTCGTCAGCGATGATGTGACGAAAGCCCATCTCCCGTTCCTCGTGGCCTCGGTAGGAGAGAGAGCCGGCGAACAGCGCGATCTTACCCTTCGTCTCTCGGCCGAGAAAACGTCCGAGCAGGTATCCTGCGAGCCTTCCGGCCGCGCGATTGTCGATGCCGATATAGCCGGTGCGCGGTACGTGCAGGATGTCGGATACGAGCGTTACGATCGGCACTCCCGAAGAGGCGAGTGAACGCATTGCCTCTCTGACCGTCGGATGGTCCAAGGCGATTACGCCCACGCCCATGGTCTCGCCCCTCAATTCCTGAAGGGTGCCGGCGAGCGTGTCCGGATTGAACCCTTCGATGGAGTGGACGCGCACGTCGAGATCAGGTCTGGCCGTGCCCTGGCTTTGCAATTGCCGGAGAAGGTTGGCGATGAAGGTATTGGTGCCTGCCGGCAGCACGAAGTCGAGGCGCACGCGCCCTTCCGCGGAGGCGTTGTGCGCGGCGAGGCCGAGGTAGCCCAGACGCCGGGCGGCATCCATGACGATTTCGCGCGTCCTGTGCTTGACGCCGCTGCGATTGTTAAGGACGCGATCGACGGTCGCGCTCGAAACGCCAGCCTCCCGGGCGATATCAGTCAGTGTGGATCGCAAAGCCGCCTCTTCGCTTAAAATGATGTGTTTTGATGTAATCCTTCCTGGCCAAGAAACAAGAGGGAGCCGGGCCGTCGCGACAAGGGGGTAGGAGAAATGCCCGGTTTTCCACTGAAATATCGATCATGCCGCAGGCCGGCACAATGGAGGGTTGGGGAGGTACATCATAAAGACTAAAAAAATGATGTAAAAAGATTGATAATGATGTTGACTTTGATGCGTATCGGAATGAGTATCCCGCTCGACTTGGTGCCGGGGAAGAATGGAACCGGACAAGTCGCCGGCCGCAATTTTGCCGCTACGGGAGTGCGGCGCCGCCGGCGAGGTGAATGGGAGGAGTTTCGTGAGCGCTGCCAATGGCTTCGTGCCTGACCCGCCGGTGCGGGTGAAAGAATACAAGATCGGCTGCATCGGAGCCGGCATGATCATGGCCGAATGTCATCTGGCCGCTTATCGGCAGGCGGGCTTTCCCGTCGCTGCGATCGCCTCACGCACGCAGGAACGGGCAGAGGCCGTCGCCGCCCGTTGGGAAATTCCCGCCGTTCATGCGACGCCTTCCGCTTTGATCGCCGATGCGAACGTCGAGATCCTCGACATTGCCTTTCCGCCGGACCAGCAGCCGGCGCTGATCCGCGAAGCACTTGCGCAGCCGCATATCAAGGCAATCCTCGCGCAAAAGCCCTTGGCGCTCACGCTGGACGAAGCGAAGGCCTTGCGGGACGAGGCGGCAAGCGCCGGCAAGATATTCTCGGTCAACCAGAATATGCGCTATGACCAGTCTATGCGGGTTCTGAAGCAGATCCTCGACAGAGGCGAGCTCGGCACGGTCGTCATAGCGACCATCGAGATGCGGGCGATTCCGCACTGGCAAGGTTTTCTCGAGGAATACGACCGGCTGACCCTCGCCAATATGAGCGTGCATCACCTCGACGTGCTGCGCTTCCTGTTCGGCGAACCGGACGCGATCACGACGGTCACCCGGCCGGATCCACGCACCGAATTTGCCCATACGGACGGGATCACGGTCTCGACGCTCACCTTCCCCGACGGCGTTCTAGCCGTCTCCATGGAAGACGTCTGGTCCGGCCCGCGCGAGGAGGGGTTCGACAGCGACATCTACATCAAGTGGCGGGTCGAGGGCACGGAAGGCGTCGCGCAGGGCACGATCGGCTGGCCGGACGGCTCGCCCTCGACGCTCTCATACGCGTCGAAAAAGACGACGGATGGAAAGTGGGTCAGCCCGGAATGGGAGACCATGTGGTTCCCCCATGCCTTCATCGGGGTGATGGAACAGCTGCAATATGCGCTGAAATCCGGCGAAGCCCCGGCGCTCTCCGTGGCCGACAACGTCAAAACCGTCGCATTGGTGGAGGCGGGCTACCGCTCCATCGCCGAGGCACGAACGGTCAAGCTTTCCGAGATCTCGGTCGACTGATTGCAAGGGAGGAATTCAATCATGATGCAAACCGGCATTTTTACGGGCTATTTCCCCTACAGCCTGGAAGAGACGGCGAGAAAAATAAGAGCGCTCGACTTCAATACCGTTCAGCTCGACATGCATTTCAAGGATGTCGATCTGTCGGCAGGCCAGATCACGCGGGAGAAGTGCATCCGGATCCGCGAGACCTTCCGCGATCATCATCTGCCGATCTCCTGCATTTCCGGCTACACCAACATCATCCATCCGGACAGGGCAGAGCGCCAGCGTCGCGTCGGTTACCTCAAGGAGATCATCCGCCACGCCCAGTATCTCGGCACGCCCTATGTCATCTCGGAAACCGGCACCTACAACACGGAGTCGGACTGGGTGCATCACCCGAGGAACAAGACCGAAGAAGGCTTCGAGGAGTGCCGCAAGGTCATCGCCGATCTTGCCCAGCACGCCTATGATCATGGTGCCGTCTTCCTCCTCGAAACCTACGTGAACAACGTCGTCGGCTCGGTCGAGGAGACCGTGAAGATGTTCGCCCAGGTGGATCACCCCGGTCTCGGTCTGCTGATGGATCCGACGAACTATTTCGAGGCGCACAACATCGGCCGCATGGACGAGATACTGAACCAGGTCTTCGACACCCTGCAGGACAGGATCAAGATCGCCCATGCCAAGGACGTCAAGCGTTCGGGCGACGACAAGACGGAGAAGCATGCCGATATCGGTGATGAGGATGCGCTCGAAAGCCATACCTTCCGCGGCGTGGGCGAGATCGAGCTTCCGGCACCGGGCCTCGGCTCGCTGAACTACGATCTCTATCTCCAGCGGCTTTCGAAGAAGCATCCGAACATACCCGTCATCATCGAGCATCTCGACGAAAGCGATGTGCCGCGCGCCAAGAGGTTCCTCGACGGGAAGCTTCGGGCGCTCGGCCTCTGATCACCGGACCGGCCGGGCACGGGTCCGGCCGCGTTTACCCAAGGCATGAAAGGGCTGCCCGAGCCGGGCATACGACAGGAACATCCACATGGTCGAACTCTACGGGAAGGCGATGTCGCGCCGCGACATCGCCGCCAGGGCCGGGTCTTTTTCGCAATTTGCCGGCGTGCGCCTGATGACGCTCGAAGACGGCGTCGAGCGCGGCATCCGCATGCTGGAATTCCGCAGCGGAACGGGATTGCGCTTCACCGTGCTCGTCGACCGCGCCCTCGATATCGCCGACTGCGAATTTCGCGGCATGGCGATCGGATGGAACTCCCCGGCCGGCTTCAAGCATCCCGGCCTGCATGAATATGAAGGCGAGGGCGGTCTTTCCTGGCTGCGCTCCTTCTCGGGACTCATGGTGACCTGCGGTCTCGACCATATCCTGTTCATGGCGGACGAGCCGGGCGACACCTATGTCTACGGCCCGCGCAGGACCATCAGCCATTCGCTGCATGGCCGGATCGGAACGATTCCTGCAAGGCTCACGGGCTATGGCGAGGAATGGAGGGGCGACGACTGCATCCTCTGGTGCGAGGGTGTCGTCACCCAGGGTACGGTGTTCGGAGAGCATCTCGATCTCGTGCGCCGCATCGAAATCAAGGCGGGCACCAACGAGATCAGGCTCACCGACCGGGTGGTCAATCGCGGCTTCTACCGCACCCCGCACATGTATTGTTACCACATCAATGTCGGCCATCCGGTCCTGGCGGAAAATTCCCGCTACCTGGCGCCCATCAAGGACGTCGTCTGGGCCGCTCATGCCGGCGCCGACTACGAGAAGCAGGATGTCGGCTACCATACGCTGCCGGCTCCGCAGCTCAATTTCCACGAGCAGGTCTGGCAGCACGAAATGGCCGCGGACGGCGAAGGCCGGGTTCCGGTTGCCCTCGTCAACGATGCGCTCGGCATCGGCTTCGAAGTCGTCACCCGCAAGGACCAGTTTCCCTGCATGTACGAATGGCAGAACCTGCAAGCCGGGCAGTATGCGCTCGGCATAGAGCCGTCGACCAATCACGTCCTCGGCCATGGTGCTGCGCGCGAGCGCGGCGAACTGATCTGGCTCGAGCATGGTGACGAACGGAGATATGACACCACCTTCCGGATCCTTCCCGATGCGGATGCGATAGCAGCCAGCGAAAGGCGGATCCGCAGCCTCGCCGAACAACCCGTCGACGCGTTTCCCCGGCCGACCGGCAATCACTTGCCCATCGGAGGACGGCGATGATTGCCGGACCTTTGACCGCCGGGGAGGTCGTCCCCGGAATGTCGATCGCCGGCAAGGTCATCCTTTATACGGGTGCGGCCGGCGGCCTGGGAGCGGAGACGACACTGAGTTTTCTCCGTGCCGGCGCACGCGTCGTGGCCATCGACAACGACGAGGCAAAGACGCGCGCGCTCGTGGATGCTTCGGAAAGGGAAGGGCTGGGCGGCCTCACGGTGCGGGCGATCGACCTCGCCGACCTGAGCGGCCTGCGCGCCGCGCTCGACCAGGCTGCTGCCAAGGCGGGCGGCTTCGATGTGGTGATCAACAATGCCGCGATCTATCCGTCGAGGCCGTTCGAAGAGTATTCGATCGAGGATTTCCAGCGCGTGCAGCGGATCAATGTCGATGCCGGCATCGTCTGCGTCCAGGCGGCCTTGCCGTATATGCGCGAGCGGGGCTGGGGCCGGATCGTCAATATCGCCAGCGTCACCCTGTCCGGCGGGTGGGCCAATCTTGCCCCTTATGTGCAGTCCAAGGGCGCCCTCGTCGGGCTGACGCGCGCCTGGGCGCGCGAATTCGGTGGCTACGGCATCACCGTCAATGCCATCTCGCCCGGCGCTTTCCCGACGGATGCCGAAAAGATCCATCCGGATCCGGAAGGCTATACGCGTTTCGTGCTCGACCACCAGGCGGTCAAACGCCGTGGTCGCCCGGCCGACATCGCTGCCGCTCTCACCTTCCTGATCTCCGACTCTGCGGGCTTCATCACCGGCCAGACCCTGAACGTCGACGGCGGCTGGGTGATGCATTGACCGCTTGAATACATAAGGAACTGAACGAATGGGAATTCTCAGCGGATTTCGCGTCCTCGATTGCTCGATCGCCATGGCGGGTCCGTTTGCGGCACAGCGTCTCGGCGACCTCGGCGCCGACGTGATCAAGGTCGAGCCCGTGACGGGCGAGTGGCAGCGCCACGTCGCCGCGGGGGGAGCCGGAGGCAACAGGGTCAACGTCTCCTTCCTGTCGCTCAATCGCAACAAGCGCTCGCTCGCCGTCGACCTGAAGTCGCCGGAGGGTAAGGAGGTTCTTCTCGACCTGGTGAAGACGGCCGACATCTTCCTGCAGAACTACCGTCCGGGCGTCGCGAAACGTCTCGGCGTCGATTACGACACGCTCTCCCGCATCAATCCGCGCCTCGTCTATGTGTCGATGTCGGGATATGGCGAAGATGGACCCTATATCGATCGGCCCGGACAGGATCTCGTTCTCCAGGGCATGTCCGGCGCAATGCTTTCGGCGGGACGCGAAGGCGAGGCGCCGACGGCGGCGGGGCAATATCTGGTCGACGCCATCACCGCCTACAACGCATTCGAAGGCGCCCTGGCAGCTCTCTTTCACCGGGAGCGGACCGGCGAGGGACAGCTCGTGCAGGTCAATATGCTGGATGCGATCACCACGATCCAGATGCAGGAGCTCTCTGTCTTCACGATCGGCCAGAAACCGCAGAAGCGCTCGGCCGAGCCGCACGCCCATGTCTACATCCGCGCACCCTACGGCGCTTTCGCCACCACCGATGGTTTCATCATCGTCGCGTTTCCCAAGCTCAAGACCTTGGGAGAGGTGATCGGCGAGGAAAGCTTCCTGACCATGGACGACGAAGTCGACACCTGGACCAGGCGGGACGAGATCTTCGCGAAGACACGCGAGAAGCTGAAGACGAAAAGTTCCGAGGAGTGGCTGGCACGGCTTCGTGCGGCAGACATCTGGTGCGGCCCGGTCTATGGCTATGCGGACCTCGTCGAGGACGCGCAGATCAGGCACAACGGTACCTTCGTCGAATATGACCATCCGACCGAAGGCCGCGTCAAGACGCCCGGGTTTCCGATCAGGTTCTCCAAGACCCCCTCGACCGTCGACCGCGGGGCGCCGGTCGTCGGTCAGCATACACGCGAGATATTGAAGGACGCGGGCTATGACGAGGCTCGCATCGCCGCACTCGAAGCCGCCGGTGCCATTGCCGCCGAGGACGTCTGACGATGCAACGGCTGAAGGCTCTGACATGGGATCATCCACGCGGCTACAAGGCGCTTGCGGCTGCCGCCGCGCGCCCTGAACTTGCAGAATGGGGGCTCGCCATAGATTGGGAGAAGCAGCCGCTCGAAGGCTTCGAATCCCATCCGATCACCGATCTTTGCGCGCGCTACGATCTCGTGGTTCTCGATCATCCGCATGTCGGGGAAGCTCTGGCCGGAAGTTGCCTGCGGTCTCTCGAGGACGTGTTCGGCGATGCGACCGTCCAGGCGCTCGAGGCGGAGAGCATCGGTCCCTCCTTGCGGAGCTACCGCTTCGGCGGCGCTCATTGGGCGCTGCCGCTCGATGCGGCCACGCAGGTGATGGCGGCGCGGGCCGATCTTCTCGAGGCACCGGTGCCCGAGCTTTGGGACGAGGTCGTGGCGCTCTCCCGGACCACCGGCAAGGTGGCGCTGTCGCTCGCCGGTCCGCACGCGGCGCTCTCGTTCCTGTCGATAGCCGCGGCCTTCGGCGACCCTCCGGCAGAGACGGATCCGGAGGTCCTCGTCTCCCGGCACGTCGGGCGCTCGGTTTACGAACTGATGCGCGATCTCGCGAACCGCAGTCCGCGGTCTGTGCGCGACCGGAACCCGATCGGGATCCTCGATCACATGGCGTCGAACGACGACGTCGTGCTCTGCCCGCTGGTCTACGGTTACGTGAACTACGCCGCGCCGCAGACGGGGCATCAGGTCGCCTTCCACGACGCGCCGCGCCGCATCCCCGGCGGGCGGCCGGGTTCGACGCTCGGGGGTACGGGAATCGGCATCTCGCGGCGCTGCGAAATCACGCCGGCTCTGAAGGAACACCTGCTCTGGCTGATGAGCCGCGAGGCCCAGGTCGATTTCATCCCCGCACATGACGGCCAGCCGTCTCGGCGCGAGGCCTGGCATGATCCACGCGTCAACGCCCGCTGGGGCGGATTCTACGAAAACACGGCCGAAACGCTGGAGCAGGCCTATGTGCGCCCGCGCCACGACGGCTACATCGCCTTCCAGGGCAAGGCCTCGCCGCTTCTGCGGCAGGCCTTCGAGGACAAGGCGCCGGCCGACGGCGTGCTCGAAAGCTTGCAGGCCCTCTATGCAAGCCATCGCAAAGCCGGTGGCGAAAGGTAGGTAAATGACCGACGACGTTCTCTATGCCGTGGACGGTGCAATCGCCACGATCACCCTCAACCGGCCCCAAAAGCTCAATGCCGTGACGCCGGAAATGGCCGAGGCGATCGTCGAGGCCGTGAAGGAAAGCAACGACAGCGACCGCATTCGCTGCGTCATCCTTACCGGCGCCGGTGATCGCGCCTTCTGCGCCGGCTCCGATATCCGCGAGCTCGACACCTACCGTACGCCCTGGCAGTTCCGCAATCGGCCGGACTATTGCGATGCGTTCCGCGCCCTGCTCAAGCCGACGATCTGCGCGGTGAACGGCTATGCCTTCGGTGGCGGCCTGGAGACGGCCATGTCCTGCGACATCCGGATCGCTTCGGAAAACGCGCAGTTCGCGGCACCGGAGATCAAGCTCGGATGGATCGGCGGCGGCGGCATGGCGGCACATCTGATGCATTCCATCGGCGCCTCGAATGCCGCGCTCATGCTGATGACGGGCGACCCGATACCGGCGGACAAGGCGCTGGCCTGGGGGTTGGTCAGCGAGGTCGTTCCCCAGACCGACCTGTTGGAACGTGCCGGCGCGATCGCCGAAATCATCGCCTCGCGGGCACCGATCGCGGCGGAAACGGCGAAGGCCAACCTCAAGGCGGCGGTTTCGATGCCGCTCGACAAGGCTATCGAATACGAACGCGATCTGCAGACGATCTGCTTTGCGACCGCGGACGCGGCCGAAGGCCGGGCGGCCTTCAAGGAGAAGCGCGCCCCCAATTTCGAAAGGCGGTGATGACCATGCAGTCAGCATTGACCTTCGCACGAGGACTGGGCCGGCATCGCGAAGCATCGGTGCTTGCCATGCTCGCCGTCGTGGCGCTCTATCTGACATTCGCCAGCGATTATTTCCTGGAACCGCGCAACCTGCTGAACGTCGGCCGCCAGGCCTCGGTCGTGGCGATCGTCGCCTTGGGGCAGGCCCTGGTCATCATCGCGCGCGGCATCGATCTTTCCGTGGGTTCGGTCATCGGTCTTTCCGCTGTCGTCGCAGCCGTGCTGATGCGCGACACCGGCAGCGAGACCGTCGGCCTCCTCGGCGGCCTTCTGACAGGACTCGCCTGCGGTCTTGCCAACGGACTTCTCTACACGCGGCTGAAAATCAATCCTTTCATCGCCACGCTCGGCACGCTCTCGATCGCGCGCGGGATCGCGCTCCTCATGACCGGCGGCATCCCTGTATCGTTCGGCGGCTTTGCCGAGTTCGTCGGTGCGGGGCGCATCTTCGACATACCGGTGTCCTTCCTGCTGATGATCGTGCTCGCCGCGATCGTCCATGTGTTCGCGAGCCGGACCGTCACAGGCCGGGAGATCTATGCGATCGGCGACAATCCCAAGGCCTCCCGTCTTGCCGGCGTGAACCTGCGCTCGACCCGGCTGTTCGTCTTCGCGCTGTGCGGCCTGCTGGCAGGGCTCGGCGGGCTCATCCTCGCGGGCAACCTGGCAAGCGCCGACCCGAATCTCGGCATGGGATACGAGCTGGACGTCATCGCCGCCGTGATCCTCGGCGGCACCGCATTGAGCGGCGGCCGCGGTTCGATCCTCGGCGTGGTGATCGGCGCCTTGCTCATGGCGCTGCTCAACAACGCTTTTGTGCTTCTCGGCATCTCTGCCTACTGGCAGGTCGTGACCAAGGGGCTCGTCATCATCTTCGCCGTCGGGCTGGACGGGCTGCAGCGCGGCGGCGACGACGACTGATCATTTATCGGAGGAGACAAGCATGTTGCTCAAGAGACTTAAAACCATGGCCTTTGCCGCTGCGGCCGTTGCGGCGGTCACATTGCCTTCGCTGGCGGGCGAAGCACCGCAGGGCGGCACCGTCGCCGCGGTGGAAAACACCAAGGGGCCGGTGAGGATCGCTTTCCTGTCGTTTCAGAACAATCCGTTCTGGACCCCGGTCACGGAAGGGGCGAGGGCGGCGAACGACTATCTGTCGAAATACGACGCCAAGGTCGATTTCGTCGATCTCGGGGACGAGCTCTCCGCCGAGGCGGTCGTCGCCGGCATCGAGGGCGCACTCGCCAAGAAATATGACGGCATCGTCGTGGTGCCGATCTTCGACGGCACGGCGCGCATTATCAACGAAGCCACGGAAGAGGGCGTGCCGGTCTTCAACATCATTGCGGAAGGTGCGACGGAATCGCAGCGCCTTGCCTTCATCGGCCAGGATGCGACCTCGGCCGGCAAGCAGATCGGCGAATTCATCGCCAAGAAGATGAACGGAAAGGGCAAGCTCGGCGTCATCACCGGCTATTTCGGCGCCACCCAGCACACGCAGCGCATGAACGGCGCGCTGGAATATCTGAAGGCGAACTCCCCGGACATTCAGATCGTCGGTCCTTTCGAGAACAAGGACAAGGCGGAATCGGCCTATTCGCTCGTTCAGGACATGATGACCGCCAATCCGGATCTCTCGATGGTCTACGTGACCGCCGGCGGGCCGTTCGGTGCGGCAAAGGCCGTCAAGGATCTCAACCTGACCGGCAAGGTCGGCGTCGTCGGCTTCGACCATACGCCCGACAATATCCAGTACCTCAAAACCGGTGAGATGGTCGGCCTGATCGACCAGGCGCCCTACCAGCAGGCGCTCGATTCGAGCGTTATGCTCTACAACTATATCGTCGCCGGCCAGGAACCGCCCGCAAAGGTCATCCCGGTGACCGGAAAGCTGCTGACGCCCGATGACGCCAAGTAACAGCCCGCGCGCGGCGGCTGCGCCTGGCGCAGAAGCAGCGCGCGTCGTCTCCGTGCCGCTCCTTCGCGCGCGCCGGATTGCCAAGAGTTTCTCGGGCAATTCCGTACTTCACTCGGTCGACCTCGACTTGAAGGCGGGCGAGATCGTGGGCCTGCTCGGTGAAAACGGCGCCGGCAAATCGACGCTGATGCATATTCTGTCCGGCGGCCTTCAGGCCGACGGCGGCACGATCGAAATGGACGGCCTGTCGGTCCGCTTCGGCTCAGTGTCGGAAGGCATCGAAGCGGGCGTCAGCTTCGTTCATCAGGAACTGTCTGTCGTCGGCGCGCTGAGCGTCGCCGAGAACCTGCATCTCGGTCGGATGCCGCGGACCGGTATGGGCCTCATCGATATCGACTTGATGCAGCACGCGTCCCGTGCCCTGCTTCAAAGGGTCGGCGCCGGTCACATCCAGCCGGACCGGGAAGCAGGGACCCTGCGGGCGGGTGAACAGCAGCTGGTCGAGATCGCCAAGGCGGCGGCAAGAAAGCCACGGCTGCTGATCCTCGACGAGCCGACGTCATCCCTGACGCCGCACGAGGTCGCCGGGTTCTTCTCCTATGTCCGCGAGGCGCGGGAGGCAGGAGCGGCCATCATCTTCATCACGCATCGCCTGGAGGAGGCGATGGCCCTTTGCGACCGTGTCGTCGTGCTGCGAAACGGGGCGATCGTCAGCGAGCGACGCCCCGGCGAAACGAGCCGCGAGCAGTTGATCAAGGACATGACGGGGAAGCCCGCCATCTACCAGTACAGGCAGCGTTCCCTAGCAAGCGGGACGCCTGCGCTGTCGGTCGCGGGATTGTCAGACGATCGTCTGCTGGACGACATCAGCCTCGACATTCGCAAAGGCGAAATCTTCGGCCTGTTCGGTCTCGTCGGTGCCGGCCGCACCGAGCTGCTGGAGCTTATACACGGGGTGCACCGGCCGAAGGCTGGCGACATCTCGCTGTTCGGAGAAAAGGTGGCCTTCGCCGATCCGAGCGAGGCGGTGAAGGCGGGGGTTGCGCTCGTGCCGGAAGGCCGCAAGACGGCAGGCATCCTGCCGCAGCATTCCGTGCGCGACAATGCCGCGATCAGCAGCCTGCGCCGTTTTTCGAAGGGCCTGTTCTCCGATCGGGCAGGAGAGGCCGGGCGTATGGCGTTCTATCGCGAAACGCTCGGCATTCGCATGGTTCGCGACACGCAGCCGATCTCGACGCTCTCGGGCGGCAATCAGCAGAAGGCGATCTTCGCCCGCGCCCTCATGGCCGAACCGCGATTGTTGCTCCTGGACGAGCCCACGCACGGAGTGGATGTCGGCGCGAAGTCCGAGCTCTACGACATCGTCGCCAGGGAAGCGGAAAAGGGGCTGACCGTCCTCATCGCTTCGTCGGAGGTGCCGGAGATCCTGGCGTTGTGTGATCGCGTCGCCGTTCTCTCCAAGGGACGGCTCGCCGGCGTCGTAGACCGAGCCGACATGACGGAAGACCGTATTTTGACCATGGCATTCATGGAGCACTGAACGGTGAGTATCGGCTTTTTTCGTTGCCCCAGGCCGATATCCGGCTGCTCTCGCAGATAAGCCACCTTTCAGAGTTGGAACAGTTTCCAGCTCCAAGCGGCCGGCCGTCAGGTGAGACACATCGCAATTCTCTTCCGTTTGCCCCGGTTACTAGAATGACGACGATCAGGTCTCGGCAGGATGGGTTCCATTTCGGTTTAGGTTGCGAATAGGTCCCGGGTGCAGCCTCAATAATCGACGGTTCGATCGTCGTTGGGATCCGCCCATCGGGTGTTCGGGACGACGGAAAACCAGCCGGGGCGGGAGGGATCCCGGTCGTAGGGATAGCCGCCGAGCGTCTTATGGAGGTCGGCGTACTGCCCGAGCTTGTCGCGATCCAGCTCGACCCCGAGACCGGGCGCCGTCGGTACCTTGATGGCACCGTTCTCGTAGCGCATCGGGCCGCCGACGATGATATCGTCGGTCAGCTGGTGATAATGCGCATCCGCGTGGAAGACGAGGTTCGGGAGAACCGCGCCGAGATGCAGCATCGTGGCGAGCTGAATGCCGAGTTCGCCCGATGAATGCACCGCGATGCCAAGCTGGAAGGTTTCGCAGACGCCCGCCGCCTTCACGCAGGGGCGGATGCCGCCCCAGAAGGTGGTGTCGAGCAGGATCACGTCCACGGCGGGATTGAGGATATTGGCTGCGAGCTGCTCGAAATTCACCACGACGGTATTGGTGGCGAGCGGCATGGTCGTGTTCTCGCGGACGCGCCGCATGCCGTTCAACCCCCAGGTGGGGTCCTCGTAGTAATCGTTGTTGAGATCCTCGATGCCCTTGGCGAAGCGGATCGCGTCCTCGACGCTGAACGCCGCGTTCGGGTCGTAGCGGACGCTGTCGGGACCGAGGGCCTTCGCCCATGCGCGAAAGACCTCCAGCTCGTAATCCGGCGCGAAGACGCCGCTCTTCAGCTTGTGCGAGGTGAATCCGCATTTCTTTTTCAGCGCCAGCGTCTGCTCGATGAGCTGATCGGCCGTGCGCGTCTCGCCCTCGCCGGTGTCCTTGTTGGGAAGGCGGAAAAACATGTAGCTGGCAAAAGGAACCGCATCGCGCATCTTCCCGCCGAGGAGATCGCAGACCGGCACGCCGAGAAATTTGCCCATGATGTCGAGACAGGCGAACTCGATGGCGGCATGCATCTGGGTGCGGTTGTTGTAGAGGCTGGCGGTCGGGTTGCAGATCATGAAGCGGAGATTTTCCAGCTCGAAGGGATCGTGGCCGACCAGATAGGGCTTCAACGCCCGGAACGCCGCCTCGGCGCTCTCTCCGCCTCCGCCCATTTCGCCGAGACCGACGATGCCAACATCGGTTTCCACCTCGACGATCGTACGGACGAACCGCCCCCAATGTGCGCCATTGGAATGACGCAGCGGCGCCTCCAGCGGAACGGTGACGGTGGTCGCGCGGATATCGGTGATCCTGGGTCGCTTCATGGGAGGCTCCAATGCAGGCTGTCGGGTGCGGAGGTTAAGGTGCGGGGCGCCGGCCGTGTCCGTCGGCGCTGGCCGGAAACGGTCGCCCTGCTATTGCGCCTCCCCCAGCACGCGCAGGATTTCGTAGCAGGCACCGAATGGATGGTAGTCGGTCTTGCCTGGAGGGCTCTTGATGTCGCCCTGCTTCACGCCGTCGGGCGAGAGAATGCGGAACCAGCAGCCATATTCGTGATCGATCAGGTGCCGCCAGCTGTAGCGCCAGAGCCTGTCGTAATCCTGCCAGTAGCGCTCCCGTCCGGTGCGTGCGGCGAGCGCGGCCGCGGCCGCAATCGTTTCGCAATGGACCCAATGATATTTGTCGAGGTCATGGAGCTTGCCGTCGGGGCCGTAGCTGTAATGCATGCCGCCGAATTCGAGATCGGCGCTCTTTGCCAAGGCCGTCTCGTAGAGAAGGAGGGCTTTCGGCAGGATCCAGTCCTGCGGGCGATAGCGCTCGAGGATCAGGAGCAGCTTGGTCCATTCCGTCATGTGGCCCGGCTGGTAGCCGTAGGGCCGGAAGAGGTGCTTCGGATCGTCCTCGTTGTAATCCCAGTCGATCGACCAGTCCTCGCGATAGTGCTCCCAGACCACGTCCTGAGCGTTGGCGGCAAGCTCGACGCAGATGCGCCGGGCGAGGGTTTCGGCGCGGTCCAGGTAACGGACCTCGCCGGTCGCCTCATAGGCGGCCAGCATCGCCTCGGTCATGTGCATGTTGGCGTTCTGTCCCCGATAGGGCGAAGTCAGCCCCCAGTCGCGGCTGATTTCGTCCTTGTAGAGTTCGCGGTCCGGCTCCCAGAAGCGGCTTTCGAGAAGTTCCCAGGTCTGCGAAACCCGGGCATCCATACCGGGAATTCCGGCCTTCATGGCTGTCGCATAAGCGAGCAAGACGAAGGCGTGGCCGTAGCAATGCTTCGTCGCATCCACCGCATCGCGGCCGCGCATCAGCCAGAAATAGCCGCCATGCTTAGGATCGCGATGAACCTCGTCGAGATACCTTACGCCATGGGCGGCCGCTTCCGCGAAGTCCGGGCGCTCGAAGAGCACCGCGGCGGTGGCATAGTTGAAGATGAAGCGCGTGGTGGAGACGAGATGCTGGGTCTTCCGGTCGGTGATGAGACCGTCGTCGCGGTATTGGTTGTAATAGCCTCCGTCTTCCTCGTTGAGGCAGATCGGATGGTAGAAATCCATGATCTCGCGCATATGGGCGCGCAGGAAGTCTTTCGAGCGGAAATCGGGAAGCGGTTTCATGACGGGCCTCCGGTCAATCTGGAATGACGATGCCGAGCTTGGAAAGAACGCCGCCGTCGATCTTGATGTCGGCGCCCGTGATGAAGCGGGCCTTATCGCCAGCAAGAAAGGCAACCAGTTCGGCAATTTCGGAAGGCTTGCCGACGCGGCCCAGCGGATGTCCTCTTCCCCAAGCTTCCAGGGTCGCCTCGGCGGTGCCTTCGCCTTTCCACAGATCGGCGGCCCAGCGCAACATCGGGGTATCGACAGAGGCGGGGCAGACGGCATTGACAGTAATATTGTCCCCGGCGTGATCCAGCGCCATGGCGCGCACGAGTGCGTTGATCGCGCCTTTGCTCGCCGTATAGGCGGCGACGCCCGCCTGCGAAGCATAGGCCTGCACGGAAGAGATGGCGACGATCGCGCCGCCGCCGCGCTTGCGCATTTCGGGAATGGCGAATTTGGAGGCGAGGAAGATGCCCTTCAGATTGATGTCGAGAACGTCGTCCCAGACCTCATCCGGTGTGTCGACCACGGTGCCG
The DNA here is from genome assembly GCF_035610345.1 of Sinorhizobium meliloti. The sequence continues at coordinate 701,211 of NZ_CP141214.1, read as the reverse complement.
TAGCGCTGGATGCCGGCGCAGCAGGCAAGAATATCGACGCCCCCATGGCGCGATACCGCGGCCTGAACCGCCGCTTCCATGTCGTCCTTGGAGCGGACGTCGCCGACGAACCCGGCGGCATTGTCGCCGATGGAAGCAACGGCCTCATCGACCGAAGCCTTGTCGTTTGCCACGATCGTCACCTTGCCGCCGCCGGCAGCAAAGCGATGGGCACACGCGAGACCCATGCCGAGGCTGCCGCCGGTGACGACGATGTTCTTGCCGTTGAAATCGCTCATCACGCTGTCTCCGTAACAGAGGGGAACTTGTCGGACGCCTGCCCGAATTTTGGCTCTTCGACGCCGTGCCCCACGCCCTCGACCGCGAAGAGCCCGCCCTCCAGCGGATGCCTATCGAGATGATCGTTCGTCATGGTGAAACGCGCCGAGGTCACGTAGAGGGTGGAAAGATCCTTGCCGCCGAATGTGCAGCTCGTCGGCCAACTTGCCGGCAGCTCGATCAGTTGGATGAGACGGCCGGTTCCGTCGAAGCCCGCGACGGCTGCGCCTCCCGCCACCCGGCAGTTCCAGAGCCGGTCGTCCGCATCGAGGCAGGAGCCGTCCGGCAGGCCGCGGGCGAAGCCGGCCACGACGGTGCGCCGGTTGTCGATCCGCCCGGCGGCAAGATCGCAATCGAACACGTAGATCTCGTTTGCGAGCGTGTCGGCGAAGAAGAAACGGTTGTCCCGCGTCCAGCCCATGGTGTTGGTGATGCCGTATTCGTTGGGCGTGAGCTGCGACACGTGACCGGCGGGATCGATGCGGTAGACCGCGCCCGATTGCCGGTCCATGGCCTTCGGAGAGCCGCCTGCGTCAAGATTGCTCTGCATCGTCGCGACCCAGAAGGAGCCGTCCGGTGCGACGCGACCCTCGTTGAGGCGATTTTCCGCCAGATCCGGCTCCGGCACGGCAAACGCCTCGAAAGGCCCGCCGGGCGTCCACAGGCAGACGTTGCGGCTGAGGCCGACGATGAACCCGCCATCGGCCCGCATGCCGATCGACGTCACGAAGTCCGGGGTCGGCCATGTGTCATGACGGCCGTTTTCGGCTTCGAGCCGATGGATGCGTTTGCCGACGATATCGACCCAGTAAAGCGCCTTCTCGTCCCCGGACCAGAGAATGCTCTCGCCGACGATGTCCTTCGCATCGAGGAGCAGGGAAACCGTGGCACTCATGGCCGCGCCATGAATCCGGTATGCAACGCTGCGGGACGTCGCCGCTTGCGGTTGGTCATTGGTGTCCTCCCAAACCCGTTTGCATTCTTGTATGCAAGATTTCAGAAAGCGTCAAGGGAGCTTCAATGGCGAGTAGCAAACGAAACGTTGTCCGGGTAATCTGCTTGCGATGAACGATTGCATGCAAAAATACATAGGGCTCTCAATTTATGACGCGTGACATAAAAATCTCGGCCGCGGAGCATTGCTACCGCACGCTTTCGCGCAAGATCATCGGGCTCGAACTGAAGCCGAACGAACCGATCGGCGAGCATGCGCTGGCCGGGCTGCTGGGAGTCAGCCGTACGCCCGTGCGCGAGGCCCTTTCGCGGCTGAGTGCGGAAGGACTTGTCGACCTCCGGTCACGGGCAGGCGTCGTGGTGGCGCCGATCCGCATGGACGCGGTCAGGACCGCCCAGTTCGTTCGCGAACAGCTGGAGTTGGCGATTGTTGCCGAAGCGGCGCAGCAATCGAACCGCCGCGTCCTGCTCGGCATACGGCAAGCCATCGAGGAGCAGGAGCTTGCTGTCCTCGAGGACAACCCCGACCTGTTTTTCGAGTGCGACGAACGCATGCATGCGCTTTACTGCAGCCTCGCGGGCCGCGACGGAGTCTGGGCCTTCATCTCGGATGCCAAGAAGCATATGGACCGGGTCCGCCGTCTGTCGATACAGGCGGGGCAACTCGACCAGCTGGTCGAGGATCACCGGCGCGTTCTCGAGGCTGTGAGCGAAGGGGACGCGACCAAGGCCCAGGAGATCATGCGGCTGCATCTTCGGCGCGCGATGGTCGATCTGGGCGAGCTTGCTCAGCGGTTTTCGGCGTATTTCGCGTCAGATACAGCGGGCGATGCCCGTTAGGCCGCTTCTGTCGAGCGGTTGCTTCCCTAGCGCCTCCCAAACAGTTTTTGCAATTCGGCGTTGACAACAGCCGAAGGCGAATCTATTCACAGGTCATCACAAACCTATCTGATAGGTAGGAGGTTAACTTGATAGAGCTCAAGGCGGAGGAAGAGTCCTCATCCGGACGTTCCGGCGCGGATGGACTGCTGGGCGGCGTCGTGACTGCCGTGAAGGTCCATATTCGCGAAAACGGTCTTCAGGTCGGCGATTCGTTGCCGAGCGAGGGGGCCTTTGCCGAAAAGCTGGGCGTATCCCGCAGCGTCGTGCGCGAGGCCTATCGTTCGCTCGCGGCGCTGACGCTGATCGACATCGGTAATGGCCGGCGTCCGCGGGTGGCCGCGCCCAAGGCGGACGTGCTGGCCCTAGTGACCGACCATGCCGTGCATACCGATCAGGTGACGATCCAGCAGATTTTCGATGTCCGCCGGACTGTCGAGCGCCGCACCGTCGTGCTGGCAGCCATGCGCCGCACCGACAAGGAGGCCGCCGAAATCGTCGCGCTTGCCGAAGCGATGCAGCGGGATTTCGACCAGCCGGTCAGGGTCATGGAACACGATATCGCCTTTCACGAAGCGATCGGCACGGCGTCCCGCAACCCGATGTTCGCGCTGATCGTCGGCTCCTTCCATGTCGTGACGCGCCATACCTGGCCCATCGGCTGGGCGAGCCGCGCCAGCAATGAGACGCGGCAGGAAAGTATCGACGGCCACATGACCATCGCGCAGGCCATCGCCAACGGCGACCCGGCGAAAGGCGAGGAGGCGATGGTCGAGCATTTCGATCTGACGGTAAAGGCGCTTTTGGCGGCAGGAGTTTATTGAGCATGAAGATCACGGAATTAGAAACGGTCCGCGTCCGCGACTTTCCCAATATTCTCTGGGTCCGCATCCACACGGACGAGGGGCTTGTCGGACTTGGCGAGACCTTCTTCATGGCGCAGACCGTGGAAACCTACATTCACGAGGTGGTGGCTCCGAAACTCGTCGGGCGCGACCCGCTGGAGATCGACCGCATCTCGAAGGATCTAACAGGCTATCTCGGCTTCCGCTCGACCGGGGCGGAGATGCGCGGCAATTCGGCGGTGGATATCGGGCTCTGGGACCTTTTCGGCAAGGCGACGAACCTGCCGATCGCCCAGCTTCTCGGCGGCTTCTCGCGTCGCGAGATCCGCACCTACAACACCTGCGCCGGCAACACTTACATGCGCGACGCAAAGGGCCAGCAGACGGCAAACTACGGCATCGGCGGCCCGCGGCGCGACTATGACGACCTGAACGGATTTCTGGAACGGGCGGACGAACTCGCCGAGGACCTCCTGTCGGAGGGCATCACTGCCATGAAGATCTGGCCGTTCGATATCGCGGCGGAGAAAAGCGGCGGCCAGTATATTTCCGGGCCGGACCTGCGCAAGGCGCTGGAGCCCTTCGAGAAGATCCGCAAGCGCGTCGGCGACCGCATCGACATCATGGTCGAGTTCCACTCCATGTGGCAGTTGACGCCCGCCATCCAGATCGCCCGGGCACTCGAGCCCTATGCCACCTTCTGGCATGAAGACCCGATCAAGATGGACTCGCTCTCCAGTCTGAAGCGCTACGCGGCGGCAAGCCGCGCGCCGCTCTGCGCGTCGGAAACGCTCGCGACCCGATGGGCATTCCGCGATCTCATGGAAACGGATGCGGCCGGGGTCGTCATGCTCGACCTCTCCTGGTGCGGCGGGATTTCCGAGGCAAAGAAGATCGCCACCATGGCGGAAGCCTGGCACCTTCCGGTCGCGCCGCATGATTGCACCGGCCCTGTGGTGCTCGCAGCCTCGACGCATCTGTCGCTGAATGCTCCGAATGCGCTCGTCCAGGAAAGCGTGCGTGCCTATTACAAGACCTGGTACGCCGACCTTACGACGCAGCTGCCCACCGTGACGAACGGCATGATCACCATTCCGCCGGGGGCAGGGCACGGGGTCGACCTCGCTCCCGATCTCGACCGGAAATTCGAAGTGTTGCGGCGCAGTTCGAAGGATTGAAGTTCGACCAACTTGTATGGTAGTAGGCCAATACTGCCAGGAGCTTGGAGGGGGCCGGATGCAGAACATCAAACCGCAGCGCGTTCTGTCCGCGATCGAAGCTGTCGGTCCGCAGGTCTATCGCATCCTGCGCGAGCAGATCATCCAGGCGGAGCTGGTGCCCGGCGCGCGCATTTCCGAAGCCGAGATAGCAAGAAGCCTCTCGATCAGCCGCCAACCGGTTCGCGAAGCCTTCATCAAGCTGGCAGAGGAGGGGCTGGTCCAGGTGCTGCCCCAACGCGGCACCTATGTGACGCGGATTTCGACGGCATCGGTCATGGACGTGCGCTTCGTGCGCGAGGCGATCGAGGCCGACATCGTGCGCCAGGTCGCCGGCGAGCATGAGGTGGCGATCGTCGACGAACTGCGCGAACAGATCGCGCGCCAGAAGCAGGTGGCGCATGACGATCGCGCCGCGTTCCTGCGGCTGGACGAACTCTTCCACCACACGCTCGCGACGGCCGCCGGCCGCGCCTATGCCTGGAGCGTCATCGAAAGCGTCAAGGCGCAGATGGACCGCGTCCGGTTTCTGAGCGTCGACGACCCGCAGATCGGTCGGCTGATCGAACAGCACGAGCAGATCGTCGATGCGATCGCTGCAGGTGACGTCGGCGGGGCAGAGCAGGCGCTGCGCATGCATCTGCGCGAAATTCTGAAATCTTTGCCCGAGATCGCGCGATCGCGGGCGGAGTTCTTCGACGGCACGGGGTGACCGGCCGCCGCAATATGATCGATGTTCAACGGGAGGTAACGCATCATGATCAGGAAATTGATAGCAGGAACGGCCCTCGGGCTGACGCTGATGGCGCCAGCCGCCAGCGCGGAAGGTCTCAGCATCGCCTTCGTCAGCCATTCGTCGGCCTCGAACACGTTCTGGCAGGCGGTCAAGAAGGGCTATGACGACGCCTGCGAAAAGGTCGGCGCCTCGTGCCAGTTGATCCTCACGCAGACGGAAGGCGCGGTCGAGCAGGCCGTCGCCAATCTGCAGGCGGCGATCGCCTCCAGGCCGGACGCGATCTTCGTCGCGATCGTCGACAACAATGCCTATGACAACGTGATCAAGGAAGCCGTCGACGCCGGCATCCTGGTGCTCGCCGTCAATGTCGACGACAGCGAAGGCGCCAAGGGCAACGCCCGCAAGGCCTTCATCGGCCAGGGCTTCACCGCGGCCGGTTATTCGCTCGCCAAGGCCCAGTCGGAAAACTTCCCGAAGGAGGGCCCGCTCAACCTGCTGGTCGGCGTCAACGCGCCGGGCCAGACCTGGTCCGAGCAGCGCGCCGGCGGCGTCACGAAATTTCTGGAGGAGTACAAGGCCGAGCATTCCGACCGCGAGGTGAACATCACCCGCATCGATTCGGCCACCGACCTCGCGCTGACCGCCGACCGCATCGGCGCCTATCTCAATGCCAATCCGGACACGACCGCCTATTTCGATACCGGCTACTGGCATGCCGGCGTCGCCAAGGTCCTGAAGGATCGCGGCATAGAGCCCGGCAAGGTCCTGCTCGGCGGCTTCGACCTCGTGCCCGAGGTGCTGCAGCAGATGGAGGCCGGCTATGTTCAGGTGCAGGTCGACCAGCAACCCTACATGCAGGGCTTCATCCCGGTCATGCAGGCCTATCTCTGGAAAACCGCCGGCCTGACACCCTCCGACGTCGATACGGGGCAGGGCATCGTCACGCCGAAGGATGTGCCGACGATCCTCGAACTGGCGAAGCAGGGTCTGCGCTGATCCGGCGCTCCCGATAAGCAACAGGCGTCTTGCCCGAGCTCGAAACCGGAGCCGGGGGGAATTCATGCGGCTTTCCGCCCGTATCCCGTCCCAGCTCTCGGAATCGATCGCGTCGACGATCTCAGGCACCCGACCTGAGATCGTCGTGATCGGTCAGGCACGACGCCGAACCATGAGTGGCAGCCCATGAAGCGATTTCTGAAAATCTATCTCGACAAGCCCGAGCTTGCCGGCCTTGCACTGCTGATCGTCCTCGTTCTCGTCTTCCAGGCGAAGTCGAACGGCATTCTTCTTTCCTTCGAGAACATGCGCGGCGTAATGGGCCTTCTGCCGGAAATGGCGCTCGTCGCCATCGGCGTGACGCTCCTGATGATCTGCGGCGAATTCGACCTGTCGGTCGGGTCCGTCTTTGCGCTGATGCCCATGTCGATGGCGGTGATACTGAATTCCGGCGTGCCCTTCACCGTCGCGGTGCTGCTCGGTCTCATGATCTGCGGGGCGATCGGTTTCATCAATGGTTATGTCACGCTGCAATTCTCGATACCGAGCTTCATCACCACGCTGGGGATGCTCTTCATCGCGCGCTCGCTGACCATCGTTATATCAGGGGGTTTTCCCCCGCTTCTGCCGTCCGACCTGCCGACCTGGCTTTTCACGGACTATATCTGGCAGGGCTCGCCCTTCCGCATGTCCTTCCTCTGGTTCGTGGTCATTGCCGCACTCGTGGCGGCGCTGCTGTCGCTCACCAATTTCGGCAACTGGATCCGGGCGACCGGCGGCTTCAACGAGGCCGCCGCCTCCATGGGCATTCCGGTCAAGCGCGTGAAGATCGTCTGCTTTATGCTCTGCTCGGTACTGGCGGGCTTTGCGGGACTGCTTCAGGTGCTGCGTCTCGGTTCGCCGCTGCCGTCGATCGGCGAAGGGCTGGAATTGCAGGCGGTCGCCGCGGCCGTCATCGGCGGTACGGCGCTCGCAGGAGGGATCGGCACGGTCTTCGGCGCCATCATCGGCACCCTTCTGATCCGCACGATCGACAACGGCCTGGTCCTTTCCCGTGTCGATGCCAACTGGTTCAAGTTCGCGATCGGGGTTCTCACCATGTTTGCCGTCATCGCCAATGCCTGGATGGGTAAAATGTCCCGCAAGATCAAGGTGGAGGCGCACAAATGACCACGCCGATCATCGAATGCCGCAACCTTCAGAAATGGTACAGCGGCGTACATGCGCTGAAGAATGTCGACCTCACGATCCACCCCGGCGAGACCGTCGGTCTCGTCGGCGACAATGGCGCCGGCAAGTCGACGCTCATCAAGATTCTCTCGGGCGTTCACCATCAGGATTCCGGCGACGTGCTGATCGAAGGCCGCAAGGTGGCTCTTCGCAGCCCCAAGGATGCGATGCGCCACGGGCTGGAAACGATCTATCAGTACAATTCCATGGTCCCATCCATGTCGATCGCCCGCAATCTCTTCATCGGCCGCGAGCCGATGAAATGGTCGGTCTTCGGCATCGGCATCATGGACCAGAAGCGCATGCGCGCCGAAAGCATCCGTGCCATCGCCGATGTCGATCTGCATCTGCGCTCGCCGGATGCGCTGGTCGGAGAGCTTTCGGGCGGCCAGCGGCAGGGCGTCGCCATCGCACGCGCCATGCACTTCAAGTCGAAGGTGCTGATCCTGGACGAGCCGACGAACCATCTTTCGGTCAAGGAGACCGACAAGGTGATCGGCTTCGTGCGCGGATTGAAGGCGCAGAGCCTGACCGGGATCTTCATCTCGCACAACATGCAGCACGTCTTCCAATCCTGCGACCGCATCGTCGCAATGGCACGCGGCGAGATCGTGTTCGACAAGCCGACCGCCGAGACGTCGATAGACGAGGTTCACGCGCTTCTGTGAGGTAACGATGACAGAGCTTTCCGGAAAGACCACCCTCGTTACCGGTGCGCTCGGCACCCTCGGCCGGGCCCAGGCCGAGCGGCTGGCGCGCGCCGGCGCCGCCTTGATATTGCTCGACAGGCCCGGGGCCGAAGCCGGGGAAGGCTTCGCGGCGCGTGTCGCTGCGGCTCACGGTGTGAGCGCGATCTATGTCGGCGAGGACCTCAACGACCTGGCTTCGGCGGAAAAGCGCGCAGCTACGCTTTCCCGCGAGCATGGCGGCATCGATATTCTCATCAACAATGCGGCGCTCATCATCAATAAGCCTTTCGAGGAATTTTCGCTGGAGGAATACGAGGACCAGGTCCGCGTCAACTCGTCGGCGGCTTTCGCGCTTGCTCGGGCCGTCGCGCCCGGCATGAAGCAAAAGCGCTACGGCAAGATCGTGAACTTCTGCTCCCTGACGCTGAACGGCCGCTGGGACGGCTATGTGCCCTATGTGGCGTCCAAAGGCGCGATGCTGGGGCTGACAAAGGCACTTGCGCGCGAACTCGGCCCGCACGGCGTGCGTGTCAACGCGGTGTCGCCGGGCGCGGTGGTTTCGGAGGCGGAAGAGCGGGTCTTTGCCGACCGCCTGCAACAGTACAATGACTGGATCGTCGAAAACCAGTCGCTGAAGGCGCGCATCCAGCCCTCCGACGTCGCCGACCTGGTCCACTTCCTCGTCTCGCCGGCCTCCGACATGATTTCCGGCCAGAACATCGCGATCGACGGCGGCTGGTGATGCCGGCGATCGAGCTCTCCAACGGCGATGCACGCATCGTCCTGCGGCCCGATCTCGGCGCCGGGCTGACGGCATTCGACGTGCTGCACGATGGCTCCTGGCAACCGATCTTCCGCAGGGTCGATCCCTCCACCGCGCATCCCTTCGCGCTTTCGAACATTCTGCTCGTTCCTTTTTCCGGCCGGGTTTCGGGCGGCGGGTTCACATTTGACCGAACCTTTCATGCCCTGCCCCGGAACGTGGAGACGGAGCCATACCCGATCCACGGGAACGGCTTTTCGGCCGCGTGGCACGTTGCCTCCGTGAGCGCGGATTCGATCACGCTCACCCTTTCGGCAGAGGGACCGGGGCCTTTCCGCTACGACGCGCGGATGTCCTACCGCCTGGAGAACGCCGGCCTGGTGATGGAGCTGAGCCTCGTCAACCGCGCCAGGATCCGTCTGCCCTATGGCGCCGGTTTTCATCCCTGGTTCGTGCGCGAGCCGGATACGACGCTGCACGCGCCGGCCCGCGGCGTCTGGCTGGAGCAATCCGATCACCTGCCAAAGGCCCAGGATGCCATAGCCGCACATCCGGATATGGATTTCAGCAGGCCGCAGCCATTGCCGGAGCGATGGATCAACAACTGGTTCGACGGCTGGAACGGCAAGGCCCGCATTCACTGGCCGAGGCGCGGGCTCGTGGCGGACGTGGATGCGAGCGAGGCGCTGCGCCAATACGTCGTCTTCTCACCCGCTGCCGACGCCGGCTTCTTCTGCTTCGAACCGGTGACGCACCCGGTCGATGCGTTCAACCTTCCCGGCAAGGCCGAAGCCCGCGGCCTCAGGATTCTCGAGCCGGGTGAATCGCTGAGCGTCTCCACGCGTATCGCCGCGAAATCTGGCTGAGCATGTCGTCAGCCGCGGGCTCCCGGGCGCCGCGCCGGGCGGAAACCGTTGCGCAGCTTCGCTCGATTTGCCCTAGTGTTCGCCCGTCGACTATAGTCCTCTCCACGCTTTTTTACCCGGTCGGTATCCAATGTCTTTCCAAGAACGAAAGAAGCCTCGCGTCACGCTTCTGGATGTCGCGCGGCATGCCAATGTTTCCCGCGCGACCGCCTCTCTCGTTCTTCGCAAGAGCCCGCTGGTCGGCAGTGAGACGCGCGCGCGAGTCGAGCAGGCGATGCGGGATTTGGGCTATGTCTACAACATCGGCGCAGCCCGCCTGCGCGTCGAACGCAGCCAGATCATCGGCGCAATCGTTCCAAATCTCACCAATCCGTTCTTCGCGGAACTCCTTTCAGGTATCGAGGAAGCTATCGGGGCCACCGGCAAGGTGGTCATTCTCGCCAATAGCGGGGAGAGGGTGGAGCGGCAGTCGATGCTGCTCCAGCGCATGCGCGAACATGGGGTGGACGGGGTCGTTCTTTGCCCTGCCGCGGGCACCGAACCTGACCTGTCCGAGCAGTTGGCGGCGTGGGGTATGCCCGTCGTCCAGGTATTGCGCCACATTTCCGCCGATATGGACTATGTCGGCGTGGATTATGCCGGCGGCATGCGTCAGGCGGTGGATTATCTTGCAACGCTCGGTCATGAGAAGATTGCCTTTGCCGCCCACGGCCCGGTTCATTCTGCCTATCGGGAGCGCGTGGACGGCTTTCGTGCCGCCATGCTGGCAAAAGGGTTCGATCCCGAGATTCTGATCCATTTGCCGGCACAGCTCGGAGAAATCGCCGGCTCGACCCACCTTCTGTTTGCAAAGGCTGCACAGCCCACTGCCGTGATCTGCTTCAATCATCTTGTCGCTCTTGGCCTTGCCGCAGGACTTCACGATTGCGGACTGACGATCGGACGCGATCTCTCGCTGATCGGCTTCGACGACGTGGCTGACGCAGAGGCCATCCGGCCGAGACTGACCTCGGTCTCGACCGGCCCGACTGCGATCGGCGAAAAGGCGGCGCTGCTCCTCGTCGAGCGCATCGCCAATCCGGATTTGTCGCCGCGGCGCATGGTGAACGATACGACGCTGAACATTCGGCAGTCCTGCGGCCCGCCCGCCTGATCGGGCCCGATCCCGGACGTCATTTGCGGTTGACGCACGTCAGGAAACATTTTAGATCGATCTAACTGACGCATATCGCGGGAAGCGCGACGTGCGGCGGCGGTAGTGTGGGAGGAGGTCCCGGCATGTACGAGTTCAACTTCGCGCCTGTGCTCGCGTCCTTCGACCAGTTGCTGATCGGCGCCTGGCTCACGGTTCGCCTGTCATGTGCAGCCATGTTGATCGGCCTCGTCGTGTCAGTCTTCTGCGCCTGGGGAAAGACAGCAGGACCGGCGATCCTGCGTACCGTGATCGATGGCTATATCGAGATTATCCGCAACACGCCTTTCCTCGTGCAGATCTTCTTCATTTTCTTCGGCATGCCTTCGCTTGGCCTGAGGCTTTCGCCGAACAGTGCGGCGCTGCTGGCGCTGGTGGTCAACTTCGGCGCCTACGGCACGGAGATCATCCGCGCCGGGATCGAATCCATTCACAGGGGACAGGTGGAGGCCGGTTGGGCGCTTGGGCTGTCGAGGGCCCAGATTTTCCGCTATATCGTCATGAAGCCGGCTTTGCGCACCGTCTATCCCGCGCTCACCAGCCAGTTCATCTATCTGATGCTGAATACCAGCGTCGTGTCGGTGATTTCGGCGGATGACCTGGCTGCGGCCGGCAACGACCTCCAGTCCGCGACCTTTGCGAGCTTCGAGGTCTATATCGCGGTCACTCTGATCTATCTTGCCCTGTCGGTCGGTTTCTCCGCGCTGTTTTACGCGGTCGAGAAAATGGCCTTCAAATATCCCCTCGGCCGTTAGGAGCACTGTCATGATCAGAGCCTTCGGCTGGAACGAGTTTCTCGTCATCGTCGCCGCGGCACAGTGGACGATCGCCCTTTCCGCGATCGCCTTTGCCGGCGGCAGCGTCGGCGGACTGCTGGTGGCATTGATGCGCGTTGCCGATACGCGAGTGTTGCGTCTCTTAGCGACGGGGTTCATCCGGGTCTTTCAGGGAACCCCGCTGCTGATGCAGCTCTTTCTGGTCTTCTTCGGCATGAACATCTTCGGCTTTTCGATCAATCCTTGGATTGCCGCGACCATTGCGCTCGCGCTCCACGCCAGCGCCTTCCTGGGCGAGATCTGGCGGGGCTGCATCGAGGCCGTGCCGAAGGGACAGCGTGAGGCGGCGACAGCCCTCGGCCTGCGCTATTTTCGGTCGATGCGTCATGTGATCCTGCCTCAGGCGTCCCGTATCGCCGTCGCGCCCACTGTCGGTTTCCTCGTGCAACTCATAAAGGGCACCTCGCTCGCATCGATCATCGGCTTTACCGAGCTGACCCGACAGGGGCAGATCATCAACAATGCGACGTTCAGTCCGTTTCTGGTCTTCGGCACCGTTGCCGCCGTTTATTTTCTGCTTTGCTGGCCGCTGTCGCTGATCGCACGCCGGATGGAAACCCGTTTTTCCCGGGCAACGGCACGTTGACGGGCCCCGCCGGCGGGAGGGCCGGCATATGAGAAGGGAAGGGCTAATGAATATCTCGAGACGCATGGCAATATCTGTCCTCGGAGCTGCGATTGTCGCGGGTTTGGTGGTGCCCGCCGCAGCGCAGACGGTGGAGGCGATCAAATCGGCCGGAACGGTGAAGATCGGCATGCTGGTCGATTTCCCGCCATTCGGGATCATGGACGCGAACAACCAGCCGGATGGTTACGATGCCGACGTTGCGAAGCTGCTTGCCAAGGAGCTCGGAGTCGAAGTGACGATCGTGCCGGTGACGGGACCCAACCGCATCCCCTACCTGCAGAGCAACCAGGTGGATCTGCTGGTCGCCTCGCTAGGCATCACCGAGGAGCGGGCCAAGAACGTCGACTTCTCGCAACCTTACGCAGGCATTTCGATCGGCGTGTTCGGCGCCGCCGACCTGGACGTCACAAAGCCTGAAGATCTGGCCGGCAAGACGATCGGCGTCGCCCGCGCCAGCACGCAGGACACGGCGACCACAAAGATTGCCCCTGAGGACGCCAACATTCAACGCTTCGACGACGACGCCAGTGCGGTGCAAGCGCTTCTTTCCGGACAGGTCGAGCTGATCGGCGTTTCCAATGTCGTCGCCGCCCAGATCGAAGCCGCCGCCCCCGGGCGGTTCAATCAGAAGCTTCAGCTTAGCCAGCAGGTTCAGGGTATCGCCGTTCGCAAGGGATCGAGCGAGATGTTGAACTTCGTCAACGGCTTCCTCGACAAGGTCAAGGCGGACGGACAGCTCAACGCCATCCACGAGAAGTGGCTCGGTTCTCCGCTGCCGGAATTCGTCACTGAAGCGAAATAGAATGGAGCCCTCGCGATGAACACGGAACGCGAAAACGCCTCGCCCCCGGATTCGCGCGAGGCTTCGGACCCGGCCGTCCGCATGGAGGGCGTCAACAAGTGGTATGACGCCTTTCACGCGCTCAAGAACATCGATTTGGCAGTCGGCCGCGGCGAACGGATCGTCATCTGTGGACCATCGGGTTCCGGCAAGTCGACGTTGATCAGGTGCATCAACCAGCTCGAGACCATTCATTCGGGCAGGATCGTCGTGGACGGTCACGACCTGACCGCCGGCGGACGGAACATCGATCTGGTCCGGCAGGAGACCGGCATGGTTTTCCAGCAGTTCAACCTTTTCCCGCACATGACGGTGCTGGAGAACTGCACGCTGGCTCCCATGAAGGTTCGGGGTCTCGCCAAGGCAGAGGCCGAAGAGACGGCGATGAAATATCTGAAACGGGTGCGCATCCCCGAGCAGGCCGCGAAGTATCCGGCGCAGCTTTCGGGCGGACAGCAGCAGCGCGTCGCGATCGCGCGGGCTCTGTGCATGAACCCGAAGATCATGCTGTTCGACGAGCCGACCTCGGCTCTCGATCCGGAGATGGTCAAGGAGGTCCTGGACACGATGGTGGATCTCGCCAACGAAGGCATGACCATGCTTTGCGTCACGCACGAGATGGGCTTCGCGCGAAGCGTCGCCGATCGTGTCGTCTTCATGGACCGCGGCGAGATCCTGGAGGTTGCGCCGCCCGATGCCTTCTTCGGCGCCCCGCAACACGAGCGCACGCGCTTCTTCCTCGGCCAGATCTCCTGATGGCCACATCCCGGTAATTGGAGTTTCGAATCGTGAAACCAGATCTATTGCTCGTGGAGCCGATGATGCCGTTCGTCATGGACGAACTGCAGCGGAATTATACGGTTCACAGGCTTTACCAGGCCGCCGATCGGCCAGCGCTCGAAGCGGCGCTCCCATCGATCCGCGCTGTTGCCACGGGCGGCGGCGCGGGCCTTTCCAATGAATGGATCGAGAAGCTTCCATCATTGGGGATCATCGCAATCAACGGGGTCGGGACGGACAAGGTGGATCTCGCCCGCGCGCGCAGTCGCAACATCGATGTGACGACGACGCCGGGTGTCCTTGCGGACGACGTCGCTGACCTCGGTATCGCGCTCATGCTCGCCGTCCTGCGGAGGGTCGGCGATGGCGACAGGCTGGTGCGCGAAGGCCGCTGGGCCGCGGGCGAACAATTACCGCTCGGCCATAGCCCCAAGGGAAAGCGGATCGGCGTACTCGGCCTTGGTCAGATCGGGCGGGCATTGGCGTCGCGCGCGGAGGCCTTCGGCATGTCGGTGCGATACTGGAACCGGTCCACGCTTTCCGGCGTCGACTGGATCGCCCATCAAAGTCCAGTCGATCTCGCCCGCGACAGCGACGTTTTGGCCGTCTGCGTGGCGGCGAGTGCGGCGACGCAGAACATCGTCGACGCATCCCTTCTTCAGGCGCTCGGTCCCGAGGGTATCGTGGTAAATGTCGCGCGTGGCAACGTCGTCGACGAGGAGGCTCTGATCGAGGCGTTGAGGTCCGGAACGATCGCGGGTGCGGGGCTTGATGTCTTCGTCAACGAACCCGCAATCCGAAGCGAATTCCACACCACGCCGAATACGGTGCTCATGCCGCATCAGGGCAGCGCGACGGTCGAGACGCGCATGGCCATGGGAAAGCTCGTGCTTGCAAATCTCGCCGCCCACTTTGCCGGCGAAAGAGCGCCGAACACCGTCAACTGAGCGGGAGAAGATATCATGATCGTTCGCCAGGCCCTGTTCGAGGGGACCATCCATCCTGGCCGGGAGCAGGCATTCCGCGACTATGTCGAGGAGAAGCTGCTGCCTCTGTGGCGGGCCTTTCCGGGCGTCAGGGAAGTCCGGGTGCTCCATGCCGTCGACCGGGATGAAGGGGCACCGGTTTTCGCGATGATCCTTTCCACCATCTATGATGATCGCGCTGCTTTGGCGCGAGCATTGGAGTCGCCCGTGCGCTACGAGAGCCGCGAACTGACCAAGGGTCTGTTGGAGATGTTCGAAGGCCACATCCACCACCATTTGTTCGAGCTCGACGCTCGATCAAGGGATTGAGTTGTGCGCTGCTCCCCGAGTGCCGCCAATCCGTAGCACGTGCCCTTTCAAGGTACGAATAGGGGCAAACGCTTGTGTCATTGCAGCGAGTGTCGGGGCAGGTGGCAAGCGGCCGATCGACTGTTCCAAGTTCGTCCGAACAATTTCGATGCGTTTCACATACGTCGCGTATATTTGAGTTGACAGACGCTGCAGACGCTGGTTCACATACGCCGCGTATGTAGAGCCGGTAGCGTGATGTGACAATCACCCAGCGCCGGCAGAAACGTTGAAAAGGAATGACCAGATGACGCGACGCGACGCAATCTTTCCCGCCGATCGGCATGCCCTGTACGAAGCTCACGGATATTCAGCCGCGATCCGCTCCGGCGACCTCCTGTTCGTCTCCGGGCAGGTCGGCAGCCGTTCCGATGGTAGCCCGGAACCGGATTTCAAACGCCAGGTCCAACTGGCTTTCGAAAATCTGCGGGCGACGCTGAATGCGGCGGGCTGCACCTTCGACGATATAGTCGATGTGACCACGTTCCACACCGACCCCGAGAACCAGTTCGAGACCATCATGACCGTCAAGAATCAGATCTTCAGCGCTCCACCCTATCCCAACTGGACCGCGCTGGGCGTGAACTGGCTTGCCGGGTTCGATTTCGAGATCAAAGTCATCGCGCGCATTCCCGGGGCGGCATAGGTTTTCGTCGACCGGAGCACCGGCACCGCCGCTCACTATCCCGAAAGCTCAAGCATTCTGAGGCATCGTCGGAACTTGAGACCGAGCCCTTGCATTTCTTCGTGGAAGACGAAGGAGGCTTAAGTGAAAACGGCGTTGGCGGTATTTGGCGGGTTCGTCCTGTCTCTCGCGTTGTTCCTGAGCGGAGCGGTCGTCGCAGTCTTGTTCCTTACCGGCAAGCCTGCGCGCCAGCCACAGCTGGACGTGAACCAGGCGGAAATATGGACCAAGCAGCCGCGAGCAGTCGACAGGGCGGCCCAGCAATTCGAGAGGCTGCCCGCCCGCTCCGCGCCGTCCGACCTTAACGCTTCGAGAGAGTCCGAGACGCCCGCAATGGGCAACGAGGCCGAGAAGGAAGGCGCCCCGGAGCCTTTGGACAAGACGGCCACCGCTTCAATTCAACCGCCGCCGGCGCAGGAGCAGCCGACGGCGTCGACAGTGCCCACCGCTCATGCGGAATGGTGCGCGAAACGCTATCGCAGTTATCGTCCGTTCGACAACAGCTACAGATCTTTCAGTGGCGGACGGCGGACCTGCAACTCACCCTACATGGATGCGGCGTGGGGGCCGTCGGAGGATATTTCGCCTGTAACGCGCGGTATCGATGCGGAAGAGGCCGATGACCCCTCGACGCAGATGGAATACTCGGCCGACAATGGGGCCGACAGTGGCGAGCCAATCAGACTGACGCAGGAACACGTTGCCTATTGCTTCAGCCGCTACCGCTCCTACCGCCCGGAAGACAATAGTTACCAGCCTTACAGCGGCGGCCCGCGCAAGCAGTGCCGGTAACGAGGCGCCTGGGCGATCTGCACCAGGAGACCGTTCCATCCGACTGAAATCATCTCAGGCAAATTTTGCATAGGATGCTGCGCGAATTGAATTGGTCAGCCGCGGCAAGTCGCTCCTATGTTCCGTGATGACCGCATGTCTCCTTTCGGACCGGTGAAAGGAGACATGCGGCAAGTTGACGATTCTGCAGCGACCTTTGCGCGCCCCAAAGAGGCGCGGCGCTGCAGGGCAGCAGGCACAGCAAGGGGAACACATGGGCAGGATCGTCTATGTCCACGGTCAATTTCTGCCGGAGGAGCAGGCCCGCATCGGGCTTTTCGATCGCGGCTTCCTGTTCGGTGACGCCGTCTACGAAGTGACGGCGGTTATCGGCGGACGGATGATCGACAACGATCTGCATCTTGGCCGTCTGGAACGTTCGCTGAGAGAACTCGCCATTCCGCTTGCCCTCTCGCGCAGGGAGATTGCCGGCGTCCAGGCGGAACTGATCGCCCGCAACGGCTTGCGGGACGGCACGGTCTATCTGCAGGTCTCGCGCGGCGAGGCGGATCGCGACTTTCTCTATTCCGACGCGCTGGTGCCGCGGTTCGTCGGCTTCACGCAGGCGAAGACGCTGACCGGCACGAAGGCTCAGCAGGACGGCATATCGGTCGATCTGGCCGACGACCCCCGCTGGAGCCGACGCGACATCAAGACCTCTATGCTGCTCGGTCAGGTCCTGGCGAAACAGGCAGCGCGCGCCCGCGGTTTCGACGATGTCTGGCTGGTGGAGAACGGGCTGGTGACGGAGGGCGCATCCTCCACGGCCCATGTCATCACCGGTGACGGACACATTCTCACCCGCGCGGCGTCGCGCGCGACGCTGCCGGGCTGCACGCAGCGTGCCCTCGCACTGCTCTGTGCCGCCGAGGGTCTCGCGATCGAGGAGCGCCCCTTCGCGCCCCACGAGGCGCAGGGCGCCGCCGAGGCGTTCCAGACCTCCGCCTCCAGCCTCGTCATGCCCGTCGTACGCATCGGCGACCGGGTCGTCGGCAACGGCAAGCCCGGTCCGATGACCCGAAAACTCCAGGCCCTCTATCTGGAAGCGGCCGGCGTTCCGGTCTAGAGCACTTCCAGGAAAAGTGTGTAACGGTTTTCCGTCCGGAAGTGCGTTGGATCAAACGGTTAGAGCATTTCAGTGTTCTATGAAACGTTGAAATGGTCTAGATCCGTTGACTGGTTCACTGAACCAGAAAAAGCGATGCAGGGAGGGGCGATATGAAGACCGCACGCGAACTGAAGCTGATCCCGCAGGGCAGGCTGGAACCGGGGCCGGGCAATGCCATTACGGACGTAGCGGGCGTTTCGGTCGGCCACCGGTCGCTGCGCGGCGAGGGCCTCTTCACCGGGGTCACGGCGATCCTCCCGCATGCAGGCGACGTCTTCCGCGTGAAGCCGCGGGCGGCGGTGGAGGTCATCAACGGCTTCGGCAAATCGGCGGGGCTGATGCAGGTGGCCGAACTCGGCACGATCGAGACGCCGATCCTGCTCACCAACACCTTCGGCGTTGCCGCCTGCACCGAAGCGCTGGTCCGCCGCGCCATCGCCGCCAATCCGGAGATCGGGCGAAGGACCTCGACGGTCAATGCGCTGGTCTGCGAGTGCAATGACGGCAGCATCAGCGACATTCAGGCGCTGGCCGTAAGGCCCGCCGACGCGGAGGCGGCGCTGGACGCCGCGCGCACGGGGCCGGTGGAGCAGGGTGCGGTCGGCGCCGGCTCCGGCATGACCGCCTTCGGATTCAAGGCCGGCATCGGCACGGCCTCGCGGCGCATGCGGATCGGCAAGCGCGACTTCACGCTCGGCACGCTGGTCCTTGCCAATTTCGGCGCGGCGGGAGACCTCGTCCTGCCGGACGGGCGCCGGCCCGATCCGCGAGCGCCGGCCGATCCCGAGCGCGGCTCCGTCATCGTCGTCATGGCGACCGATCTTCCCTTGGCAGATCGCCAATTGCAGCGGGTCGCGCGGCGCGCCGGCGCGGGCCTTGCCCGGCTCGGTGCCTTCTGGGGCCATGGCAGCGGCGATGTCGCCCTCTGTTTCACCACCGCCGACCCGGTGGACCATGAACCCGCCGCGCCGTTCGCCACGCAGGTGCGGCTCGCCGACGGCCACATCGACATCGCCTTCCGCGCCGCCGCCGAGACGACGCAGGAGGCGGTCCTGAACGCGCTCTGCATGGCCTCCGCCATGCTGGCGCGCAACGGCCGCATCTATCCCTGCCTTGCCGACTGGCTGAAGGAGAACCCGTCCCCATGATCTTCGCTAAGGTCTGATCAGGCCGGTGCGGGTTCCAGGAGCCGCTGCGCCGTCGCCCATAGTTCCTCGACCTTGCGGTTGCGGCTCGCTGCGTGGCGGTAAAGGCGGATCTCGAGGTCGAGGTTCCAACCCTCGTCGGCAGAGGCAGGCACGAGGCGGCGCGCATCGATTTCCTCGCGGGCCAGGCTCTCCGGCAGCCAGCATACGCCCGCGCCCGTCACCGCCATGTTCATCAGGCCGGCGCTGATCGTGTTTTCGTGCGTCGTACGGCGCCGGAAAGGCGGGCGGCGCAGCAGCAGGCGCGACAGGGCGACCCCGAAGAAGGAATTGAAGCCGTAGCTGAGATAAGGGATGGCGAGCCGCGGCTGCGCGATGGCGCGGTCGAGGAGGTTCAGTCCCGGCTGCGCATCGCCGGACAGCACGATCTCCGCCGCGACCAGCGGGATCAGCCGGTCATGGGCGACGGTCAGCGCGGAAAACTGCCCGCTATCGAGATGAAACGGCACTTCCGGATGCGCATAGGTCAGGAAGAAATCCGCCTCATCTCCAACGAGTGCGTCGAGGTTCGCTTCGATTCCGCCGCGGTCCGGAATGAGCGAGGTGCTGAATGATCCACCCGCCGCTTCCAGCGCCTTCAGCCAGCGCGGAAAGAAGGTGACCGTCAGCGTATGCAGCGCGGCAAAGCGGATGAGGCCCGGCTCGTGCGGGAGACGCAGCACTTCGCGCGCCGCGTAGAAGGTGCGGATCGCTTCCTGTGCCACGGGCAGGAAATTGCGCCCCGCGGGCGTGAGTTCGGCCGGCATGGTCGCGCGGCTGATGAGCGTCGCGCCCAGCCAGCTCTCCAACTGCTTGATCCGGCGGCTGAAGGCGGGTTGGGTCACGTTGCGCAGCTCGGCCGCGCGCGAGAAGCTGGACGTGTCGGCAAGCGTCACGAAATCCTCCAGCCACTTGATCTCCATATCCGCTTCCTTCGCTGCACGCGTGCTGCGGCCGATCATAAGTCATTCAATCGAAATAGGTATGTCGATTCTGCATGGGTTGTTGCCAAAAGCGAATTGGCCAAGCCAACTGCAACCTTCCACGTTGCGTCTGGAGGAAATAGGTGCCGGCTTGTCCGGGACCGACAGGGGGAGTTGCGAATGGCGCTCGGAATAGAAGCCGATCTTATCCTCATCAATGGCCGGATCTGGCGCGGTCGGGAGGAGGGCATCAGCGAGGCTCTCGCCGTGTGGCAAGGCAAGGTTCTCGCAACCGGCAGCGATGCGGACATTTCGGGCCTGAAGGGGCCGCACACCGAAGTCATCGATCTCGAAGGCCGCTTCGCCACCCCCGGCCTCATCGACAACCACCTGCATCTCATCGCAACCGGCATGGCCATGGGCTGGGTCGACGCGACGCCCGCCAGCGCGCCGACGCTTGCCGCCCTGCTGGGCCGGATTTCCGACCGCACAGCCACGACGCCGAAGGGCGGTTGGGTGCGCGCCCGCGGCTATGACCAGGTCAAGCTCGACACGGGGCGGCACCCGACGCGCGACGATCTCGATCGCGTGGCCCCCGATCACCCGGTCCTGCTGACACGGGCCTGCGGCCATGTCTCGGTCGCCAACTCCCGCGCTCTGGAGCTTGCCGGCATCACCGAGGCGACGGCCGTGCCGGAAGGCGGCGTAATCGGCCTCACGGAGGGCCGGCTGAACGGCTTCCTGGCGGAAAACGCCCAGAGCCTCGTCAGGGCCGCCATGCCGGCGGCAACGACCGAGGACCTGATCGACGGTATCGAGCGGGCAGGGCGATATCTGCTCTCCTTCGGCATCACCAGCTGCATGGATGCGGCCGTGGGGCAGGTCTCCGGTTTTGCCGAAATCCAGGCTTATGAGATGGCCAAGCTTTCCGGCCGGCTGCCGGTGCGCGTCTGGTTGACCCTGCTCGGCGATCCCGGCGTTTCCATCGTCGACGATTGCTGGCGCGCGGGCCTTCTTTCCGGCGCCGGTGACGACATGCTACGCGTCGGCGGCGTCAAGGTCTTCCTCGACGGCTCGGCTGGCGGGCGCACCGCCTGGATGACGAGGCCCTACAGGGGCGAGCCGGACAATATCGGCGTGCAGATGCTGCCGGATGCGGAGGTCGAGGCGGTCGTCAAGGCGTGCCACGACCGCGGCTATCAGATGGTCTGCCACGCCATCGGCGACGGCGCGATCGAGCAGCTCATCACGGCCTACGAGAAGGCGCTTGCCGCAAATCCCGATCCCGATCGCCGCCATCGCGTCGAGCATTGCGGCTTTTCCACACCGGATCAGAATGCACGCATGAAGGCAGCCGGTATTCTGCCTGCGCCGCAGATGGCCTTCATCCACGATTTCGGCGACAGCTACATATCCGTGCTCGGGGAGGAGCGCGGCCGGTCATCCTACCCGATCGGCACCTGGATGCGCATGGGCCTGAAACCGTCGACCGGCTCGGATTCCCCGGTCTGCTCGCCGGATCCGTTCCCGAACCTGCACGCGATGCTCACGCGCCAGACGGGCAGGGGCACGGTGTTGGAGGCATCCGAACGGCTGAGCCGCGAGGAGGCATTGCAGGCCTATACGGAATACGGCGCCTATTCGCAGAAAGCCGAGGGGGTGAAAGGGCGGCTCGTGCGCGGTCAGTGGGCGGACATCGCCGTCTTCGACAACGACCTTCTGGCCGCCGCGCCCGAAACCATCCTTTCGGACACAAAGTGCGTGCTGACCCTGCTTGCGGGCCGCGTCGTCCATGATGCGCGCTGACGGCCTGCCGGACTGCGAAACGATGCCGAGAACGGCACGAGAGGGAGAACGAAATGCTGAAGAGATTGACACTGGCCGCAATGCTCAGCCTCGGCGTGGCTGCCGGGGCGCTTGCCGCGGGCGAGCGCCATGGCGGTACGCTCGTCTTTACCGCACCCTACGGCTCGAGCTTCGCCACGCTTGACGTGCAGTCGAGCCCCAACACGCAGGAAGAATTCATCACGCAGGCCATCCACCGTGCGCTCTACAGCTGGGATTCGAACCAGAACAAGCCCGTCCTGGAACTGGCTTCCTCGGAGGAGGTTTCCGAGGACGGCAGGGTCCACACCTACCACCTGCGTAAAAACGCCGTGTTCCACAACGGCAAGCCGCTGACGGCCGACGACATCATCTACAGCTACAAGCGCATCGCCAACCCGGAAAACGCCTTCCCCGGCGCAAGCTTCATCGCCGTCATCAAGGGCGCCGAGGACTATATCGCCGGCAAGGCCGACGAGATTTCGGGGCTGAAGAAGATCGATGACCATACGCTGGAGATCACCTATACCGGTACGATCAACCCCGGCTTCCCGCTGATGCAGAACACGACGGTCATCTACCCTTCGAATGTCGAGGACGAATCGACCTTCGGCAAGAATCCGGTCGGCCTCGGCGCCTTCGTGTTCAAGGAGCACGTGCCCGGTTCGCAGGTTGTCGTGGAAAAATTCGACAAGTACTACGAGGAGGGCAGGCCCTATCTGGACCGCATCAACATCGTGCTGATGGCCGAGGACGCCGCGCGCGACGTCGCTTTCCGCAACAAGGAAATCGACGTGTCGATCCTCGGCCCCACCCAGTACCAGGCCTATCAGGGCGAGGAGGGGCTGAAGGATCACCTTCTGGAAGTTGCCGAGGTGTATACCCGCAACATCGGCTTCAACCCCGCTTTCGAGCCCTTCAAGGACAAGCGGGTGCGCCAGGCGATCAACCATGCCATCAATGCGCCGCTGATCATCGAGCGCCTCGTCAAGAACAAGGCCTACCCGGCCTCCGGCTGGCTGCCGATTTCCTCGCCCGCCTTCGACAAGGACAAGGCGCCCTACGCCTATGATCCGGAGAAGGCAAAGGCGTTGCTCGCCGAGGCCGGCTATGCCGACGGCTTCGAATTCGAGGTGACGGCGAGCCCGAACGAAAGCTGGGGCGTGCCGATCGTCGAAGCCATCCTGCCGATGCTGAAGAAGGTCGGCGTCACCGTGAAGCCGAAGCCGGTCGAAAGCTCCACGCTTGGCGAGGCGGTGACGACCAACAACTTCCAGGCCTTCATCTGGTCGAACCTCTCCGGCCCCGACCCGCTGAACGCGCTGCGTTGCTACTATTCGAAGACGGCGCAATCGGCCTGCAACTACACCAGCTATGCAAACCCGGAATTCGACAAGCTCTACGAGGCGGCACAGCAGGAACGCGATCCGGCCAAGCAGAACGAGCTCCTGCGCCAGGCCAACAACATCGTGCAGGACGACGCTCCGGTCTGGTTCTTCAACTACAACAAGGCGGTGATGGCCTACCAGCCGTGGATCCACGGCCTCGTTCCGAACGCCACGGAACTGGCGATCCAGCCCTATGACGAAATCTGGATCGACGAGACGGCACCGTCATCGCGCCAGTAAGACCTTGAGGGGGAGGGGGTAGCTGCGGCTGCCCCCTTATCGATTGTCGCCGCCCGTACGGGCGGCCAGAACGGGACCGCTCATGCTTCGTTTTACCCTGCGCCGCGTCCTGCAGATCATACCCACGGTCGTGGTGGTGGCGTTGCTCATCTTCGTCATCTTCAGCGTCGTACCAGGGACCTTCGCCGCAAGCCTCTTCGCCGATGGCAGACGCGCCGCCGACCCCCAGATGATCGCCCGCCTCAACGAGGAATTCGGGCTGAACAAGCCGTTGATGGAGCGCTTCGTGACCTATGTCACGGACCTCGCGCAATTCGATCTCGGCACCAGTTTCCGCACCCGTCAGCCGGTGATCGACCTCATCAACGACCGTATGTGGGCCTCGCTGCAACTGGCACTCGCCGCCATGATCTTCGCCCTCGTCGTCGGTGTGCCGCTCGGCTTCATTGCTGCGCTGAGGCCCGGCTCGGTGCTCGATACGGTGACCATGATCGGGGCGGTGTCCGGCCTCTCGATGCCGCAGTTCTGGCTGGGTCTCCTGATGATGTATCTCTTCGCTCTGCAGCTGAACTGGTTGCCGAGCTTCGGTTACGGCGACGGGTCCTTCCGGAACCTGATCCTGCCAGCCGTCACGCTCGGGGTCACGCCCCTTGCACTTCTCGCGCGCACCACGCGGGCCGGCGTCCTCGATGTCCTCAACGCCGACTTCATCCGCACCGCCCATTCCAAGGGCATGAGCGAGGCCAAGGTGGTGCGCTGGCATGTGGCGCGCAACGCGCTGGTGCTGATCGTCACGACCGTCGGCCTGCAATTCGGCTCGCTGATCGGCCAGGCTGTCGTGATCGAGAAGCTCTTCGCCTGGCCCGGCATCGGTTCGCTTCTGGTCGATAGCGTGGCGAGCCGCGACATTCCCGTGGTGCAGGGCACGATCCTCGTCATCGTGCTCTGGTTCCTGGTCATCAACACGGCCGTCGATCTGATCTATGCCGCGATCGATCCGCGCATCAAGCAGGAGTGACGGGAATGCGCCTCGGCTTCAATTTCTGGCTCGGTGCCGGACTGACGACGCTGGTGATCCTCGCCGGCATCCTCGCCCCGTGGATTGCGCCCTTCGACCCCGTGCTCGACGCGGACCTGATGAACTCCGAACTGCCGCCGGACGCCACCTTCTGGTTCGGCACGGACGGGCAGGGGCGGGACGTCTACACCCGCATCCTCTACGGCGCGCAGATCTCGCTGACGGTCGGCATCGTCTCGCAGGTGATCAACTCGATCATCGGCGTCACGCTCGGCATGACCGCCGGTTACTGGGGCGGCTGGTGGGACGATCTGGTGAATGGCTTCACGAACGTCATGCTCGCCATTCCCTCGCTGATCTTCGCGCTGGCGGTGATGGCGGTGCTGGGTCCCGGCCTGCCGTCGCTGCTCATCGCGCTCGGTCTCACCAACTGGAGCTGGACCTGCCGCATCGCCCGCTCTTCCACACTTTCCCTGAAGTCGCTGGGCTATGTGCAGGCGGCGCAGACGCTCGGCTACGGGGACCTGCGCATCATGTTCACGCAGATCCTGCCCAACATGATGGGACCGATCCTCGTCATGGCGACGCTCGGCATGGGCTCGGCGGTGCTTTCGGAAGCCGCGCTCTCCTTTCTGGGCCTCGGCATCCAGCCGCCGTTCCCGAGCTGGGGCTCGATGCTGACGGATGCGCGCCAGCTCATCCAGCTCGCGCCCTGGGTGGCCATCTTCCCCGGCCTTGCCATCTTCCTTTCGGTGCTCGGCTTCAACCTTCTCGGCGACGGCCTGCGCGACAGTCTCGACCCGCATATGAGGACGCGCACCCCATGACCGCGCTTCTGGACATCAAGGAACTCCACCTGGGCGTCGCGGTCGGCCGCTCCGTCAATCGTCCGCTCCTCAAAGGAGTCTCCTTCCAGATCATGCCGGGCGAGGCCTATGGTCTCGTCGGTGAGTCCGGCTCGGGCAAGTCGGTGACTTCGCTCGCCGTCATGGGGCTTCTCAAGAAGCCGCTCGCCGTTTGCGGCGGCGAGATCCTGTTCAAGGGGCAGAATCTGCTGGCGCTGCCTAAGCGCGAGATGCGGCGCCTGCGCGGCAACCGCATCGCCATGATTTTTCAGGAGCCGATGACGGCATTGAATCCGCTCTCGACCATCGGCCGGCAGATCGCCGAGATGTTCGTGCTGCATCAGGCAAAGAGCTGGGACGAGGCGCAGAAACTCGCGGTCGACGCGCTCGCCAGCGTGCGCGTGCCAAATCCCGACCGGCGTGCGCGCAACTATCCGCACCAGATGTCGGGGGGCTTGCGCCAACGCGTGATGATCGCCATGGCGCTCGCCTGCAATCCGGACCTCCTGATCGCCGACGAGCCGACCACGGCGCTCGACGTCACCGTGCAGGCCGAGGTGCTGCGCCTGATCAAGGAACTCTGCGCGGAGCGCGGTACGGCGGTTCTCTTCATCAGCCACGATCTCGGCGTGATCGCCAGCATCTGCCAGCGGGTCGGCGTCATGTATGCCGGCTGCCTCGTCGAGGAGAACGAGACACGCGCGCTTTTCGCCGCACCCCGGCACGAATACACCCGTGGGCTCCTCGGCGCCCTGCCGCGCTTCGGCAGCCGCGGTCTGCACGGCCGCCAACGGCTGGTCGACATCGACAGCATCATTGCCGACCGCTCGAAGCTCACCGAGACCCGCTTCATCGCGCCGCGCAGCGCGGAAGAGAGGGGGCAGCCATGACCGACCCTCTGCTGGAGGTGGACGACCTGCATGTGCGCTTTTCCGTTGCCGGCGGAGGGCTGCTCGGAACCGGGCGGCGCATGCTGCATGCCGTCAACGGCATCGGCTTCTCGCTCGCCAAGGGCGAATGCCTGTCGATCGTCGGCGAATCCGGTTGCGGCAAATCCACCACGGCGCTCTCGATTCTCGGTCTTCAGGAGCCGACCGAAGGCACGATCCGCTACCGCGGTCAGCCGCTCACCGGGCCGGGTGCGCCCGGACGTATGCAGCGCGCCAAGGCGGTGCAGATGGTTTTCCAGGACCCCTACGCCTCGCTGAACCCGCGCCAGTCGGTACGCACCTCACTCGCTGCGCCGCTCAGGCTGCACGGCATCACGGCCGCATCGGAGATCGCCGACCGGATCGAGATCATGCTCGCCAATGTGGGGCTGACGCCCGACCAGGCGAGCCGCTATCCGCACGAGTTCTCCGGCGGCCAACGCCAGCGCATCGGCATTGCCCGCGCCCTCATCCTCGAACCGGAAATCGTCGTGCTGGACGAACCGGTATCCGCCCTCGACGTGTCGATCCGCGCACAGATCATCAACCTGCTGCTGGACCTGCAGGAAAAGCTCGGCCTCGCCTACCTGATGATCAGCCACGACCTGAGCGTGGTGGAGCATATGAGCGACCGGGTGCTGGTTATGTTCTTCGGACAGGTCGTGGAGGAGGGCGGCTGGCGGGAGATCTTCGAAAGGCCCGCCCATCCCTATACGCGCCGGCTCATCGCTGCCATTCCCGATCCGGATGCGGCGCTGAACCCGCGGACGAAAGACCACTTTGCCGATGTGCCGCTTCCTGCCGGTCGCCGCTTCGCACTTGACGGCAGCACGCCACCGGACGTCTTTTCCGCGCCCCCGCCCTCCGAACTCGTCGAGATCGCGCCCGGGCATCGGATGAGATTGGTGCCAGCCGTCTAGAGAAATTCCGGGAAAGCGGAAATTCTCTAGTCCAGCGTAAAGCCCTGTCTTCCAAATTTGCAACGTGACTGCAAAGGAACTTGATTGCTATCATTGAAAGCGAATGCGAGGGTTTGACTATGGCGATCCTGACGGTTCGGAATGTGCCAGATGAAGTGCATCGCGCACTGCGCGTGAGAGCGGCGATGCACGGCCGCAGCACCGAGGCGGAAGTGCGGGAGATTTTGGAAAGTGCAGTGAAGCCCGAGCAACGCGTTCGCATGGGCGATGCCCTGGCTGAGCTCGGCCGGCGACTGGGCCTGACCAATGACGATTTCGCAGTGTTCGACGAGGTACGTGACAAGGCGCCTGCGCAGCCGATGAGATTTGAATGATTGTCCTCGATACGAATGTCGTCTCCGAGGCGATGAAACCGGCCGCCGATCCGGCCGTGCGCTCCTGGTCAAACGAGCAGGTCGCTGAAACCCGTTATCTGGCCAGTGTGACCTTGGCCGAACTGCTGTTCGAAATCGGAGCTGTCTATGCTCGAGCCGCCGGCAAGGGATTTCCGACGCCCGACGGATATATAGCCGCCATTGCCGCCTCCAGGGGATTTATCGCCGCGACGCGCGAGCCCGTTCCAGGCGGCTGGACTTACCGTGGTAATTCCTTGGCACCACCGATGAATCAGAAACCTCATCCACTGGTGCTTCGGATCGTTTCAGGCGGCGGCTAGAGAGCAGCAGATTGGTGAGCCGCGGGCCGTCGCTTTCAGCGGTGAGCAGAGCGTCTGCAGCGCGTGGAAAGTTCGTGCGCCCCCACCGGCTCTAGCCTCCCCGTGTCAATTCCTGCTGCCCGATTGGAAGGCTCTGGAATTGCTCTACCGTTTCATCGAGCTGCACCCACTTATGTTTCGATTGCTCGAATACTGACATGGCAGGTGGGGCGAAGTTCGGGTCGGCAAATGACCCTACCGCCACCCCGATCCAGGACGGCGAAGCATCGGCTTTCCAATAGAGGGTCGAGCCGCAGCTTGGGCAAAAATGCATCCGGACCTTGCGACCGCTCTCGGCAGTACGAATGTATTCTGTAGACACTCCAGATATTTCGACACAGTCGATAGAGTAGAACGCATTGGCGCTGAAAGGTGCACCAGTTCTTCGCTGACAGGCGAAACAGTGACACAGCGCGGTCAATTGTGGCGGTTCGTTAAGCATCAATCTTAGAGCGCCGCAGGCGCATTGGGCAGTGGCCATGGAAACTCCTCCCGCTTGAACGGTGAGATTGCGTTTATTGAGGGCTGAAGCGCGGGCCCGACCGCAATTCATTGCGGTGGGCGATGCGAAGGGCTGGACCTGATGCAATTTCAGGCTCACAGAAGCTCGACTGTAGATCTCTAAAGCGCCGCGGTCTAGATGTGAGCTTTCGATAGGTTGCCCATTCGTGTGGCGCCGCTGCATCGAGAGGAAATGGGGCCGGTCAACGGTCTGCCGGGATGAGATGGCCGGTCCGAGAATGTGCGCGTCAAAAATGTCGGGAACAAAACCACGTCCGGTGCGTTGGTGTCGGTTAAGCAATTTTGCGCACCTGGGGTCGCGCGTCGAGCAGAGTTGTCCCTCCATGACTCCGGCTGAGATTAAATCGATCCCTTGAAGAGCCGCGAGGGACTTGTTTTCATGTCGAATGTCGAAGAATTTCCGCTTACCGGTCGCGTACTGACCGAATACGAAGCGCTGATCACGTCAGCTCCAACTGCGCTCGATGCTATCCCGGGAGCCGTTTATGTCTGTGATCACGAGGGATGGCTCGTGCGCTACAACGCGGAGGCAGCCGAGCTTTGGGGTAGACAGCCATCGCTCAGCGCACCGCGAGAGCGGTTTTGTGGGTCCGAACGTCTTTTCCTTCCGGACGGCGCGCTCTTGGAGCATCAGGACTGCCCTATGGCTAAGGCGGTCAAGAACGGTGTCTCCACGCGCAACGCGGAAGTGATTATCGAAAGGCCCGACGGATCCCGCATTTTTGCGCTCGTGAACATTCGCCCCCTCCGAGATCATCGGGGAGAAATTCAAGGAGCGATCAATTGCTTCCAGGATATTTCGCAACAGAAGCGGATCGAAGCGGAGGTCATCCGCAAGAGCAAGGACCTGGAGGACTTCTTCGAGAACAGCGCGATCGGGCTGCACATCGTCAGCGCCGCGGGCATCATCCTGCGGGCGAACAAGGCAGAGCTGGAGCTCCTCGGATATACGGCGGACGAGTATGTAGGCCGGCACATCGCTGAATTTCACGCAGATCCGCCTGTCATCGGCGACATTCTTGACCGCCTGTCCTGTGGCAAAAAACTCGATCGCTATCCCGCCCGCTTGCGCGCACGCGATGGCTCGATCAAGCATGTGCTGATCACATCCAACAGCCGCTTCGATGACGGAAAATTCGTCAACACCCGATGCTTCACGACCGATGTTACCAGCCTGTACGAATCGGAAGACGCACGACGTGAGAGCGAGGAACGCCTTTCAGCCACCTACCAGGCGGCGACGATCGGGATCGCCGAATCCGATGCGAATGGCCGCCTTCTGCGGGTGAATGACGCATTCTGCACCATGCTGGGCCGCTCGCGCGAACAACTCCTGACTATGACGTTCCTCGACTATACGCATGAGGATGACCGCGGTGAGGAAGCCCGCTCCTATGCGCGGCAGGTCAACGGAGAGATTGATACCTATGCAATTCGCAAACGTGCCGTGAAGCCCGACGGTACGGTCGTTTATCTCGATGTTTACAGTTCGACTGTCCGCGATCACGTTGGTCGGTTCCGTTATGGCGTGCGGGTTCTGCTTGACGTCACCGATGCGAAACACATGGACGACCGGCTTCGCGAAAGCGAACAGCATATGCGTGATTTGCTCGAGGCGCTGCCCGCCGCCGTCTACACCACAGATGCCGAAGGTCGCATCACTTTCTTCAATAAGGCGGCTGTCGAGATGGCCGGCCGCACCCCACAGATTGGAGATAAATGGTG
This sequence comes from Sinorhizobium meliloti, assembly GCF_035610345.1. The sequence goes on along the minus strand of NZ_CP141214.1, from coordinate 671,211 downwards.
TGTCACCTGGCGTCTCTATAGACCGGACGGGACCTACCTGCCGCACGACCAATGTCCAATGGCCGTGGCGCTCAAAGAAGACCGACCGGTCCGTGGCGAACAAGCCGTGGCCGAACGGCCGGATGGGACCCGTGTACCGTTCATACCCTATCCCACTCCGCTGCATGATGTCGCCGGCAATCTCGTTGGGGCGGTCAACATGCTGGTGGACATCTCCGATCGCGAGAAGGCTGCGGAATACGCAGAGCGGCTCGCGGCCATTGTCAGGTTCTCGGACGATGCGATCGTAAGCAAGGACACGCAAGGCATCATCCAGACTTGGAATAGAGGTGCCGAGCGCCTGTTCGGCTATAGCGCCGAGGAAGTGATTGGAAAGCCTATAAACATCCTCATTCCGCCCGACCGCCAGGACGAGGAGCCCGGCATTCTTGAGAGAATTCGGCGAGACGAGCACATCGACCATTATGAGACGGTACGGATTCGAAAGGACGGAACTGTGATCGATGTGTCCTTGACGGTTTCCCCTTTGAAAGACGCCCGCGGTCGCGTCGTCGGCGCGTCAAAGATCGCGCGCGATATTACAGAAAGGCGACGCAGCGAAGAACACCGCAAGCTCCTAATCAACGAACTGAACCACCGCGTGAAGAATACGCTTGCCACGGTTCAGTCGCTGGCTGCGCAAACCTTCCGTGGTGTAAATGCAAGCCAGGATTTTGGCCGGTTCCAAAGCCGGCTCGTCGCATTGGCGAGGGCGCACGACGTGCTTACTCGGGAGAGCTGGCAGGGTGCGGATCTTCAAGAGGTCCTTCACGCGACGATCAATCCAATCTGCGTGGAACCCCAGCAGCGTGTTGAGGCCTCCGGTCCGCCAATCCGGTTGCGGCCGAAAATGGCATTGGCCTTGTCGATGGCTTTTCATGAGCTTTGCACGAATGCTGCAAAATACGGGGCGCTCACGAACGACGGCGGTCTCATCAAGGTCAGCTGGCATGTCAGCGATAGTGAGAGCGTATCTCACCTGCATCTACAATGGGAGGAGATTGGTGGTCCATCTGTCAAAGTCCCAGCGCGGACGGGTTTTGGCACCCGGCTGCTCGAACGTGCTTTGGCTCGCGAACTCGGCGGCAAGGTCGATCTTGTGTTTGCGCCGAACGGCGTGCGCTTTCACATCGAGGCGCCACTGGCATGACGTTCAAGCTTCTACAGGCCTGACGCATGACAGAGCGCAGACTTCGGGTACTCGTGGTCGAAGACGAATCCATGATCGCCATGCTGATTGAAGATAGTCTAGGCGACCTCGGGCATGAGGTCGTCGCTATAGCCTCTCGGATGCAGGAGGCGCTCGATATCGCCCGGAAAGGTCAGTTCGACATCGCCATCATCGACGTCAATCTGGACGGGGAGCCCAGTTATCCCGTCGCGGACGTTCTGGCGGAACGCAACGTACCCTTCATTTTTGCCACGGGCTATGGCAGCAAAGGCCTGGATACAAAGTACTCGAACATCCCCTTGCTCACGAAGCCGTTTCTGGACAGCGAACTGGAAACCGCGCTGGTGCAGATTTCAAAGGAAGTCTAGCGAGCAGAGGCCCGAAGATGTTGACGCGCAGCTTGCCGCAGCCGCGCAGTCGACGTGCACGTCAATTGGTGGAGGTAATCGGTGACTGATGATCCCTATCAGATACTCGGCGTTCCGCGTACCGCCAAACCGGATGAGATCCGCAAAGCCTACCGCAAGCGCGCAAAGGAGCTGCATCCGGATCTGCATCCAGGCGACAAGGAGGTGGAAGCCAAATTCAAGGCGCTTTCCGCAGCCCACCATTTGCTGAGCGATCCCGAGCAGCGGGCCCGGTTCGACCGGGGCGAGATCGATGCGTCGGGGGCAGAACGGCCGCAGCAGCACTTTTACAGGCACTACGCCGATGCAGACCACGCGCGGCGGTATGGGGCAGCGGGCGGAACCGGTGAATTCGAAGATGTGTCGGACATCTTCGCGGATGTTTTCGGGCGGGGCGGGGCAGGGGCTCGTTTCAAGGCGCGTGGGCAGGACCGACATTATCACCTCGAAATCGAGTTCCAGGACGCGGCAAACGGCGCCCGACGCCGCATCACCTTTCCCGACGGGAACACGCTCGACTTGGCCATTCCCGCCGGCACACGTGACGGCAGCACGCTCAGGCTGAGGGGCAAGGGGACACCGGGGATTGCTGGCGGGGAACCCGGCGATGCCTTGATCGAAATCAGCGTCCGTTCTCACCCTGTCTTCCGTCGTGAAGGCAACGACATCGAAATGGATCTGCCGATTACGCTCTATGAAGCCGTACTTGGTGCAAAAATCGAAGTGCCGACGATTTCCGGGCGCGTATCGATGACCATCCCCAAGGGTTCAAATACGGGCGACATCCTGCGTCTCAGGGGCAAAGGTGTGAAGTCTCAAAACGGCCCCGCCGGGGATCAGCGTGTCACGCTGAAGGTCGTTATGCCGAATGCGACCGAACCCGATCTCGAGCGTTTCATGGAAACGTGGCGGCAGAGCCACGCTTATGACCCGCGCGAAGCTCTACGGAGGGCCACATGAAATTGTCGGAGAGGCAAGTCCTTGAACAGTGCGACGCTGTAACTCTCAAACAGCTGCGCCAGTGGGTGCACAGTGGCTGGATCGTGCCGGCTCAAGGCGAGAGCGGGCTCTCATTTGACGACCTCGACGTCGCTCGAATCCGCCTGGTTTGTGAGCTCCGGCGCGACATGAACGTCAACGATGACGCTGTGCCAATCATACTTGCGCTGCTGGATCAGCTCTATGGGCTAAGGCGGGAGCTTAGAACAATTGCGACGGCGCTGTCGAAGCAGCCTGATGAGGTACGCCAGCAATTGAAGCAGTCGCTCTTTTCGCATATTGGCCAGCAGCATTAGCCTGCGGCATCGCAATTTGTTGTCGCAAAGGTGCTGCAGGGCGCTGGCCAGGAGCGCTCTACCGGCCGCACTTTCCGAGAAGGTCGTCGCCGAATGGTGCGACCTCCGTCAGGCTGAACCACATAGAGGTTCGGCGATCTCCCGATAATTCAAAATGGCTAATATATAGGTCAACTCCGTTATGATATTCAGTTTGCTTCAGCAGCGAACCTCAAGGAGGCAAGCATGTTTCGGTTGGGCATCGGGTTCGCATGTTTCGCCACCTATGCTTTTGGGCTACAGCCGCTCGGGGCCGCTGCTGCCGACGATCCCGAAATTGCGCGGGGGGAATATCTCGTCACGATCGGCGGCTGCAACGACTGCCACACACCGGGATACTTTTTTGGAAAACCCGACAGCTCACGCTTTCTCGGCGGGTCGGATGTAGGCTTCGAAATTCCCGGAGAGGGTGTTTTCATCGGCCGCAACATCACGCCCGACAAGGAGACCGGCATCGGCAGCTGGACCAGGGAGCAGATTGTGACTGCCATTCAGACCGGGCAGCGCCCCGACGGCCGCATGCTGGCGCCGATCATGCCGTGGCACGCATTTGCGCAACTCACAAAAGAAGACGCAAGCGCAATTGCAGCATTCCTTCAAAGCCTGAAGCCGGTAAGTCATCAGGTGCCGGGCCCGTTCAAGCCAGGGGAAAAGGTATCAACCTTTATGTTTAGGATCTTGCCGCCGGGCGAAACCGCGGCCGCAGCGCCAAAATAGCCGTTGCACGCGGATCCGAAGTCTTCCAGCGCCCCCGCCGGTCCCTTGGGCTCAACCTTTGTGTTTACCACCCTGTGGGCTGCTCTTCTCGGCATTCTTGAGCTGATTGGTGAAGCTCGTCTCTACCTTCACCGGCGCCTTTTCCTTTTTCGGCTTCCGCGCCTCGCGGTTGCCTCTCACTTGTCCTTTAGCCATCGATGCGATCCTTTTGACGTTGAATTTGATGAAGCCGACCCGCCATTCGGGCGGGCCCAATGAGAAACAGGCCGTGGCGTCCAATATGCTCTCAAATGAGCCGGTCGTCATCAGCCGCTTGAGGCGCGCGACGCCGCGCTCCCGTTGTGTCCGATTTCTTGTTCTCTTCCTTCGCGGCTTCGCTTATTTGCTTGGTACGATTGGTTTCGGCTTCCTTCAGCGAGGGCTGCGGGTCGGGCTTTCTCTCGAAACGGATCATTTGACGTTCTCCTGATCTGGCAGATTGAAGCGCTCCAAACGAACACGGGAGCGCTTTTCAGATTTTGCGCTCAGATGGCCAGAGCGGTGGTGCAACCTTGAACGCTGCGGCTGTTGGGTGAGGTCTGGCCCGGCATCGTCGCCCAACCGCCGGCCTTTACGAATTGACGCTTCTTGTAACCGTCGGTGATTGCCTCGAACTCGAGCAGTTGTGCGGCCGCGTCCGGCGCGGCGTTGAACCGCTCGACGCATATGGCGGATGCCAGTTCACCGCGCGCGATGTCGGCCGCGGCCGCTGCCACCGTGCGAGACGTGCCGCCTGTCACCCAGCCGCCCCAGTTGAAGCCTTCGATCATCGTTGCGGCCGCCGTCGCGGCGCACGCCCATACGAGGATCGCTTTGGATGGCTTGTAGCTGTTGAATTGCTGGGTGATTGACGTCTTGCTGCTGTTCTGCATGGCCATTGGAAGGCTCCCCCTCCGGCGTTGTTCGCGTTTCGCCGCCTGACCACCGGGCCGAACGGTTCAGGCACTGCTCTCAGTATCCCATACTGCTGCCCATGGCGCCGTTTCCGGTGCCTTGGCGAGACTCCCTCTCGGGAATATCGGCGATCATGGCTTCGGCGGTGATCAGAAGAGCCGCGATCGAGCTTGCGTCCCGCAAGGCTGTCCGCACGACCTTGGCGGGATCGACAATGCCGGCTTTGATCATGTCGACATAGGTTTCCGTCTGCGCGTCGAACCCCTGATTGTGATCGCTGCCGTCGATAAGTTTTCCGATAACGATCGAACCCTCGACGCCGGCATTGTCGGCGATCTGGCGGATTGGTGCTTCCAGTGCCCGGCGCACGATCGAGATGCCTGCCGCTACGTCGGCGTTCTCGTCGGTGAGACCGACGAGGGCCGATTTTGCCCGTAGTAGCGCCACTCCGCCGCCGGGAACGATGCCCTCCTCGACCGCCGCGCGCGTAGCGTTCAGGGCGTCGTCGATGCGATCCTTCTTTTCCTTCACTTCAAGCTCGGTCGCGCCGCCGACGCGAATGACTGCGACGCCGCCGGCGAGTTTCGCCAGCCGCTCCTGCAGCTTTTCCTTGTCGTAGTCGGACGCCGTCTCCTCGATCTGCGCCTTGATCTGGCTGACGCGCGCCTGGATGGAGGCTTTGTCGCCGGAGCCGTCAATGATTGTGGTCGAGTCCTTCTCGATCAGCACCCGCCTGGCGCGGCCAAGCATATCGAGCGTGACGTTCTCAAGCTTGATGCCCAGATCCTCGGAGATTGTCTGGCCGTCCGCCAGGATGGCAATGTCTTCCAGTATGGCCTTGCGGCGGTCGCCGAAGCCGGGAGCCTTGACGGCCGCAATCTTGAGGCCACCTCGCAGCCTGTTGACGACGAGCGTCGCCAGCACTTCGCCTTCGACGTCTTCGGAGATGATCAGCAACGGTTTCCCGGTCTGCACCGCTGCCTCCAGGATCGGCAGGATAGCCTGCAGTTTGCCGAGCTTCTTCTCGTGGATGAGGATATAGGGATCCTCCAGTTCCACGCGCATCTTCTCGGCGTTGGTCACGAAATATGGCGAGAGATAACCGCGATCGAACTGCATGCCCTCGACGACGTCGAGTTCGGTATCGGCCGTCCTGGCCTCTTCGACGGTAATGACCCCCTCGTTGCCCACCTTCTCCATCGCCCTTGCGATCATTTCGCCGACGCTGGCATCGCCATTGGCGGCAATCGTGCCGACCTGCGCGATCTCGCTCGACGAGATGACCTTCGTTGCGCGCACCTTGATTTCCGCGAGGACGGCAGCAACGCCAAGATCGATGCCGCGCTTTAGGTCCATTGGGTTCATTCCCACCGAAACCAGCTTGGTACCTTCACGAAAGATGGACGCGGCGAGCACGGTGGCCGTCGTGGTGCCGTCGCCGGCAAGGTCATTGGTCTTTGAGGCTACCTCGCGCACCATCTGCGCACCCATATTCTCGAACTTGTCTTCAAGCTCGATTTCCTTGGCGACGGACACGCCGTCCTTGGTGATGCGTGGAGCGCCATAGGACTTGTCGATGACGACATTGCGGCCCTTCGGGCCGAGCGTCACCTTGACGGCATTGTTGAGCAATTCCACGCCGCGAAGCAGGCGATCGCGGGCGTCAGTGGAGAAGATGATTTGTTTGGCGGACATTGTCTTTGGCCTGTTCGGGCTTGAGATAAGGGATCGAAATTCGACGGATTAGGCAGCATTGGCGGTTGCGACGGTGTTCGCGACGATGCCCATGATGTCGGATTCCTTCATGATCAGTAGGTCTTCGCCATCGATCGTGACCTCTGTTCCGGACCATTTACCGACCAGGATCGTGTCGCCGATCTTGACGTCGAGCGGGATCAGCTTTCCGCTTTCGCCGCGGGAGCCGGGACCGACGGCGATCACTTGGCCCTCTTGGGGCTTTTCCTTGGCGGCGTCGGGGATGATGATCCCGCCCTTCGATTTGATGTTACCTTCGGCGCGTCGGATGACCACGCGGTCGAGGAGCGGGCGAAATGTCATGGGATTCTTTCTGCGACCGGCGTATAGGGCGGCTGCAACTCCTAAATAGCATCGACGGCAATCGATTAATAGGAGTGCCAAGAAATATTATTCGAAGCTGAATATGACGTGAAATCCGTGTCTGCAATTTACGCAGATTGTTGCCCGGTAGAAATGATTTAATATTTTGACGTACCTACATTACCTTTTCCGCGGCAAGATATTAGTTAGGATGATTATGAGACTGTGCATTCGTTAGGTAAAAACACTTCGAGGCGTACCGGTTTACTCAGCTCATTTGCCTAGCGGCGGGCGCACCGGTATGGAAAGAAACGCGTCCGCCTGGGGCGTCTACCAAAGGTTGTGTTCGATTTTGCCTGAAAACGAAGGTTGACGTGGTCGCCGCTCTCGTTTAAGAGAGTGCATCGATACTTGGTTTGCCGATATTTGTTTTGCTGCGCTTTGCGCGTCTCTTGACGAACTTCCCTCTCTCAAAAATCGAAACCCCGCTGTGCGTCGCCCAGCGGTGATCAATGTTGCTAAGAAAGGGTTCGTTATGACCACTGGCACAGTTAAATGGTTCAATTCCACCAAGGGCTTCGGCTTCATTCAGCCCGACGACGGCAGCGCCGATGTGTTCGTTCACATCTCTGCTGTTGAACGCGCAGGCATGAATTCGATCGTCGAAGGTCAGAAGCTCGGCTTCGAGCTCGAGCGCGACAACAAATCGGGCAAGATGTCCGCAGGCCAGCTCCGCGCTGCCTGACGCTTTTTCGCCGCTGATGACCACGGATGTACTGGCATCGCGGCAAGAGGTTCGAAGAGGCCAGGCGGATGTCTGGCCTTTTTCCGTTAAGGCGGTCTTCGCGACCAAACGATATCAAAGGAACAACGATTGAGACACCCGAACGACAACGGCTTTGCCGAACGACGCAATGCCGCGGCAGATGCAAAGCGCCGGCTTCTGACAAAATTTGCATCCGCTCCCAAGCCGACCGACCCTGAAATGCAGGAAAAACTGGCTGCGCGCGAAGCGGCTAACCGTGCCAGGGAGGCCCGTCGCGCCGAGCGCGAAGCGCTGAAGACAGCCGAGAACGAGCGAATTCTGGCGGAAGCCGCTGCGTTGGCCGCGGCTGCCGAGGCCGAGCAAAGGGCTGAAGCCGAAGCCCGCCAGGCAGAAATTGCCGATCGGGTCTCGCGTGTCGTCGCCGACGAAGCGGCCCGCAAGGCCGAACGCGACCGCCGCTATGCGGCCCGCAAAGCCCGCCGGGCGTAACACTTCAACACCTGCACCCGTTCCACGGGCGCAGCCCATTGCCCTGGCAGATAATCACGGGGCGAGCGAAAAACGGACCGGTTATAATGAGCGCACATGTCTATCCACCCGCTTCACTTGTTGAGGACAATGCTGGAGCGTGGTTGAAGACGCTGGCGAAATACCGGCAGCCCCGTCTGGGGCGTAGCGCCTTCGAACTGTTCGTCACTCTCGTTCCTTTCGCCATCTTCTGGGCAGCGGCCTGCTTTTCGCTGGTCAACGGCTTCTGGCCCGGGCTGATCGCGATCCTTCCTGCCAGCGCCTTCCTGCTCCGATTGTTCATGATCCAGCACGATTGCGGCCACGGCTCGTTTTTCGCCCGTCGGGGGCTCGATGACTGGACCGGCCGCGTGCTCGGGATCCTGACCCTGACCCCTTACGACTATTGGCGGCGTGCACACGCCGCCCATCATGCGACTGCGGGCAATCTCGACCAACGCGGGGTTGGTGACATCACCACGCTGACGATTGCTGAGTACCGAGCCCTTTCGCCGACGAAGCGCCTCGGCTACCGGCTGTACCGGCACCCGCTCGTCATGTTCGGCATCGGGCCGGCCTGGCTCTTCCTGTTCAAGCAACGCCTGCCGTTCGGGATGATGAACTCGGGTGCTCTGCCTTGGATTTCGACCATGGCGACGAATCTTGCGATCGTTACGCTGGCCGGCTTGATGGTGTGGGCCGTCGGGTTGGGACCTTTTCTCCTGATCCATCTTCCGGTCGTGCTGCTCGCAGGTGCAGCCGGCGTTTGGCTCTTCTATGTGCAGCACCAGTTCGAGGAGACTCACTGGTCGGCGGGCGAGGATTGGCGGTTTCCTCAGGCGGCGCTGCATGGCGCCTCGCATTACGATCTTCCGCCGGTGCTGCGGTGGCTCACCGGCAATATAGGCATTCATCACGTGCACCACCTGTCCAGCCGGATCCCCTATTACCGTCTGCCGGAAGTACTGCGTGACCATCCGCAACTTGCCGGCATCGGCCGGATCACCTTGTGGGACAGCCTCAAATGCGTCCGGCTCGTGCTCTGGGACGACCGGCGCCGGAGGCTGGTTTCATTCCACGACGCCGCAGGGTCGCTGCGCCGCTCCCTTACCGAAGATGTACGAAAGACGACGACATGATTGAATTGACGCCAACGCAGATCCGGGGCCTTAAGCTTGCCAAGGACGGTGACGTCCATCCCCAGGGTGGGAAGAGGTGGACGCACCTGAATGCCCAGGTCACCTATGCAAGGAAGGACCGGTTCAAGGAACGGCCGCAGAAGATCAAGTTCCTGACGACCGCGACCCTGAACGAGCTGCGCGAGCACAACCTCGTGAAGGCGCTCGATACGGATGTTCCGCCTGAGGAGTCGGCTCACGGCATTACCATGGCCGGCAAGATGCTGCTTCTGAAAATCAAGTGAGCACGCCCCAGAAGAAGCATGGGGCGCGCGCGCGCTACCGGTTTGGCTCGACGGCCGCGGAAGTAGCTGCGAGGGCCGGCCGCCCTTGCAGCCCCCGCAGCGGCGGACGTCAGCCCTGCCGTTATGGCATCATGCCGCGGTACCGCTCACGCTCCCGTTCGACCTGATCGAGCGTGTACGGATCGGCATTTTCGTCGAAACGTGACCATCCTTCCTGGGCATAGATGCTTCTGCGGGCCGCAGGATCTACGATTTTGCGCTGTTTCAGGATCGCTTCTGCTCGGGGTGCGACACTGTCTTCGACCCTTGCCGTGACCAGAGTGCCCCCTCTGCGAACGCCTTCGGCGTAGACATGTGCGTCTTCTTCATCGACGCCGGATTCCGTCAGCGCACCGATCAGGCCACCAGCTGCGCCCCCGGCGATTGCGCCGGCGGCCGCACCGGCCGCGGTGGAGGCAAGCCAGCCGGCAGCCACCACTGGGCCAACTCCAGGGATGGCCATAAGGCCAAGCCCCGTCAGAAGGCCAACGACGCCGCCTCCGGCAGCGCCGAGGCCAGCTCCGGCACCGGCCCCTTCGGCCGCGTTCGAGCCGTCCGTCGAGTAGCGATCTCCCGTGTTGTTCGCGACGATGCTGATGTTGTCTGAAGGAACGCCTGCCGTTTCCAGATCGCTTACGGCCTCGCGAGCATCTGCATAGTCGTCAAAGAGCCCTGTTACGGTTCTCATATTCGTTCTCCCTTTCCTTTGGTGTCTGTGGACTACTGCGCCGTTACGTTGCCCTGATAGTCGAGAGCGACCGAAACGGATTTGCCCTCCTTCATCGCAGTTGCCTGCCACACACCCTTGTCGTCGAGCTTCAATCCGCTGACCTCGGTGTATCCGGCCTCTTCGATCCGTTCCTTCGCTTGCGCTTCAGTAAAGCTGTTCGCGCCTTCGACCGGTGCCGTCGGGTTCTCAGAATCGGGCGTTGCGACAGCAGGCGTTTCTCCTTCCGGTGAAGGTGTCGTCTGCGCGAGTGAAGTCGTGGCCACGGCGCTCATCAGTGCTGCCGCGGCAATGATCATATTTTTCATGTGGTTACCTCTTCAGAAGACCGCGATTGATCCCCCGTCGCAGAAACACGCCGGGCGCAGAATGGTTCCCGGCGCGATGCTCCGGCCGCCATGCTGGTGGGCGGCTTGGCTTTGGCACCGGAAATGGCAACTGCTGCGGTTCCATGCAACGGAGCATCTGCTGGGCGGCGCCAAACACTGCCCTACCTACTTGCGAACAAGGTTCTTGCCTGCTGGTCGCAACCAGGTCGACCGCCGGGTGATGTGGTGGAGGGTGTGGTGCTGAAGTTCTCGCGTGGCGTTGACCAGGATCGTGCAGCCGCCGCAGGCGGCCTGCAGCAAATCGCGTTTGCGCGCAGCGCAGCAGCCGCGGCGCAGCCGTCACGTCTACCGACCCTCGTCGCAACCGCTGCCACGGTTGCCGTCCTCTATTTCGCCCGGGACGTCTTCCTGCCGCTGGCCATCGCCATTCTGCTCACCTTTGCGCTCGCGCCGCTGGTTTCGAGGCTGCGTCGAGTCGGTTGTCCCCGTTCGGTGGCCGTCGTCGGGACGGTGACGACGGCTTTTCTGTTCCTGTCCGCATTCGGCGCGGTCATAGCGATGCAAGTGAGCGAGGTGGCTCAGAACCTGCCGACCTATCAGTACAACATCGTCGAGAAGGTCAGGACCCTGAAGGAGACCGGAACGGAAAGCCAGATTTTTGAACGGATTGGCCGCGTCATAGAGAGGATCAGCACGGAGATCAGCCGGCCCGAACCAGAGGTGCGCGCCTCACCCGAACCGGCGCCGGAGACCCAGCCGTTGCTCGTGGAGATTTTCTCTCCGCAGCGGCCGGTCGAAACACTGAAGAATATCATCAATCCTCTGCTTGGGCCCTTGGCGACGACCGGCCTCGTCATCGTCGTGGTCATCTTCATGCTGTTCGAGAGGGAGGAGCTGCGCGACCGTTTCATTCGGCTGGTCGGCTACGGCGACCTGCATCGAACGACCGAAGCACTTCAGGACGCGGGCGCTCGCGTCGGCCGGTACCTGCTCATGCAGTTGGTCGTGAACATCACCTACGGCATTCCGCTGGCCATCGGCCTCTCGCTGCTCGGTATCCCCAATGCGGTCCTCTGGGGGATGCTCGCCATCGTGTTGCGCTTCGTCCCCTATATCGGGCCGGTCATCGCTGCGGCTCTGCCGTTGTTCCTGGCGTTTGCCGCGGCACCTGGATGGAGCCTGCTCGTCTGGACGGCGGCCTTGTTCATTGTCCTCGAGCTCGTGAGCAACAATGTCGTCGAGCCTTGGCTTTACGGTTCCCGCACCGGTTTGTCGCCGCTCGCGATCATCGTCGCGGCGATCTTTTGGGCATGGCTCTGGGGGCCGGTCGGACTGGTGCTGTCGACGCCGCTCACCGTGTGCCTTGTCGTTCTCGGTCGCCACGTCCCGCAATTCGAGTTTCTGGAGATACTGCTGGGCAACGAGCCGGTGCTCGATCCGAAGGAGCGCCTCTATCAGCGTCTGCTCGCCGGAGATCCGGATGAGGCGACGGACAATGCGGAAGACATGCTGGAGGAGAAGTATCTCGTCGAGTTCTACGACACGGTTGCTATTCCCGCACTGCTCCTGGCGGAGCGGGACCGCGCACGGGGCGCCCTGACGAACGCCCAGGCGGCTCAGATTGCCCAGAGTGCGAACACCCTCATCGCCAATCTCGAGGAGATTGCCGGCGAAGAGGAGGAGGAGGAGGAGGAAACGGGCGCGGAAGCGCAGGAAAATGGTGATGATGATGCGGACGAATATGATCTTCCCCTCGGCGACGGCAAGTCCGTCCTGTGCGTCGGAGGGCGCAGTGATCTCGATGACGTTGCCGCATCGATGCTCGCCCAGACCCTATGGATCCAGGGCGCGGAGGCGGCTCACGCCGGTCACGACGTCCTCAAGGCGGGCAATATAAAGGCTCTGAAGCTCGAGGGGCGAAACGCCGTCGTCCTGAGCGTTCTCGACCAGGATTTCATGAGACATGCCAAGTTTACCGTGCGTCGGCTGAAACGCATGGCCCCTGCGGCGCGCATCGGGATCGTTCTGTGGCAAGAGGATGGCCGGCCGGAAACAACCGAAAGAGACCAGCTCGTTGAATCGCTGCAGGCGGATTTCGTGGTATTCGGGATGGGCGACGCCGTCCGCGAGGCGCTTTCAGACGAATTGCCTCGGTCTTTGAAACTCGCCCATCCGAAGATCGCACCCGGATACGCCATGCGGAGAAGCAAGCGTGCGGATAGGGAAAGCACGGTCAAAGCGGACTAGATCGTGAGATGCCGAAGGGCACGTGCGAAGCTTACGCCGTTTTAAGACGTTCAGCTCAATGATGAGCAGCCCTATCAGGAGGAGTGCGGATGAGGTTCGTGGCTGGCAAAGTCGCGGTTTTCAGGTGGATGCTGCCCTTGGCCATCGCAATGGCTTTGATGGGAGGCATATACCTGGCCGTCCGCTGGTCGGCGCAGCAATCGGACGCTGTGGCGGTGAAGCGGCAGCAACACCTCGTCGAGCTTGTCATCTCCAAGATGCAAGGCAGCATCGCCCATGATCAGGAGAGCGTCACCGTCTGGGATGATGCCGTCAGAAAGGTTTCGCAGGAATGGGATTCGCGGTGGGTCGACTCCAACCTGGGCAGCTGGATGAACAGCTATTTCCGACACGACGGCGCATTCGTGATCAGTCCGGACCGTAAGCCGTTATACGCCTTTCTTGCCGGCCGGACCGACGGAGCTTTCAGCTACATAGAACCCGAAGCAATGAAACTGATCGCCAAGCTGCAAGAGAGGCTCGCAGCAGGCGACGAGGAAGGAACGAGCGAGCAGGTGCTGTCCATCGGCGAGAGCGATCTCGTACGCATCGGGGGCCGCCCGGCGATTATCAGCGTGAAGCCGATCGTGTCGGACACCGGTGATATCGTTCAGGAGCCCGGCAGGGAATTTCTGCATTTGGCGGTCCGCTTTCTCGACGGCGATCTCCTGACCCATCTCGGTGAGGATTATGGTTTCGAAGACCTGCGCTTTTCTGTTTTGCCGGAACTCGGTCGGCAGCGGTCCTATGCTCCGATCGTTTCATCGTCCGGAGAAGCGATAGGGTATTTCTCCTGGCTCCCGTTCAGGCCCGGGGCCGATGTAATGAAGGCCACGGCGCCGGTGCTTCTGGTCGCCGGCGCCCTCCTCTTTGCCCTCACCAGCGCGCTCAGTATCGTACTGGGGAGGCGGTCGAGACGCCTGCAGGAAAGCCAGGCGGAGCTCAACCATCTGGCCCGTCACGATCCGTTGACGGGACTCGCCAACCGTGCGTCTTTCAACGGTTTGCTGGCGCGGGTCGTCGCTACGTCGACAATCGATCAAGCCAATGCCCTTCTGTACCTCGATCTCGACCGCTTCAAGCAAGTGAACGACACACTCGGCCATCCTGTTGGCGATCGGCTGATGGTCGAGGTCGCGAAGCGGCTTAAGGAAACCGCTGCTGGTGCCGCCATTTCCAGAATTGGTGGCGATGAGTTTACCATCATCGTCGAACGCACCCGCCAGGACCAGGTGGAGAAGCTCTGTGACTCGCTGATCGCTTCGATCCGCCGGCCTTTCGAGATAGACGGACAGCCGATTCTCATCGGACTTTCGATAGGTGTGGCCGTCGCGACCGGGAATGGCGCCGATCCCGTCGAGATCACGCGGAAAGCCGATATCGCGCTTTACCACGCCAAGTCGGCCGGGCGGAACCGATACGCAGTGTTTGGCCCTCACATGGACGAACTGATCAGGACGAAGCGGGATCTGGAACAGGATTTGCGAGCGGCCCTGGATGCCGGCAATCAGCTCGAGGTCTTCTACCAGCCCGTATATTCGGCGCAGTCCCACGAGATAAGCTCGCTGGAAGCTCTTATTCGCTGGCGGCATCCGAGCAAGGGCAACATAGCACCGGATGCCTTCGTTTCGCTTGCGGAGACTGCCGGCCTCATCGATCGGCTCGGCGCTTTCGTGCTGAAGGAAGCCTGTTCTACGGCGCGCGAATTTCCTGGCCTCGACATCGCAGTGAACGTCTCCGCGGTCGAGCTTGGACAACGGCATTATGCCGCCCAGGTTCTCTCACTGCTGCGGCAGTTCGGGGTCGAGCCCTCGAGACTGGAGCTCGAGATCACCGAAACGGCTCTCCTCGACGAAGCCGGCGTCTGCGAAAAAAACATCACCGCGCTACGCGAGTTCGGCGTCAAGTTCGCACTTGACGATTTCGGTACGGGCTTCTCCTCATTTGGGCGGCTGCAGCGCCTTGAGGTCGACCGGATCAAGATCGATCGCTCTTTCGTCCACGCCTTCGACCGGCCCGGTGGCGGCGTGGCGGTCGTGCAGTCCATCGTCGGTGTCGCACATGCGAAAGGCCTGCGCATCACCGCCGAAGGCGTGGAGACCGAGGAGCAGAGCGAAATCCTGCGCAAGCTTGGCTGCGACGAATTGCAGGGCTTTCATTTGTCCAGACCGATGCCGAAGAGTTCACTTCGTCAGCTTCTTGGGACAGACAAGGCTCAAGGAACCTCCTTCTAGAGCACTTCCGGGAAAAGTGTGTAACGGTTTTCCGTCCGGAAGTGCGTTGGACCAAAGGGTTAGAGCATTTCAACGTTTCCATAAAACAGTGAAATGCTCAGCTAACTGGCGGTCCGAGCGTCTGCACAGGGACACGCGGACGCTTTTGCCGCAAACCGGGTCGCAGTCCGGTGGAGCATCAACCGCGCCGCGCCGCCTCGATCACAGCGACGTCTATTTTTTTCATGTCCATCATCGCCTCGAACGCTCGCTTTGCCTCGTCGCCGCCGGCCGCCATCGCGTCGGTCAGTACGCGCGGAGTGATCTGCCAGGAAATTCCCCATTTGTCCTTGCACCAGCCGCAGGCGCTTTCCTTGCCGCCATTGCCGACGATGGCGTTCCAGTAGCGATCGGTCTCTTCCTGATCGTCGGTGGCGATCTGGAAGGAGAAAGCCTCGTTGTGCTTGAATGCGGGACCCCCGTTGAGGCCGATACAGGGAATGCCTGCAACGGTGAAGTCCACTGTCAGCACGTCGCCCTCTTTGCCCGCGGGGTAGTCACCGGGCGCGCGGTGCACGGCATGCACCGCGCTGTCAGGAAAGATCTCACAGTAGAAACGAGCGGCAGCCTCGGCGTCCTTATCGTACCATAGGCAAATCGTATTCTTCGCCATTGCGTGGTCCTTTCGCTTGGAAACATTCGGATTTGGGCCGCAAGCGGCCGACATTGGGAAATCACCTGCCCGGCCGCCAGTGAACGTAGAGCTATCTCACGGAAGAGGCTCCCATTATGTGCTTCGAAAGTCGCACGGGATCACCAAGTATTCAATGCGCCCGCACGAAAAGCCAGGCACATCAGCCTCGCAACGCCGCAGCGTCTTCACACAGCGAGGATGGCGCGGCTGTTGCGAGTGGCCGGCCGGTGGGTTTGGCCCTTCCCATGCACGTCTTGCACCGGACGACGCTGCTTAGCTCAGGACTTCGTCTTGCAAATCGCTCGCGCGTTCAACAGACCCCAGCCAAAGACAGGATCCTTTCCCGGTTCTCCGAGATCTTCGGCGTGTCCGGTCAGCCTGTCGCGGAGCAATTCCGGAGCGAGGTCCGCTTCAGATGCTTTCATCATCGCCACCGCCGCGGTCACGAAAGGGGCGGCGAAAGAGGTTCCCGTCTTCGGACGCGCGCCGCTGACCGAAGCTGCTGTCCAGACCGCCACGCCAGGGGCGGCGAAGTCGATATGCTCCCCGCGTCCGGCGCGCCGGTAGGGCCGTTTGCGTCTGTCGGTCGCGGTGACGGCAATGACCTCTTCATAGGCAGCCGGATAGGCGGGCTCGGCTCTCGGACCGTCATTGCCCGCGGCGGCGACCATGATGATGCCGCGCTCCCCCGCCTTTTTGACCGCCTGTTCGAGCAGGAGATTGGGCGGGCCGGCAAGGCTGAGATTGATCACCTGAACCTGACGCCCAGCGAGGAGGTCGAGTGCGCGCGCCAGATCGAAGGCGGCGGAACGGTCGTCGTGCCGCCCCGCCCGGTGAAACGCGTCCACGGCGATGAGCTTGCCACCCGGTATCAGGCCCGGCGTGCGGCTTGTGGCTGAGCCCACGAGCAAAGCCGCGACAGCGGTGCCGTGCTGCCTGCCGGACTCCGGCAGTTCTTCGTCGACGAGGCGGACGATCTCTACGTTGCGAGCCTCGAATGCGATGTGATCGGGGTTGATCGCCGTATCGACAAGGCCGATACGCACGCCTGCCGCGCAAGTGCCAGGCCAGGTTTGAGCCGATGGCCAGCCGATCACGTTGCGTGCCAGGCAGTCGCTTGCGACGCACGGGGCATCGCGATGCTGTTCCGGCCGGAAATAATCGTTGAAGTCGATCACCGCTTGAGGCGCCAGGGCGCGGGCCTGCTGCCGAGCGGCTTCCAGTGTCAGGCCTTGGGGAATGCGAAGCTTGATCACCTCGGCGTTGAAGGAAGCCATTGTGTTCCGTTCGAGGAGCTCGAAGCCTGCGGCCGCCAACCCGCCGAGTTCCGTCGAACTGAAACCCAGCCCGACGATCTCATCGGGCGCTCGTATCGGTGCGGCGGGTGCGGCTGTGCGCGAGCGCCGCGGGGCGGTCCGACGTGGCAGGAACTCTCGGAATGGAAACAGGCTCTTGCCGCCACTCCATCCGGCGCCGGCGCCGTAGGAGCCGGAGCGGCCGGAACCGCGCGAGCCGCGGTTGCCGTCATTCCCACCGTCATCGTCGTCGTCATCGTCGGCCAGGGCAAGCCCGGTTCCGAGCACGTCACGCACGATCATGTTCCCGGGAGCCAGGATGTCGCCGGATAAGAGTGCGATTGCAGCAATGGGCGCGAGCAGGGCCAGTTTCGACGTGGTCAGCATCTGAAAACCTCAATCGGCTAGGTCAGGCTAATAGGAAGATAGCGCATTCCTTTGGACGGTGAGACCGCTACCTGTAGACGGTGAGACCGCTACCTGTAGATTGTGTCAGAACGGCTGAGTCGTCGGTCTATTCCCTCTTCTAGCCAATTACGGAGTTTCGGGACATGAGCAGTGCGGTGAAGGATGTCGGCGAACGCCTCATGGCGTTCCTGCCCAATCTGCGCCGCTTCGCCATCTCGCTTTGCGGCTCGCGTGATGTCGCCGATGATCTTGTGCAGGCGGCCTGCGAGCGGGCACTGGCCAGTGCCGAGCGCTTCGAGCCGGGCACGCGCTTCGACGCTTGGATATTCCGCATCCTGCGCAATCTCTGGATCGACCAGGTACGCCGGCAGAAGACCGCAGGCGTGCAGGACGATATCACCGAGCGTCATGACATCGCCGGTTCATCCGGCGAGCGGGAAGCCGAAGCGCGGCTGACCCTCAAAACCGTCGCGGAGGCGATCACCGAATTGCCGGACGAGCAGCGGGAGGTGGTTCTTCTTGTCTGCGTTGAGGAGCTATCCTATCGCGAAGCGGCCGATGTGATGGGCATTCCCATAGGCACGGTTATGAGCCGACTGGCGAGGGCACGCAAGAGTTTGGCCGAGGCTGCCGGAATAACACAGACGACCGGACGTTCTCAGTCAATAAAGGGCACAAACGAATGACAGGAACGGACTTCTCCGACGAGACACTGATGCGGTTCGCCGACGGCGAGCTCGACGCCGGGACGATCGCCGAAGTAGAACGAGCGATGGAATCGGATGACGAGCTGGTCGCGCGGGTGGCGCTCTTCATCGAAACGCGCCACGCTGCCAAGACCGCTATGGAGCCGCTGCTCGATGAGCCGGTACCTTCCGGACTCAAGCGTGCGGTCGAAAGAATGGTGACGGAGAAGACGTCGCCCCCTCCTGTATCGGGCGCGGGCATCCTGCCTTTCCCACGCCGCGTTGCGAACGGATCTAACAGAAGCCGATGGCTCGCTCCCGTCGCTGCCTCGCTGGCGGCTGTCGTTGCGGGATTCGGCGGGTATTGGCTGCGGGGAAGTGTCGAGGCACCGATCGAAGGTGGCTTGCGCGTTGCCGCCATAGGCAGTCCTGCGCTTGATGAGGCGCTCGCCACGGTCGCCGCAGGCGAGGAACGGCGGCTGCCGGGTTCCACGCAACGCTTCCGGGCGATTGCGACATTCCGTGACAATGCGCAGGCGCTGTGCCGCGAGTTCGAGCTGGACTCGGCCGATGGCTCAACAGTGGTTTCGGTTGCCTGCCGCACCGGGGCCGAGTGGCATGTGACCTTCGCCGTCATCGCACCCGTGGCGAGCGGCGGCTATGCTCCTGCATCTTCCACGGAAACGCTCGACGCCTATCTGACAGCGATCGATGCAGGGGCGCCGCTCGAGGCGGCGGAAGAGGCTAGAGCTCTCGGCGAACTCCGAGGTGCGCAACGGTGAGTGCATCAAAAATCGCGGCCATGGAATAGAGGCGCGCACCGCCCGTTACTCCTGCGGACCGAAGAAGCGGTCCGGTTTTCATAAGGAGTAGATGAGATGACAAAGAACTGGACGAACAAGGCAATCGCCGCCGGCTTGGCGGCACTCGTGGGCTCTGCCGCCGAAGCAAGGGAATATACCTCCTCATTTCTCGGCGTGGATCGCGCTTCGACGCAAACCGCCCAGACGACCGGCCGGACCGACGGCGAGATCATAGTCGCCGGCAACAGCTCATCCAATTCGAGTTCCAACTCCTCGAGCAATTCGAGTTCCAACTCGTCGTCCAACAGTTCCTCGAATTCGAGCTCCAATTCATCCTCGAACAGCTCGTCGAACTCATCCTCCAACCGTTCGTCCAATTCGAGCTCGAACCGGTCCGACCGGGAGTACCGTCCGGGCAAGCTCTGGCACACAGGGCGCTGAGGTTGCGGGAAAGCTGACGGTGCGACAAGAGCGGGGGCCGGATATTCCGGCCCCCGCCTTTTTTACCGGACCTTTGAAAGCGTTTTAGGATCTCGTTGAAAACGGTGAAACGCTCTAACCTTTGAAGCTGCGCACTTCCGGACGGCAAACCGTTACACACGTGTTCTGGAAGTGCCCTAGCGAGCGGCGCGCGCGGACTTGCGATACCAGCCTTCTGCGGCGATGGTGTTTCGGTGGACCGTCTCGCGCTCAACAGCTTCCGCGCGGGTTTCGGCGCGGATTTCCGCTGTGACTGCCGCATCGGCACGGCGGAAGGGTATCACCTGCACAAGCGGCGTTCCCTTTTCGACGACGTGAAGGCCATCCGGTGCCGTCGCGAAGAACGGAAAATGGATGTGAGCGCTATAGCTGTCCGTATCGACAATCCCGGCCACGCATTCAAAAGGCTGTCCCGGGCGGTTTAGCGGCGGCAGAAACAGGCAACTCCATCCGGGCGGCGTGCGGATCGACCAGTAATTGTGAAACTTGCAGGGCGGGGAGGGCTCTTTCGGATTTCCCGCCACCTGATGGGCGCCGTGGTTGCTGACCATTACCCGGTCGAACTCCCAGCCGGCCTCGACGCTGCGACCGTCATCCTTGATGTCAAGGCGCACCGTCGCGGCGATCGGCAGGATCCAGCCGGTGGTCATGGCATCGAGAAAGGGCATGCAGCGTTTGACGGTCAGACCGTTGTTGATGGCCGACTGGTGCCCTTTGTCGACCGCCGGCAGCCGGCGGAACCAATCAGGCAGAACCGATTTGGCCGGTACCGGCCGCGCGATGACGCCGTCGTCTTCCGGATGGCAGACAAACTGAATGACCCGCGGATCTTTCTTTAGGAAACTTAACATCCCGCTTCTCCCGTTGAATGGCCCGGGAGTAACGGAACGGCGAGGCTTCTATTCCGTCGGCGAGAGAATGAGCAGAAACTCGATGTGTCGATACTGTCGGTTCCTGTCATCGCCCTATATAGTTCCGAGAAAACAGAGTGCGATCGCTCCTAAGGAGAGAGCGCCACGTCCAAGCGGAGTTCGCCGGTGAGCGTAGCCTTCATCAAGGAAGAAAGTGCTGAGGCGGCCTCGGAAACACTGCTGCCTGACCGGCCTGTCTCACCCCATCCGAACCTTGTCACGGCAAAGGGATTGAAGGCTCTGGAATTGCACCTCCAACAGGCTCGCGAAGCCTACGAGGCCGCAAGCACGATCGAGGACGTGAATGAACGGCGGCGGCAGGCGGCGGGCCCTTTGCGGGATCTGCGCTACTTCGCGGAAAGAGTTCGGACGGCTCAACTCGTCTCCGATCCGGCTTCATTCGATGTGGTCGCATTTGGAAGCACGGTCACCTTCAGCCGTGATGACGGACGGGTGCAGAAATACCGGATCGTCGGAGAGGATGAAGCCGATCCCAAGGCCGGTTCGATCTCCTACGTGTCCCCGGTGGCAAGGGTTCTCATGGGCAAATCCGTCGGGGACATCGCGAGTGTCGGCGATCAGGAGCTCGAAGTGCTCGCCATCGCGTAGAGCGGGATGAGGAAAGTGTAACGGTTTTCCGTCCGGAAGTGCGTTGGATCAAATGGTCAGAGCGTTTCAGTGTTTCTATGAAACCATGAAATGCTCTAACCGATCAGAAGCAATCTCTCGGCGTGCGCGCGATGCCTACGCGCGCGCCTCGGCTTCTGCATAAAGACTCGCATATGTTTCGCGAAGGACGTTCTTCTGAACCTTGCCCATCGTATTGCGCGGCAGGTCGTCCACGAAGATCACCCGTTTCGGTTGCTTGTAGCGCGCCAGCCGGCCTTCCAAACCATCGAGAATGGCGCGCTCGTCGATCGTCGCACCCGGCTTCCGGACGACCACGGCCGTGACGCCTTCGCCGAAGTCCGGATGCGGCACGCCGATGACTGCCGTTTCCACGACCCCCGGCATTTGGTCGATCTCGGTTTCGACTTCCTTGGGATAGATGTTGTATCCGCCGGAAATCACGAGATCCTTGCCTCGCCCGACGATATGGACATAGCCCCGATCGTCGATCTTGCCGAGGTCGCCGGTTATGAAGAAGCCGTCGGCGCGGAACTCCGCCTGCGTCTTTTCGGGCATGCGCCAATAGCCCTTGAACACGTTCGGGCCCTTCACCTCGATCATTCCCGTCTCGCCTTTCGGGAGCGGCCTGCCGCTCTCCGGATCGGCGACGCGAAGCGAAACACCCGGTAATGGGAAGCCGACGGTTCCGGCGATACGCTCGCCGTCATAGGGGTTGGAGGTGTTCATATTGGTTTCGGTCATGCCGTAGCGCTCTAGAATGGCATGTCCGGTCATCTGGGCGAAAGTCCTGTGGGTCTCGGCAAGCAGCGGAGCCGAGCCAGACACGAAAAGCCGCATCCCGGCGGTTGCCTCGCGCGTCAGCCCCGGATTCTGAACGAGACGCACATAGAAGGTCGGAACGCCCATCATTGCGGTTGCTTGCGGCATCAGACGCAGGACTTCGTTGGCGTCGAACTTCGGCAGGAAAAACATGGAGGCGCCGGCCAGAAGAACGACGTTCGATGCTACGAAGAGGCCATGCGTGTGGAAGATCGGCAGGGCGTGAATCAGCCTGTCGTCGGCCGTGAAGCGCCAATGGTCGCGAAGCGTGTCGGCGTTCGAGAGGAGGTTGTCATGCGTCAGCATCGCGCCCTTGGACCGCCCGGTCGTGCCTGACGTGTAGAGGATGGCGGCGAGGTCATCCGGACCGCGGTCGGCGTCGCGGAAATCCGTCGCATTGTCCCGGGCAAGGTCGATCAGCGAACCGCCACCTTTCTCGTCGAGCGTCTCGACCTTGGCGCCGTGATCGGCGGCGAGCTTCGAGATCCCCTCCTTTGCAGCCGGCGCGCAGACGATGAGCCGAGGCTCGGCATCTGCAAAAAAATAGTCGAGTTCGGCAAGCGTATAGGCCGTGTTGAGGGGAAGATAGACCGCGCCCGCGCGCAGGCAGGCGAGATAAAGCATCAGTGCCTCGGGGCTCTTCTCCACCTGCACCGCCACGCGATCGCCCGGCCGCACACCGAGGCCGTCGAGCGCGGAAGCGATGCGGCCCGAATGCTCCAGCATGTCGCCATAGGTCCAGCGGCCGCCGTCGGCCGTCAGGATGAAGGCGGAATCGGGGCGCGCTGCCCGGCGTATGGCGTCGAACAGATGGTTGCTCATGAAGTGAACTCCTTGTTGCCTTTCCTTCCTGGTGCGTCGGCTGATCGGACGTCCGGGGGAAAGGCGTCCGGACCTGGAACGAGGCTGCGTGAACCCCTGTCGGCCGGCACCAGCCGGCGGATGGCGGGTGCGGCGACGACCTCGCCGCGGGTCGCAAAGACCTCGTGGTTAGTCTCGATGTCGTCGAGCTTGTAGAGATAATTGACCATCAGGCCGTGGGCTTGGCGAATCGCCCGTTCGGACCGGTCGCCCAGGAAATTGATGCGTTCGAGCCGTGCGCCGTTGCCGAGATGGAACCGGGCGACGGGATCGACGGTCTTGCCGTTGCGATTGCGAGCCCTGAGGAAATACCAGGCGGCCGCAGCCGTCAGGCTTGGCTGGATGGCCGCCGCGGTCTCCGGCTGATCGGCCCAATCAGGCTCGTCGAGCACCGCGAGCCTGCTGCGGTCGGCGGCGGACAGGGCGTTGGACGCTTCGGCCCGGCGTTCGCGCGACAACCAATCGGCAAAGCCCGGCACCGGCGACAGCGTCACGAAGGTGTCGAGGCGAGGGAGGTCGCGCCGCAGATCCTCCACCACCTGTTTGATCAGGAAGTTGCCGAAGGAGATGCCCCTGAGGCCTTCCTGGCAGTTCGAAATGGAATAGAAGACGGCTGTCGTCGCGTCGGCAGCGCGGATCGGCGCACGGACCTCCTGCAGCAGGTCCGCGATGTTGGAGGGCATTTCGCGTGTCAGCGCCACTTCGACGAAGATCAGCGGATCGTCGACCAGCTGCGGATGGAAGAAGGCGAAGCAGCGTCGGTCCTCCGGCGCAAGCCGCCGGCGCAACTCGTCCCAGCCGCCGATATGATGGACGGCCTCGTAACGAATGATCTTCTCCAGAATGTCGGCCGGCGTCGACCAGCTGATCGGCCGCAACACGAGGAAGCCCCGATTGAACCAGGATCCGAAGAGATGCGCGAAGTCCGTATCGACCGCCTCCAGATCGGGGTTTTGGGCTTTGAGTTCGAGCAGGTCCGCCCGCATGCGGACGAGGGTCGCGATGCCGTTCGGCGCAAGATTGAGCCTGCGGATCAATTCCTGGCGGCGCGGTTCTGCCGCCATGCTCATCTCGAGCAGCGCCTTCGGCGTCGGATCGGCGCGATAGGCGTCGATCGCCCGCTCCAGCCGGTCGATATCAGGGCCGAAACGAGAGAGCAGCGCCAGCATGAAATCGCGCCGCTTGTCCTGATCGAAGCCTTGCCAGCGATCCAGAATGTTCTTGGCCAGCGCCATGCCCGACGCCTCGCCTCGGCTCGACAGCAGCGTGTCGCAGAGCGCTTCCATGGTGCCGACCGGATTGACATCGCCGTTCCGGGCCGGACCGAGCGACAGGAATCGCCGGCCGCGCTCGGCAATGCTCTGCAGCATGTCGCTGAAAAATGACGTCGTGCTCATTGGACGGTTCCCAGCATTTGGTTCGGCAGCCACGTCGCGATGCCCGGAAAGACGCAGAGGAGAATGATCGCCAGGAACATGACGAGCACGTAAGGCAGGGACCCCCAGAGAATGTCCTTCGTCGGAATCTGCGGCGCAATGGCATTGATGACGAAAAGATTGAGCCCGATCGGAGGCGTGATCAGGCCGACCTCCATGTTGATCGTCAGCACGATCGCGAACCAGTAGGGGTCGAAACCTGCCTGGGTGACGATCGGGAAGAGCATCGGTGAGGTCATCACGATGACGGCGACGGGGGGCAGGAACATGCCGCAAATCAACAGAAAGACGTTGATGATCAGCATCAGCACCCAGCGGTTGACCTCCATGTCCGCAATCGCAGCCGCGACGGTCTGCGTGATGAACAGCGACGACAGCGCGAAGGCGAAGAGCTCAGCAGCCGCCATGATCATCATGATCATGACGCTTTCCTTCATCGCCGACCCGAAGATGCCTGCGACCGGCCGAAAGCGGAACAGCCGATAGGCGACGATCACGACTGCCAATGTCAGGAATGCGCCCGCACCGGCTGCTTCGGAAGGCGTGGCGATACCGCCATAGAGGACGTAGAGCGTGCCGGCGATGATCAGCAGGAACGGCAGGATGCGCGGAAGGCCGGCCAGCCGTTCCTTAATCGAGTAGCGAACGAGCCGTGCATCGAATTCGTAGCCCTTGCGTTTGCAATCGATGATCGCCCAGATCATGAACATGATCGTCAGCAGAATGCCGGGGACGATACCCGCCATGAACAGCCGCCCGATGGAAGTCTCGGTCGCTATTCCGTAGACGATCAGCGTAACCGAAGGGGGAATGAGAATGCCCAGCGTGCCGCCGGCGGCGATGGAGCCGCTCGCGACCGAAGTGGGATAGCCGCGTCGTATCATCTCCGGAATGCCCATCTTGCCGATCGCGGCGCAGGTCGCGGGCGACGAGCCCGTCATGCCGGAAAAGATGGCGCATGCTCCGATATTGGACAGAATGAGGCCGCCCGGGATGCGGTTCAGCCACCGGTCGAGCGAGGTGTAGAGATCAGATCCCGCCGGCGAGGAGGCGACCGCCGCGCCCATGAGGACGAACATCGGGATCGACACATAGGCCAGATTGGCGATGCCTGAAAACATCGTATCGCCGAGCACGTAGAAAATGCCGGCGCCGCTTTGCATGTAGAGCGCAGCGAAGGCGGCAAGACCCAGGGCGAAGGCGATGGGCATTCCCGTTGCCAGCAGCACGAAAAGAGACGCAACGATCATCAGTCCAGAGACGGTCGGGCTCACTGAATGATCTCCTGTGGATGGCGGTCGGCGCCGGGGGCCGAACCCGGTTCGGCCGCGCCGTGACCTAGGGCTGCCGGAACTGCCGGGGCGGTGAGGAGCGTCAGAATCTGCGCGACATATTGCAGGCACAGCATGGCGAAGCTGACGGGCAGGGCGGCGAGCGGCACCCAAAGCGGCGGCGCCCAGACGCTGGAGTGTTTCCAGTTCCCCACCCACGCGTCGTGGAACTGAATCCATGTCGCAATCAGCATGACGACGCAGAACAACAGTCCGAGCAGGCCCGCAAGAATGCGCAGGACGTAGCGCGTGCGGTCGCCGACCACCATTTCGACGACGTCGATGCCCACATGGCCGCCCTTGAGCAGGACGTATGGCGCGCCGAGAAACATGGCTGCGGTCGCGGAAAACACGACGAAGTCCGTCTGCCAGATCGTCGCCTGGCGAAATACATAGCGCTGCATGATCATCTGGCAGACGACCAGCATCGCCGCAATGAGCAGGGCTGTCGCAATGGCCGCAAGGCCACGCGAAGCATTGCCGACAGCCTGTGAATAGGCCTTGAGCATCAGATCATCCCCGAGTTGCGCTGGAAGGGAACGGCGCGCCGGAGCACGCCGTTCTTCCGGTCCGCCTCATTTCACGGCCAGCGCCTTTTCGATCAGCTTGTCGCCGCCGGGAACGTTGGCGGCGAAGTTCTTGTAGGACGATGCCTTGGCGAGTTCGAGCCAAGCATCGTAATCCTCCTTCGACATCTCGACGACTTCGACGCCTGCCTTCTTGTAGGTGTCGATCATGACCTGATCGCCCTTGCGGACCTCTTCGTTGAAATAGGCTTCCGCTTTTTCCCCGGCAGCAAGGATCGCCTTCTGCTGCTCTTCCGTCAGGCCATCGAAGACGCGCTTCGACACCAGCACCGGTTCGTACATGAACCAGAGGGCGTTTTCTCCCGGCGCCGTGAGGCACTTGGCCTGTTCGAACAGGCGATAGGACACGAAACTCGCCGACGAGGTGTTAGCCGCATCCAGGACGCCGGTCTGCATGCCGGTGTAGATTTCCGAAGAAGGCATGGATGAGATCGAAGCACCGGCTTCCACGAGCATTTCCTCGAAGGCCGGCCCGGCGGCGCGGATCACCTGTCCCTTGATCGTGTCGGGGGAGGTGATGCAATTCTTCTTGGAGGCGAAGGCGCCGGAGAGCCACGCATCGGCGATCACCAAGGCGCCGGCATCCTCGATGACCTTCTTGATGTCGCCCATGAACTCGGAATCGTTAAGCCGCATGGCGCGATCGAAATTTCCCACGAGGCCGGGCATCAGCGTCGCGGAGAATTCCGGGTGGCGGCCCGAAGCATAATCCAAGGGGAACGAAGTCATATCGAGCAGGCCCCGTGTGACCGCGTTCCACTGATCGTTCGGCTTGTAGAGCGACGACCCCGGGAACACCTGGATTTCGAGGCCGACATTGGCGGCGGCGACCTCGCGGGCGATCAGTTGCACCATCTCGTCGCGAATGTCGCCCTTTCCCCCCGGGAACTGGTGTGACGCCTTCAACACGGTCTGGGCACCCGCTGTGGAAGCGATCAAGCTGCAGATGGCCGCGACAGCAGAAGTCGTCAACTTCCGTCGAAAACTGCTCATTTCTTCCTCCCTGACATGCCGGCCTCCCGCCGGCTTGGTAGTAAGAGTGGATCCATCTTGCGTACCGTGTCAAGATTTTTGTATACAAGAGAAATGGATGTTGCATACGGAACCGGTCGGATAAGGAATGAGCGAGAACATTTTCTACAAGCTGCGGGACGATATCGAGAACGGCATCGTGACGGGCGAGTTCGAGCCGGGTGAACGCCTGGACGAGACGCAACTCGCCATGCGCTTCGGCGTATCCCGCACCCCGATCCGCGAAGCCTTGATGCAGCTGAGCGCGATCGGGCTCGTCGAGATAAGACCGCGGCGCGGCGCCGTCGTCGTGGATCCGGCCCCGCAGCGCGTCTACGAAATGTTCGAGGTGATGGCTGAACTGGAAGGCATGGCCGGCGCTCTTGCCGCGCGACGGCATACCGAGGAAGACAGCGCGGCTCTGTTGGCCGCCCACGAGAAATGCCGGGGAGCGGTCCTCGGCGAGGAGACCGATCGCTACTATTACGAGAACGAGATTTTCCATCGCGCGATATACACGGCGAGCCATAGCGGCTTTCTGGAGGAGCAATGCACGGCCCTGCATCGCCGCCTTCGCCCCTATCGCCGCCTCCAGCTCAGAGTTCGCAACCGCATGAAGGTCTCGTTCAGGGAACATGGAGAGATCGTCGAGGCCATTCTTTCCGGCAATGCGGATGGCGCGCGGGAGGGTTTGCGCAGCCATGTGGCTGTCCAAGGCGACCGCTTCGGCGACCTTGTCGCAAACCTCTCGAACCGTGACCGACGGAGCGGCCGGCTCGGATAGGAACCGGACGATGAGGGATTCCGATCCCAATACAGTACCTGGTCGATCTCAAGAGCGGAGAGAAGGCAAAAGCCCGCGAATTGCTGCTCGAAGCTCGTGCGGAATTTACGGGGGACGAGACGATCGAGGCCAATCTTGCCTTGTTGGACCGGAGTTGAGGGGATAGCTTCATGCTCCCGCCGTCGGGCGATGATGATCGGCTTCGCCTTGCCAGCTAGCTTCGACGGTCAGCAACTCGGTGACCGCCATGGCCAGTGACGTCCTTGCCCGTTCCTTCGGCAAAAAGGCATTCGGGCTCGACCCGCAGAATTACCACACGGCCCGGCCGCCTTATCCGGAGCTCGTCTGGCATGCGCTACGAAAGCGCGCAGGACTCCGAAGCGGTATTTCCATCCTGGAGATTGGAGCCGGAACCGGGCTGGCCACCGAACGCCTTCTTGACGATCGGCCCCAACGGCTTCTGGCTGTAGAGCCAGACAGGCGGCTAGCAAAGTTTCTTCGCGATCGATTGGACGAGGAAGAGCTCGAAGTGGTGGAAACTCCCTTCGAAAAATTGAAAGTTCCGGAAAAGAGTTTCGATCTCGTCGTCAGTGCGACGGCGTTCCACTGGATCGATGCCGTTCCTGCCCTGCGGCGCATAGAGCGACTGCTGCGAGACGGCGGTACCGTCGCTCTCATTTGGAACGTGTTTGGGGACGGGGTCAGGCCCGACCCATTTCATCGAGCCACGGCACACCTGTTCTCGGGCCATCGTACGAGCCCGTCCGGTGGCGGAACGACCCAGACGCCATACGGCCTCGATGTCGGAGCGCGACTGGCCGACTTGGCGGAGGCTGGATTTACGACCGACGAGCCAGAGCTCATAGACTGGACCCTGTCGCTGGACCCGTCCGCTGTTCGACGCCTCTACGCGACCTACTCGAATGTCACGGCACTGCCGGAGGACGAGCGGGAAAGATTGCTCGGCGAACTGGAGAAAGTGGCCGAAACCGAGTTCGCAGGCGTTGTCACCAGAAACATGACCACGTCGGTTTACACGGGAAGACGAGAGTAACGGGGTGCAGGGGAGGGAGAATCAAACTCCCGGACCAGCCCTCACAAAGAGAGGGAGTGCTATGGCGTTGGATCGTGCCGACTTTTACGACGCAGAATTGGCGCGACACAATCGCCACCTGCGGGTTGCTGCCGACTTTGGCGCAGATGATCGGGTGCTCGATATCGGCTGCGGTGCAGGACAGACGACGTGCGAAGCCGCCCGCGCCGCGCCGCAAGGCGAAGCGATCGGTGTGGATATTTCCGCGGAGATGCTTGAGGAGGCAAGGCGACGGAGTGCCGCCGAGGGTCTGCGGAATGTGATGTTCGAGCAGGGCGACGCGCAATTCCACGGATTCCCGACCGGCAGTTTCGACCTTTGCATCAGCCGGTTTGGCGTGATGTTCTTTGCCGATCCGGCGGCGGCATTTGCCAATATCGGCCGGGCCATGCGCCCCGGCGCGCGCCTTGTGTGGATGGTATGGCAGAGCCGGGAGCGCAACGAGTGGCCACGCGCCATCCGGCAAGCCCTGGCGCCGGCAATTGCGGTTTCCGCAGGTGCTGCCGACCCGTTTTCACTTGGCGATCCTCCGGTTGCCGCGGACCTTCTGAGATCGGCAGGCTTTACTTCGATCGACTTTGCGGACGTGCGAGAGCCGGTCTTCTATGGATCGGATGTCGATGCCGCGTTCGATGCACTCACCAGCCTTTATCTTGTGAAGGACGCTCTCGCGGCCGCGAAAGAACCGCCGGACAAACCACTGCAGCGGCTGCGCGGTTTGCTTGAGGCGCATATGACCCCGAAGGGCGTATTTTTCGACTCTCGCGCGTGGATCATGACTGCCCGCCGGCCAGGCGGCGGAGGCTGACTACGCCAAGAAAGTCTGCGATCAGCAAGTGGTCTGCCAAGTGGACACTGTGTCGGTATCCGATGTCGGGAATGAGTGAGACGGCGAAGCGCGGTTGCCCGTTCTTTCGGCGATCTGGCGTGCCAAGATTTCGACCCCCCTGTACTATGAAAGAGACCACCGCTTCTTGACGTCTGCATTGTATAAGCTACAACTTGTCCTTGCGGCGTGACCACCTCTCCTCCTGAAGCGGGATGATCGTCATGGGTCAAAAATCCTCTGGATCGCAGCAGTCGACGCAATGTAAGGCTGCCGTGCATGCGGTGTCCCGTCCTGCAGCGTTGTTCCTTCTTGCGCATCCCGTTTTCAACTTGCTGCGCTCTGGCAGAGAAATGCTTGCAGCGGCTCTCGTGCTCGGACTTTGCGCGACCGCCAGCGCCGATGACGTGCTTTTCGAAAACGTCCACATCTTCGACGGAAAAAGTGCTGCTCTTTCGGCGCCGTCGAATGTTCTGGTCCAGGGCAATGTAATCGCCAAGATTTCGATAAGCCCGATCCAAGCCGAAGGCGCTGAGCGCATTGCCGGCAACGGGCGAACGCTGATGCCGGGCCTGATCGATGCGCACTGGCATGCGATGTTGGCTGCTTCCACCCCGGCAGAGGCAATGGGCGACGTCAGCTTCGCCAGCATCGTGGCCGGCGATGAGGCGACGGATACGCTGATGCGCGGCTTCACCACCGTTCGCGACGTGGGCGGGCCGGCGTTCGGCCTCAAGCGGGCCATAGACCGGGGCATCATCCCCGGACCGCGCATCTATCCGTCCGGTGCCATGATCACAGTGACCAGCGGGCATGGCGATTTCCGCCAGCTCACCGACCTGCCAAGGAGGACGGGCGGCCTGCTCACCCCGATGGAGACGAGCGGGGGTGCCATGGTCGTGGACAGCCCCGACGAGGTGCGTCTGCGCGTCCGCGAGCAGTTCATGCAAGGGGCCGTTCTGATCAAGCTGACGGCGGGCGGCGGGGTATCTTCACCCTTCAGCCCGCTCGACGTCACCACCTTTACCGAACCGGAATTGCGGGCCGCCGTGGAAATCGCCGAGAATTGGGGCACCTACGTCGCCGCGCACGCCTTCACCCCTGATGCGATCCGGAAGGCTATCGCTGCGGGTGTGAAGTGCATCGAACACGGCTTTCTCATGGATGAGGCCACCGCCAAGCTGATCGCTGAAAAGGACGTTTGGCTGAGCTTGCAGCCACTTCCCGAATTGATGAGGACAGGCCTTCGCGAGGGTTCGGTCGAGCGCGCCAAGGCAGATGAGGTGTGGCCGGGCATCGGCAGAACGTACGAACTGGCAAAGAAATACAAAATAAAGACCGCGTGGGGCACGGATGTCCTGTTCTCCCGTGCACTGGCGAGGCAACAAGGAGCAATTCTTGCCTCACTCGTGCGGTGGTACACGCCTGCCGAAGCGCTCGTTATGGCGACGGGGACCAATGCCGAACTGCTGGCGCTGTCGGGCAAGCGCAACCCCTATCCGGGAAAGCTCGGCGTGATCGAAGAAGGCGCGCTCGCGGACCTCCTGCTCGTCGAAGGCAATCCGCTGGAGAATATCGACCTGGTGGCCGATCCCGCCAACAGCTTCAAGATCATCATGAAGGACGGCATGATCTACAAAAACACACTCGCCCAGTGAGCAACGACGGCCTGATGGCCCCACCGAAGACTGCTGTCGTCGCATGCTACTGATGGACTGAGGAGATCGTCTGAGAGGTAGGTGCATGCCCGCCGCAAGAATGAAGATAATTTACACCACCCAAATTCTGATAGCGACTCTGCTCCTCCTCGCAATGCTCTCGATGGCAAGTTCGATATTTGCCCCAGTAGCTTTTGCGCTATTTATCATCGCGCTTGTGTGGCCGACGCAGTGCCGCTTGCAGGCTATGCTCCCTCGCCACTTGGCGCTCATCATCAGCTTCCTCTTGGTCGTGCTCGCCATCGTCGCGTTCGGCTGGCTCATAGCCTGGGCATTCGGGCATGTCGGCCGGTGGTTCATCGCGGATGCAGCGCGTTTTCAGCAGCTCTACGATCAGGTTCGCCTGTGGCTCGAGGAACACGGCGTAGCGGTTGGCATGCTCTGGTCAGAGAACTTCAGCGTTGGCTGGATCGTGCGTACTGTACAGGCCGTAAGCGGCCGGCTTAACAGCACCTTGAGTTTCTGGCTGATCGCGCTCGTCTATGTCCTGCTCGGGCTGATGGAGGTGGAGGCTTTCGGGCGCAGGCTCGAGGCCATGCGAAACCGGACGGGCAGTACATGGTTTCTTCGTGGCAGCCAACAAACCGCTATGAAGATTCGCCGCTACATGATGATCAGGACCGTGATGAGTGTCGTCACCGGACTTCTGGTTTGGATTTTCACCCGCGCTGTCGGGCTGTCTCTCGCCGAGGAATGGGGCTTTATCGCGTTCGCTCTCAACTACATCCCCTTTCTTGGGCCGCTTGTGTCCACCCTGTTCCCGACGCTCTTTGCTCTTATCCAGTTCGGGACTGTGGAGACCGTCTTGATTGTCTTTACGGGCTTGAACCTCATTCAGTTCGTTGTGGGCAGTTATATCGAGCCACGAGCTTCAGGCAGCGCGCTGTCAATGTCCCCTGTCATGGTCCTGTTTTCCGTTTTCCTATGGGGTTACCTATGGGGGATCTTCGGCGCCTTCATCGGCGTGCCGATAACGATCGCGTTGCTGACCTTCTGCAACCAGCATCCGTCCAGCAAGTGGCTTTCGGAATTGTTCGGTCTGGAGATCGCAACCGACGCTTCGACGCCCAGCGGATAATTCGGTCGTCATCGTCGGTCATGCTATGTGGGTCAGCGATTGCGATCGCGCCGATGCCGTCCCGGCAGTCAGGTGGTTGGCGATGCCTGATTGTTTTCAGTTTTGTCCGGCTGGGGGAAAAACGCAAATCTCAGCCAAGCCACGCCATGCGCCAGAAAATCGATCCCCAGCAAGAGTGCAAGGAGCCAAAGGCCCGTCTTCGGGAACTCGGCCAGGATGACAAGTCCCGCGCCGGCCCCGAACGCTCCCGACAGCATCATAGGCCATCCTGCCTCACGCCAGTGGCTAATACTGAGCAAGATCCTGACGGCGCCCGAGAGGATGAACAGCAGGCCGACCGTATAGGTTTGCAGCAGGTCTTGTGTGCGCCCTGAGCGGGCCACCATGTTCGTTAGGACTTCCATCACGCCCGAGCCGGCGACGTCGGTGAGCATCAAGCCCAGGGCGATGTATAAAAATCCGAGCAGCGTTTGCCATGACAGTCCACCCCATCGTCGCGCCCAGAAGGCATATACGATTTCGAACACGCCAACCAAGATGGCGGCGGTTCCGACGAAGGCCGGAGTGACGACTGGTGCAAACGCCACATCCCCCAGGACGACCAGTCCCGCCAGAAGCATTACGCCGCCAAGGACCACCCGAACCGAAGGCGGGGGGCCGCTCGGGTCGCCACCTGCATTGACCGGCATGGTGTCGTAAGATGCCATGGCTTCCTCGTGACTCCGGCTGCTCGTTGCAAACACTATGCTCCGAGAAGCGGTGCGATCGTCGGCAAACCTTCAAAGGCGTCGGCGCGTCGATCCGCGGGCGGACTGACCGTCTGTACGGACCTTGCGCCTGCAGGCAGTGCCGGGCGGCAGATCGCACTATCGCCGTTCATTTCGGCGAAGGACGTGGCCCGCGATGAAAGCTATACCGATGAGCAGAAGGACTACTCCTGCCAATCCGATTCCGAACGAGCCATATCGGTAGCCGGACGCCGCGAGGAGGAAACCAATAATGATACTCGCGAAGCCGATCAGCTTCATTTTCATCAGGTTGAAGTTTTCGCCGTATCCTGCCATGTGAGTATCCAATTTCTGCGCGTCCGGTTCAGTCGTCACCAGCGCGAACGGCGTCTAAGCGGCGCTCGCTTTCTGCAAGGCGTCCCGCAGCAGTTGCTCCTTGCTTTCATCCAGTGAGGTTTTCAGGATGGTGCCGCCAAATGGCGATATGTCCTTCAGAACCTTGTCCTCAGTCATCTCCTTGACCAGCACAAACAGCGCCGCATTGCCGGGCTGAAGGCCTCTGGCAAGTTCCTTCATGAAGTCGTCGTTGATGCCCACATCGCTCAGCGCGCCCCCGATTGCTCCGGAGGCCGCACCTACGGCCACCCCGATCAGCGGGTTGAGGAACAGCACACCGACGAGCAGTCCCCAGAAGCTTCCTGAAGCGGCACCAGCCGCAGTGAGGTTCATCAGTTGATTCAACTTGACCTTGCCTGCGTCAGTCTTTGTCGCGATCACGGCGTCGCCCAATGTGAGCAAGTATTCTTTCTGCAGTCCAATCAGGCGCTGTCGGACTTCTTCGGCTTTGTCTTCACTGGGATAAATAATGGCAATCAGGCTGGACATGACTAACTCCCATGTACGTTAGTTGCGAAGCTTAGCGGCAACCTGGCGCGCACCCTGAATGCCCAATGGTGCCGGTCGCGCAGGCGTTCACGGCCTTCCGGGAATAAGGTTGCAGGGGGCGCCAGGCGGCAGGTTCATCGGCACCTTGCGATGATGATTGTCCCGTCGGGCTGTCTGTATCTGCAGTTGCCACGGTTGTAGGACGGAGTCGTTGCAGTTCCGACCGCGGCCCCGACCAGAGCTCCGCCAGCCGCACCGGCGACAGTGCTCGTTGTGTTCCCTCCAATCAACTGGCCCGCCACCGCGCCTGTTCCGGCGCCTATCAGAGCTCCGCCCAGGCCACGTTGGTTCTGTTCGGTGGCGCACCCACCGGCAAGCGCGGCCACAACCGCAAGCGTGAGAGGGAGTATCATCCTTCGGGCCATGGCATTTCTCCTTGTGCGAGAGCGCCAATCTCTGGAAAATCGGGCTGAGAGATCAGACGATTCTCAGGGCAGGGCTAGAGGCGCTCCGGGCCAGCGACCGCCGATCTTGGTCAGTAATCCACCGCATCACGGGTAATTGGGCAGGTCATGCAATGGCCACCGCCGCGTCCGCGACCGAGTTCGGCGCCCGTAATGGTGATCACTTCAATGCCGGCTCTGCGTAGAAGCGTATTGGTGTAGGTGTTCCGGTCGTAGGCCAGCACCACGCCGGGCGAGAGGCAGACGAGATTTGCGCCGCTGTCCCATTGCGTCCGTTCGCGCACATAGGCGTTCCCGCCGGTCTCGACCACACGCATTTCCTTGAGACCCAGGGCGTCCCGCACCGTTTCGACAAACGAGCCACGATCCCTGTGGAGCTCGACGGAGCCCGGCTTCTCACCCGGTCTGTAGGAGAATGCCTCGATTTCGTTGACAATGTCGGGGTAGATAAGCACGCAGTCGCGGTCGGCGAAGGTGAAGACCGTGTCCAGGTGCATAGCCGCACGTAATTTTGGCATTGCGGCGACGATCACGCGCTGCGCGGCGCCTTTTTCGAACAGGGTTGCGGCGAGCTGGCTGATCGCCTGCCGCGACGTTCGCTCGCTCATACCGATCAACACGTTACCTTTGCCGATCGGCATGACGTCGCCGCCCTCGAGTGTGGCGAGCCCCCAGTTCAGGGTCGGGTCGCCCCACCAGACATTGACCTTGCCGGCGAAATCCGGATGGAACTTATAGATCGCAGTGGCGAGAATAGTCTCTTCGTGACGCGCCGGCCAGTAGAGCGGGTTGAGGGTCACTCCGCCGTAGATCCAGCAGGTGGTATCACGCGTATAGAGCGTGTTGGGCAGCGGGGGCAGGAGATACTCTGCGACTCCAGCAGCGTCCCGGATCAAATCCAACATTTCACCGCCAATAGTCTCGGGGAATTCATGGGTCGACAGTCCGCCTATCAGGGTTTCCGCAAGCTCCCGGTCGGGCAGCCCTTCGAGGTAGCTGCGGATCTCGTCAACGAGCTCAAGCCCGACCTGGTTGGGCACGACCTGGTTATCGAGTATCCACTTCCTGGCTTCGGGAAGTGCCACGGTCTGGGCCAGCAGGTTGTGCATCTCGACAACCTCGACGCCGCGGTCTCGCATCTTGGTCATGAAGTCGAAATGGTCGCGCCGGGCGTTGTCGACCCAGAGGACGTCGTCAAACAGGAGGGCGTCACAATTGCTCGGCGTGAGCCGGTGATGAGCACGCCCCGGTGCGCAGACCATGACCTTGCGTAACTGGCCGACCTCGGAATGCACGCCGAAAGTGTGCTGGGTCGAGCTTTCAGAAGACATGGCAAATCTCCTTTTCAGATCGTCAGGTAGCCGGTGGACAATCCGATGATCGCGGCGATGCAGCCGATGACTGCAGTCGCGAAAATCAGCCAATCGATGGATGTGTTGAAAACCCGCTTGCCCCGCTCCCGTCTTGCCCAGAAATAGAGGATCGTGCCAGGGGCATACAGAAGAGCCGACAGCAGGACGAATTTGATGCCGCCGGCGACAATCATGAAAAATGTGTAGACGGCGGCGATGCTGGCGATGATCAGGTCGCGGGTGCGTTCACGCGGCCGGACGTCGTAAGTCTCGGCGCGTTGAGCCAGCATGAACCCGAAGGCAGCGACGAACATGTAGGGGATCAGCGACATTGCGCTCGTCAAGTTCAGCATCAGCGCGAACGCATCCCGCGACCAGTAGGTGCTGATGACGAACAGTTGG
The DNA here is from genome assembly GCF_035610345.1 of Sinorhizobium meliloti. Next base: position 634,980 of record NZ_CP141214.1, on the reverse strand, counting down.
ACGATGATGTTGGTAAGCCACAGCGCCGCTGCGGGCACCTTGTTTTGATTCTCGGTGCCGAAAAGACGGGGCATGTCGTCCGTGCGCGCGGCTACGTAGAGCACTTCCGCGCACACCAACGACCAGGCAAGATAGGCCCCAAGCACCGAGACGATCACCCCGATGCTGATGAAAACCGCACCCCAGGGGCCGACGACGGCAGCAAGCACTCCGGCCATCGAAGGCTGGCTCATGGCGGCGATCTCGGGGCGCGTCAGGGCCGCATAGGGCAGCAGCGTGACCAGCACCATCAGCGCGCTGACGCCGATGAAGCCCATGATCGTGGCCGTTCCGATATCGGAGCGCGTCTGAGCATAGCGCGAATAGTTGCTCGCCCCTTCGATGCCGATGAAGACGAAGACCGTCGCCAGCATTGTCGCCTGGATTTGTTGGAGGAGGCTTGCCTCCGGCATCCCCTCGCCACCCCAGAAGTTGAGCCGGAACAGGTCGAGCTTGAAGAAAAAGAACAGGATGATGATGAAGGCAATAATAGGAATGACCTTCGCGACGGTCACGACGGTGTTGACAAACGCCGCCTGCTGGATGCCTCTCAAGATCATGAAGTGGAAGAGCCAGATACCGATCGAAGCGACGAGAATTGCGACGACAGTATTGCCGTCACCGAAGACCGGGAAAAAATTGCCAAGCGTGGACTTGATCAGTACCCAGTACGACACGTTGCCGATGCAACTGCCGATCCAGTAGCCGAAGGCGGATAGGAAGCCGGGATAGTCGCCAAAACCTTCTTTGGCATAGGCGAAAACGCCGGCGTCAAGATCGGGCTTGCGTTCCGCCAGCGACTGGAAGACGCGCGCCAGCATGTACATGCCGCCCCCTGCAATGCACCAGGCGATGATTGCGCCGAACGGCCCTGTTGCGACGCCGAATGTTCGCGGGAGCGAGAAGATGCCTGCGCCGACCATGGAACCGACGACCATGCCAGTCAGAGCAAACAGGGAAAGCTTCTGCGCCATCGCATTACTCCCGGATTCGCCGGTGAAGAGGCGTCTGCGGAGGTGCGGACGCGCGAACAACTCTGGAGATCGCTTGCTTGACAGGTGAAATTACGGATATTGCATGCGGCGTGGATTTTTGAAGATGCTATCTGCTTCTGGCGCCGCTTTATAGCGTACTTGAATTAATCACAATGTTAACGTGTAATACTCGAAATTGCAAGAGCGAAACGCTTTGCTGATGAAATCCTTACGCAAGGACATGAGATCTACATCGCCGCGCGTGACTTTCATACGGGTAAAGAACACTTCAACGTTTTGTGTTACTTCATTTTTTCTCAATCTATATAGTGATGCGGCCGGTCAGGAGACCGTAGATGCCGACAAGGCATCCGGCCACGGCAGCTATGAAAACGAGCCATTCCCAAGGGCCGAACACCGGCTTCTTCTGTTCTCGCCTTGCGTAGACGAACAGGACCGTTCCAAGCGCGTAGAGAATGGCGGAAAGCAGCAGGAACTTCAGGCCGCCGGCATAGATCATAAATGCCGTGTAGACGGTGGCGGCACCCGCGAAGATCAGATCGCGGAGCCGCTCTTTAGGTCTGATGTCATAGGTCTCGCCCCGCTTGGCGACAAGGAAGCCATAGGCTGCCACCAGCAGGTATGGAACCAGAACCATTGCGCTCGTCAGGTTTACCATCAATCGAAACGCATCTTCCGAAAACAGGGTGCTAATGAGGAAGAGCTGGATCACGCCATTGCTCAGCCAAAGAGCCGCCGACGGAACCTTGTTGCTGTTCTCCCTGGCGAGTACGCTCGGCATGTCTCCGTTTTTGGCGGCGCAGAAGAGCACTTCGACGCAGATCAGCGACCATGCGAGATACGCTCCGAGCACGGAAACGATCAAACCGGCACTGACAAAGACGGAGCCCCATGGCCCGACGACGGATTCCAGAACGGAAGCCATCGATGGTTGGCGCATGCCCGCGATTTCGGGTCGTTCCAGGACTCCGTAGGGCAGCAGGGTTACCAGCACCATCAGTCCCAATACGACTACGAACCCCAGTGTCGTGGCCACGCCCACATCGGAGCGCACGCGCGCGTAGCGCGAATAGACGCTGGCGCCCTCTACGCCGATGAACACAAAAACGGTGACCAGCATGGTCGCACGAATCTGCTCGAAAGGGCTCGCCTCGGGCATGTCCGCGCCGCCCCAAAAATTGGTGCGAAAGAGGTCGGTCTCGAACGCACCCAGCAGGATGACTATGAAGATCAGAATGGGCAGGATCTTTGCCACGGTGACGACAGTGTTGATGGCCGCGGCCTCTCTGATCCCTCGTAAGATCATGAAGTGGAAGCCCCACAGCGCGACAGAGGAGACAAGCACAGCCGCGATCGTGTTGCCGTCGCCGAAGATCGGGAAGAACGCGCCGAGGGTGGCCTTGATCAACACCCAGTACGACACATCGGCGATGCAGCCGACCAGCCAATAGCCGAGAGCCGAAAGGAAGCCGGCATAGTCGCCGAAGCCGGCGCTCGCATACGCGTAGACGCCTGCGTCGAGGTCCGACTTGCGTTCCGCGAGCACCCGGAACACATGAGCCAGAGTGAAGATGCCCGCCCCTGCGACGCACCAGGCGACGATCGCACCGAACGGACCAGTCGCACTGCCGAAGGTGCGCGGCAGTGAAAATATGCCCGCTCCCACCATGGAACCGACGACGAGTGCGGACAGCGAAGCGAGCGAAAGTTTCTGAGCAGTGCTGGTCATGCGGCTCCGATTGCGTCACGGTTGCCTGATTAAAAGCACTTACTGATGAGCTGACCCTACGTGTTAGGGCCGAAAGGTTGTACCTCCTGCTTCAAAACTTCAAGCTGTAAAATCCTAGGGGACCCGGCTGGAGATAGTTGTGATAATCTGCGTCTGTCGCCAGTACCCAATGATCCCGGGTGGTCTAGCGGATTAGCGGCTCGTCAGTTCCGGTCCCTTCGCGGCGGTGGATCGGCGTTGTCTCCTTTTTGCGCCTCCACAAAACGAATGATGTCGTCGACCATGCGGGCGTCCCACAGATCGTTATGGCCGGCGTCGTAGATGAGCATCTGCTTGGGCTCGGGAGCGATTTGATACAGAGCTTCGCCCGAAGACAATGGGATGATGGTGTCATGCCGGCCGTGGATAAACAGCTTCGGTTGCCTCACCTCTGCGATTTTCAGATCTGAGCGGAAGGGATCTTTGGTGAGGAGCGCAACCGGAAAGAACGGATAGTAGGTCTGAGCGAGCGAGAGGACCGACAGGTAGGCAGACACGAGGATAGCCGCGACTGCCGGCCGTTGCCCAGCCGTATTGACTGCCACACCGCTTCCTAGCGACTGGCCCAGCACGACGATCTCGTTTCCCGAAAGTTCCGCAAGCCAGTCGAAAGCGGCAATGCCATCAATCAATAAGCCATGCTCGTTCGGCGTCCCAGTTGATCCCGGATAGCCGCGATAGGAAAGCGCGAGCAGGCCGATGCCGCGTGCGGCAAGAGCCTGGGCGAAGAAGCCATAATTGCTGACCCGGTCGGCATTTCCGAGGAAGAACAACACCGACGGCTGGCCGGGCTCGCTCTGCCTATAGAGGCCATGAAGCGTTTCTCCATCGCTCGTTTGGATGTACACGTTCTGCCCCCAGCTCGCCCGCTCGGGCGCCAAACTTGCGCTTGCACCGGGGAAAAGGAGCGCGCGCTGGGACAGATACGTCACGCCGACAAGCGAGATGTATGCGAAAGCCGCCAACAGCGGCAAGATCAGCAGGAGTTTAGTGGCATTCACAGTTCATGCCCGCTTGCTCGTCCGCTCCATTGAGATCGTCGGGTTAGTATGCCCAAATGGGACCTGCCATCACAACGTTCTTGTGTCGCCGGTGAGTCTCGACCCTGCTTACGCCGGCGGCATGCGTCCTGGGGAATGTAAAATTTCCTTCACTCCGACATGGAATAAGCCATTCTTGCGATCAACTGTTGGCGTGAACTGCGGAGGCGTGACATGAGTAAGTCGAAAGACGAGGTAGAACGCATCGATTGGCTCGAAGCGGAACTTGCTGACACAATCGACGAGGATTACGAGCTCGAGCTTTCAGAGCCGGCCTTATCCGAGGAAATACGCAAGATTTACCGTAAAGCGCACCCTCCGACGCTTCCCCGCATGGACTATTTCCGCGCGCTCCTGGCGTTGCAGGCGGAGCTAATCAGGCTGCAGGACTGGGTCGTCTACCACAAGGAGAAGGTCGTCGTAATCTTCGAGGGACGCGACGCGGCTGGAAAGGGCGGCGTCATCAAGCGCATCACCCAGCGACTCAATCCGCGCATCGTGAGAACGGTGGCACTGCCGGCGCCGTCCGATCGCGAGAAGACTCAATGGTATTTCCAGCGTTATGTGCCACATCTTCCGGCCGGCGGCGAAATCGTCCTCTTCGACCGCTCCTGGTACAACCGCTGCGGCGTCGAACGCGTCATGGGCTTTGCGACCGAGGAGGAGGTCGAGCAGTTCTTCGACGACGTGCCGGAATTCGAACGCATGCTGGTGCGCTCCGGCGTTCGGCTGGTCAAATATTGGTTCTCGATTACCGACGAGGAACAGCAACTGCGCTTTCTGACGCGCATCCACGACCCGCTGAAACAGTGGAAGCTCTCGCCGATGGACCTGCAATCGCGCGTGCGTTGGGAAGCCTATACCAAGGCCAAGGAAGAGACCTTCGCCCGTACCAACATTCGCGAAGCGCCATGGCACATCGTCGAGGCCAACGACAAGAAGCGGGCGCGGCTCAACTGCATCGACCATCTCTTGAAGCAAATCCCTTATGAGGATGTGCCGCACGAGGATATCACCTTGCCGGAGCGCATTTTCAATCCCAACTACGAGCGGAAGGTCCTGCCTCCGGAGCTTTATGTTCCCGCGAAATACTGACATCTCGGATACAAAGGCGCGAAAACATCAGGCGAGTCGTCACGGCGGGGATGGTCGCAAACCCGGCGTGGGGAAATTCACCGCAAATTGCTCTTCGGAAACAGTACGCGATGGGGTTCTGCGTTCATTCGCGCCAGCATTTCCTTGATCAGGCGTGTTTTGGTGCGCCCCGCTTCCTTCGGCGGCACGAGATAACGCACGATGGCCTCGAGCCAGGTGTTTTCGCTGACGCGAAAATGAACCACGGGATGCTCCTTCACCTCGAGTTCGTCCACCGGCGTATTCGAGAGGATGTGCTTATAGATCTTCACCTTCTGGCTCATGATGTCGCCGACCTGCTCTTCCACGACCTCTCTCATGGTCAGCGCCACGAACTCCAGATCGCTTTCATAGGCGAGCTGGAACTTGATTTCGTTCCAGACGTAGGGAAACAGCGGCCAGGAATAGTTGAAGACCGGCGTCTCAAACACGGTGGAGTTCGGAAACTTGATGATGCGTCCGCTCGGATGATCGGTCCAGAGGTACTCGCCGCCGAATTCCCACAGCGTGGTATCGAGATAGCTGACATCAATGACATCGCCATGGGCATCGCCGATGCGAATTCGGTCGCCAACGCGATATGGCGCCCTGGCCAGGATATAAATCCACGCGATGAAACTGGAGATCGGCATTTGCAGCGCAAAGCCGAGAATGAGTGAAATCAGGCCGAGCGAAACGACCGCGGCGTACCAGTTTACGAATAAGACCGAAATCGCCACGAAGACGATGGCGACCACGACGACCAATCGAAAAATACGTTTCAGGTTGAAACGCGAGACACGGTTGGGAATTCGGCCAATGAGAAAGACTTCAATGAGGTTCGCAACGGTCAGCATAATAAAAATGAGAAGGCCGCCCTTGACGTAATTCATCACGCGGAGGCGTAAGGGCGCGTCAAACCAATCCAGGCGCCAATTGATCAGGACTTGGACGCCAAAAAGCAGCAAGGCAGCGGCCGCGAAGCCAACCGTCCACCAGACGTCTTCTTTGCGAAGGCTGAAGCGAAATTTTTCCTCGGGCCTTTTCGCCTTCTGTTGCATGGTTTTTGGATCAGCGGTCTGTTGCGCGACCCGTTCGAGCCGGGAAAGGTTCTCCTGTTCCTTGTCGCGTCGTTCCATGGGTTCACCCCGGTGTCGCCATCCCCGTCCACACAGTCTAAGGCAGCGAGTAACCCATTATATCATCGTTGAACGCCGAAGTGGGCACCATCGATGTTCAGCCTTGGCCGAGCCGACGGCTGCAGTCCGCAATGACACGCAAGCTGCCATCCAAGGCGGCAAGGTTGGAGCTATTCGCAGGCCGATCCCGAACGTTGGAAATGACTCGCGTTCTCTGGGGACCGGGCGTTAACTGAGTTATCGTGACAGAGGAGGCTGACATGGCCATGTATCTCACGCGCTTCAGCTACACGCCCGAGACGTGGGCGCGAATGATCGAAAACCCGGAAGATCGCCGTGAGGCGGCACGTTCGTATATCGAATCCGTCGGCGGAAAGCTCCATGGGTTCTGGTACGCCTTTGGCGAGCATGACGGTTGGAATCTGTGGGAGGCACCCGATAACGTATCGATGGCGGCCGTCGCCCTTGCCATCGGCGCAGGAGGCGCGCTCAGCTCTATCGAAACCATTGTCCTCCTCAGCGTCGAGGATACGATGGAAGCCCTTGGAAAGGCAAAGTCGATTGGTTATCGTCCCCCTGGAGCCTAGGCGTGGTGCACTCTTCCCACCCATATTAAAGGTGAGTGGCGCTTCGTGACTTCTCCGTTCGCCGTCCGAGTTCTCGTTGAAGTGCCGCCAGTTCCACGGCGTTGATGCACGGCAGCATGCTTAGTGCCTGACAGGAGATTGCCATGCCCTCCATGCTGAAAAGCATCAGCCTAGCTGTTTTGCTTTTGTCGTACACACTGACTGCCAACGCTGCTTCGCTCGTCATTTCTCCGACCTCGGTCGAGCGTGTTGCACCGGATCGAGCGGCGGTTTTGCATCTTAGAAACCAGGTGAGCCGCCCTGTCGACATCGAGGTGCGGGTACTTCGTTGGAGTAAGGAAGGCGGAGTAGAACAACTGAAGCCGACCAACGATGTCGTTGCAAGCCCGCCATCAGCACGGCTGCCGCCGCACGGCAACCGCATCGTCAGTGTGGTACGCGTCAGCAAGGAGCCGCTACGCTTGGAGGAGAGCTACCGGGTGTTGATCGACGAGTTGCCCGATCCAAAGGGGAGTAGGTCGGGTGCCGGAAGCGTGGCCGTGCAACACGTTCTGCCAGTCCTTTTCCGCACTCCGGACGCTTCGGCGTCGGAAGTTGATTGGAGTCTGGCACGCTCCCGCGGCTGGCTCATGCTCGTGGTTGAAAATAATGGGGCCAGGAGGCTGAGGCTGTCTGATGTGAAGCTGATGCAGGGCGGGGAAGTCATCGCCCGACGTGACGGGTTTGTCGGATATGTGCTGCCGGGCCTGACGAGGCAATGGCGAGTCGGCACGGAGGACAGTTATTCGGGCGGCCTTGTGACACTTTCAGCGAAAAGCAACGGCAGCACGATCGATGCACAGCTTGGCGCCAGCGGTCGCTAGGAACTTGATTCGAGCTTGTTCATCTCGATGCGCGGCAGCGGTCAAGGACGAGCCGCGAGGCTCACGGTAACCGGTCTGGGCTCTGGATGAGCTGCGGAAAAGCAGTTCTGAAACCACGTCCGAAGTGCTGCGATGTCATTGCGCTGTTCCAGCCCCAGGGCGCAGGCAAAATGATAGGCGTCGCCGGCAAGTGTTTGCGAGAATGGGGCTTCCAGCAAACCAGCAGCAAGTGCATCGGCGACAAGGACTCGACTGGCGATGACCACGCCCTGGCCGGCAATGGCCGCCTGGACGGCCAGCATGCTATCGGGAAATCGGGGGCCGGCACTGGTAACGAGGCCGGCGATGCCGGTCTGTTCACACCAGCGATTCCAATCGGGTTTCGGCGTCGGGCGACTTCGCCCGTCGATGTGGATCAGCGTGACGCGCCGCAGGTCCTCAAGTTGCGACAGACCGAGTCCTGGGCTGCAAACCGGCGTCATCACATCGCTGCAAAGTTGCGTGCTGGCTGCGCCGGCGAATGGACCACGCCCGTAACGTATCGCGGTCTCGATGCCCCCGGCGCGCAAGTCCTCAATCGTGTTCGACGTGTGCAACCGCAGGTCGATCGTCGGAAGGGCTTGGCGCAGCGCATCCATTCGCGGCACCAGCCAGTGACTCAGAAATGCTGTCGTCGACGTCAGGGTGACTGTTGTCGGCGCCGATTCTGCCAGCAGTCGTGCGACGGCCCGTTCGATTTCGCCAAAACCGGAGGCCGTCGCCTCGTAAAGCGCCCTACCCGGCGGCGTCAGCGTCACGGCTCTGGGCGTCCGGTCCAGTACGCGCAGGCCCATATAAGCTTCGAGCTGTTTGACCTGATGGCTGATTGCCGTAGGCGTGACCAAAAGCTCTTCGGCTGCGGCCTTGAAGCTGGCGCGGCGCGCGGCGGCTTCAAAGGCGCGAAGTGCGGACAAGGGAGGCAGGCGCAAACGTTGCATGCTGAATCCAGTTCATCTTAGAGCTGAGGATTTCGATTTTTATCCTTCAATAAGAAAAAGCTACAGTGATGAAAGCTACGCTACACTAAATTTAGCTCATTCAAGTCGGGGTATAAAATGGTTGAATTGGTCGCAGGTCTCATCGATGTATTTGCGGATGTGCCGCTGTCGGGCAATCCGCTGGCCGTGGTAAAGGACGCCGACGACCTGACCGACGACCAGATGCGACGGATCGCACGCGAATTCAATCAAGCCGAGACCACATTCCTCATGCGGAGCACACGGGCGGACTGGAAGTTGCGATCGTTCACTGCGAGCGGTGCAGAGGTGTTCGGTGCGGGTCACAATGCCCTTGGGGCCTGGCTCTGGCTCGGGGAGAATGGCGATCTCGGTTCGCTGACCGCGGCCCGAACCTTTCAGCAGGAGATCGGCAGAGATGTTCTGCCGATCGAGCTCGAGTCGGTCGGCGGTCGCATCCATGGCCGCATGCGCCAGATGCCTTTGAGCCTGTCGGACCCGCTCGATGACGTCGCACCTCTGGCTGACGCTCTGGGCCTAGATCCCAGAGACATTTTGCCCGACCCGCCTGCACGTCCGGCCGATACCGGAGCCACGCACCTTATGGTGCGCGTCCTGAATGCGGATACCGTAGACAGAGCGCGGCCGATGGCCGACAAATTGCTCGCCGTTCTCGAGAAGACGCCTGCGGAGGGCTGCTATATCTATGCACTCGACGCCGATGCGCCGGATACGGCTTACGCTCGGTTTTTCAACCCCTCCGTTGGTCTCTGGGAGGATGCTGCGACGGGAACCGCGGCTGGCCCCCTGGCGGCCTATCTTGCCGCCACGGGAAACCTTACGAACGATGAACTGGTCATCGAGCAGGGCACCAAAATGGGCCGCCGGAGCATTCTGCGTGTCCGGCTTGCTCCCGTGCCGGAACTCTCCGGCGCCGGGATCGTCGTGGTCAAAGGAGTGATCCGGCTTTAGAGCACTTCCAGGAAAAGTGTGCAGCGGTTTCCCGGACACGGCGAAGCGTCATCGACAGAGCGCCTCCGCGTTTCAATGAAACACGGAGGCGCTCTGAACCTGCCGGAAGTCTGCCGTCAAAGCACGGAGACGTTTTCCGCCTTCGACTTTCCGGTCTTGCGATCTTGACCGACCTCGTAGCTGACCTTGTCACCCTCTTTCAGCGAACCGCCGTGCTGCAAGGCAGACACGTGAACGAAGACGTCCGTTCCGCCATCCTCAGGCGTGATGAAGCCAAATCCCTTGTCGTCGTTGAAAAATTTAACAGTACCTGTAGGCATGATAGTCCCTCCTTGCTCGCGCACTTTTGGCTCGCGTGCCGAACCTACAGCGCGAATGCTTTCCGATCAACGTCAGCAGCCGTTCTGATCGTTTTCACATGTGACTACATCACGAAATGGAGAAAAATCCCGCGGAGGTAGACGTGATGGCCCTCCGAGCGTCGGCGAAGTTGCGGGTTACCGTTACTTTGCCGCTCAAGGGCCGGAGCGGTGCGCAAGGCTCGCACGGCTGGCTGCGCGTTGTTCCGTCGGAAACAGCGCCGATACGAGAAGCGATGCTAAGAAAAGGGAATGTCACCGACCAGGCGCCCGGGCAGAAACGCCAGTATGCGTTGGCGATCGGCCTTTGACATCCTGTCATAGTAGCCACGACCTATAGCTTGCCGGACACAACGGCGATTGCGGGTGCAGTCCGGGTCTTGTCGGCTACTCGAAGTAGGCAATCAGCTCAGGTGCAGAACTCGCTTGAAAAAGGAGTGTTCGTGCGATGGCCAGCAGCGCCGACAACAGTTTGTTTCGCTTCACGCATCTTCGTGCCGCGAAAACTCGACTCCGACGCCCTCAGTCCGGCGAGTCGCCGACAACATCGGCGCCGACCATCCACACGCCTGCGCCGACCTCCGTACGGCCAAAGCCACCCATCGGCTTGCCGACGTTCGATCCGGTACGCGAGTCCAGAGATCTGGTGAGCGCCAAGCGCGAATTCGAAAAGCTCGATCCGCTCCGCGATCTCAACCTGTCGGTTGACCGCGGTCTGTTCACGTTGCAGGCCAGTGCCATCGATCGTCTGTCTCCGAGGACGAAGTCGACGCTGGAAAAGCTCGGTCTGTCTTCGGCGGGCACCCACATCGGCGAGCTTGTCGCCGCGATCGATGGCGCTCTGACGCCGCCTCAACCGACGGATCTGCCCGGGCATCCGCCTGCCCCGAGTCCCGGTCCTGCCGAACTGCGCGCGGTCGGTGTAGCCGATCTGCTGGTGGTGAAGCAGCAAATCAAACGCTACGAAGCCGGCGAAATCGCGCACATCGAAAACGTTCTCAACGGCGAATCCAAGCTCCGTACGCACCGCCAGCTCAACCGAACCGAAGAGGTGATCAGCGCCTTCAAGGAACAGGAGCACGAAAAAGAGACGGAGCTGCAGACCACCGAGCGCTTCGAGCTCAATCGTGAAACCACGCGGACACAGAAGGCCGATCAGAAGGTCGGCTTCGGGCTCTCACTCTCCGGCAAGTACGGCCCGACGGTCGAGTTCGAAAGCAAGCTCGATGTCAGTAATCAGACCAGCGAGGAAAATGGCCTTAAGAATTCCGTCACCTATGCCAAAGACGTCGTCGAGCGCTCCAAGGAACGCATTGTCGAGCGCGTTCGCGAAGAACGGCGACTCACCATCCTGCGCGAGGTCGAAGAAGTCAACGAGCATCGCCTCACCAATGAGAGCGGCGAGCATAGTGCCGGCATCTATCAGTTCGTCGACAAGATCTATGAGTCGCAGGTGTTCAACTATGGCCTGCGCCAGATGTTCGACTTCATGATTCCAGAGCCTGCGTCGTACCTGTGGCACCTCGAGCAGATGCCGCAGCCAGATCCGGAGTTGCCGATTCCGCCGATCAGATTGGAGGTCGAAGCACCGGACGCGAGCCACATCGATGAGGGCAACTATCTGCGCCTTGGCGCCCGTTACGGCACAAGGGGACTCAAGGCGCCACCGCCGATTTTTCTCGTGAGGAGTGCGAGCGTAACCCAAGGCATGGGCAACGACTCAGAGGAGGATCAGCCTCGCAGCCGCAATCAAATCGAGGTCCAGATTCCAAAGGGCTACCGGCCCGTCTGGGCGTTGACGACGGTAATGGGGGTCACGGACGAGGACCCTCACTTCTCGCTCAGTGTCGGCAACGAACACGATTACTGGCGTCCGGCTGCACAAGGCGAGCGGATCGATGTTGAAGAAGGCGACCTTCGCTTCTATCGGCCCAATGCCAACCGGGTAACGCTGTTCCCGAGCGACGGCGGAATTTACGCCGACGACGACAAGCTATACATCCACATTTTCGCGCACGAGACCGCGAACTACAGCGTGCACACCAAAGTCACCTTCCAGCGCAAGTCTGAGGCGCTGCGCGAATGGGCCACGTCGACCTACGACATGATCGCCGAGGCGTACTCCAATGTCTTGCTTGGGTATCAGCAAGAAGTCGAGACACTGAAACAGACGAATGAAGCGGAAAAGGGACTCGCATTCGAGTTCGGGAATCCCCCGTCCGTCAACGAACGAATTATCCGGACGGAGTTGAAGAAGCATTGCCTCGCGTTTATCCGCAACGAACACGCCGGCTTGTTGAGCACCGCGCACACCACTGGCGGCTCGGTATACCCTCCACTCTTCCACATCGAGGATGCCAAAGCCGACGGAGCGATGGTTCGCTTCTTTGAGCACGCCTTCGAGTGGGATCAGATCCAATACGTGTTCTACCCCTATTTCTGGGCACGACCGGGGGGATGGGCCGACCGATTCCGCGCACGAAACATGGATCCCGAGCTCGAGGAGTTCCTGAAGGCAGGCTATGCGCGCGTCGTCGTGCCGGTGCGAGTCGGGTTCGAAGCGGCTGTTTCCTATTTCATGCAAAAGGGCGACGTGTGGAACGATGAGGGCGAGCCGACGATCGATCATCCCCTCTACAAGCCGATTGTCGATGAAATCAAAGAGCGCACGGGAGGCAACCTCGGCGAAGTGCCGGTCGGCGATCCATGGGAAACGCGGCTGCCGACGACTGCCGTCCTGGTGCGCAAGGGTCACACACTGCCCGAATGGGAACGCGTTTCGCCGACTGAGTGGAACTGGAAGCCCAAGGTCTAGAGTTCAAGGCAACGACTGCAGTGTGCGGAAGGCGCGATTATGGTGAAGGGCTCGAGCGCCATCACTTTCTACAGGGAGGTGGACGACGCGATTGCGAGAAATCCTCCGAACGTGGGCGATCTCGTCGTCCTTAAAAAGCTGTGCGAAGCCGTCGAGGCCGACGACAAGTCGGCTGTCGCGCGATTAACGCGGGAGCTCGTCAATCTGTCCGGTGTCGAGGATCCTCTACATGCGATCTCTTACGAGCTTTTTCACGCGGTAATGGCCCGCATCCTCCTGAGTGGATGGTTCGAAGAGTTCGATCTCCTCATCAATTGGCCCCAAACCCGGTTTGGCACTAAGAACGAGCGAGTCGCGGATAACTGGAACGGCATCGTCACGATCGTGAAGGAGCAGCCTCGATCACTGGGGCTCTTGACTGAACAGAATCGCGAGAAGGAGTGGCAGCGAACTTTGAACGGCCTCGACGGTGCGATGCGACACTTCGCCAAGGTAGACTTGCCCCCGGCCGCCAGGATGGGTGCGCCGCCAGAAGGCCCCACCTTCTACGAGAGGATTCTCCCTGAGCAACTGCTGGAGACGATAGAGCAGTTCTATCGCATCTTGCAGATACTTTTCCAGCAGATGCTCGAACTCGCAGTGGTGAAACTGGAGAGAGATAATAATGACGCGGCCGGGCTGCGCAAGTTGCAAGATCTTCAACTGTCGCTGTGGATTCTTCTCAGTCCAAAGGACATTCAGAACGACGTGAAAATCAAGACAGTGCTTGATGAGCAGAAGGTTCAGAACAACCGCCGCACCATGGTTCTCAACAAGATGATACGCGTGGCCGAATTCCGCTATGGACGTAGTGGCGCAAGGCCACACCGCTTCCTGGACGCGTTTCCACCGCACGCATCTCGCAGCGTGATCTTCAATTCACTGGACCGTGAAGATAGGGAGGAGCCGTACGTCCGAGGCGAAAGGATCGGCAGCATCCAGGTGTCGAGGGATCGTCAACTTGCTTACTTCCTGGTTACTTACGGACACACATGGGATCCGAACCAGCGTCTGACGCAGGCGCACTTGTTTCGCCGCGCGCTGATCAAAGGTCGACATGGCGGGAGGCTCAGGCTCGTGGAAAACGACGAGTTGATCGCGTTCTTGTATAGCTTCTTCGCAGAGACACTCGCTGAGTTCACGCGCCAAGCCCCGACGGCAGTGGACAAGAGCAAGGCAGGCGTCAATGCTTGGCGTGCGACCGTCGACATGGCCAGCGTGTATTTCGGGCAAGTAACGACTCACTCCAGACTAAATCTGACTGAAGGTCCGCCGAACTATCTGACACATACGTTCCCGCGGAACCTCATCGGCCGATTGCTTCAGGACTGCGGTGTTCATGCTGTGAGATCAGCTTACATTTTGCTGTCAGTCTTGAATCGGATCAACGGGGTACATGCGGAGCTTGCCGGTCCGATTCGTGCGCGTTGGGTGCGTCTGCCGCTTCACGTCGGAATGCTGATTCAAACCGGCAATTTCGGGGTGGTCGTACAACATAACGAGTACGCCTCGGTGACCGACAACGATGAATTGAGCAGCATCAGGACTGCGTGGGAGCGGCAGCCTCACGAGAGCGACCCCTCGGATCCCAACGATGCTACGCTCAAGTTCCACGAGGATCTCACGGCAAATGGTTTCAGCAGCGATCTCGATATGCCGATCAGCTCGATTCCGATCCTTGAGGCTGGAGAGCCTGTCACGACGCACACCATCTGGAACTCGTATCAAAAGAAGGTTGTGCCGTCACAACTGTTCACGCGGCTGGTTGGTGCGAGCAACGCTCCGCAGTACCAGTTCGACGTTCGCTACTTACGGCTCTCAGAGCTGGAGCGTGAGTGGTACAACAGGCATGTGCTCCGGTTCTGGAACACGGAGTGCTTCGCCATTTGGGAGAGCTGGGCGAGCGTTCTGACCAGTACCAAGATCAGTGACAAAGAATACGAAAAGCACAAGCAGGCATATATGAAGGGGCTGAACGAAGCATTGGATAGAGTTGAAGACAGCTACGAGCAGCAGATTCGACCCAAGAAGGACGAACTGAGCGACGCCCTTCGCGCCGACAGCAGGCTCCTGCTGCCAAGAGTGCGCATCGTCTCGGCGGCGCGCCTGGAAACCGTTTTGCCGGCGGTCGAGAAAGTCGTGGATCATTTAAACGAGATCTCGCAGCCGGGTTTCAGGCTCAAGCCGGATTTCGCTCCGCCTTTCGCGAGGAAGGAGGAAGTGCTTTTAGAGGTGCCATAGGGCGGGTGCGCGGCACCCCGCCAACTCAGTTCGAGGTCAAATGCCTTGCCTGGCTTAATCATGCCGGCGGGGAGCCGATCCACAGTCGTGCCTCCGCAACGCCGGCAGGTCCTGTTACTCAATGCAAGCCATCTCGCTCGGTTCCAGCGACCTTGGATCAAAGCCGCCCGTCCTGGAAATTGATACTTGTCAACGGCTGCGATTCGGGGAAATCTCCCCCGGCTTCCCGGAGGACGACCATGGCCGAGACTAGTCACACGCCTGAGCAGGCAAGCCGCCGTGAGTGGGTTGGCCTGTGCGTCCTGTCGATCGCATGCCTGATCTATTCGATGGACCTGTCGGTGCTGTTCCTCGCGGTACCAGCGATCGTCGCGGACCTCGATCCTTCCGCATCGCAACTGCTCTGGATAAACGACATTTATGGCTTCATGGTCGCGGGCTTTCTCGTGACCATGGGAACGCTGGGAGATCGAATCGGGCGGCGACGGGTATTGCTGATGGGCGCTTTTGCTTTCGGCGTCGCATCGGCCTTCGCGGCTTTTGCAAACACGCCGGAGCAACTCATTCTGGCAAGGGCTCTGCTTGGCATCGCGGGTGCGACGATCGCGCCCTCCACTCTGTCGCTGATCGTCAATCTCTTCAAAAACGAGGCGGAGCGAAACAGGGCGATCAGCATCTGGGGCACGGCCTTTGCGCTGGGCGGCCTCGTTGGCCCCCTCATCGGCGGAATTCTGCTACAGTATTTCCACTGGGGATCGGTGTTTCTGATCAACATACCAGTCATGCTCTTGCTTCTGGCCGTCGCCCCGTTTCTGCTGCCGGAATACAGGAACAATGATGCCGGCCGACTGGATCTGTTGAGTGTCGTGCTTTCGCTCGCGACGGTTCTGCCGATCATCTACGGCTTCAAGCATATGGCTGCCGACGGTTTCCAGCTTGCCCAAGTCGTCTATATCGGACTGGGGCTTCTGGTCGGCTTCCTGTTTGTGAGGCGTCAGCGACGCCTCAGCGACCCATTGGTCGACCTCGCGCTCTTCCGGGTGCCAGCCTTTACGGCCTCGCTGATGGTAAACCTCGCCGGTGTCTTCTTCGTCTTCGGCGTCTTCCTGTTTCAGAACCTCTTCCTGCAGCTTGTGCTCGGTCTGTCGCCATTGAAGGCTGCGCTCTGGTCCGCGCCATCGGCCTTCGTCTTCGCAGTCATGTCTTTTCAGGCCTACCGTTTCACCAACCGCTTCGGACCGGTCAGAACCGTGCTTGGCGGGCTTTTGATCAATGCGGCGGGAGCTGCTGCTATGGCTGTCGCCGCCTACGCCGAGAGCTTGATCGGGATCCTTGGCTCCAGCATGATCATCGGCTTCGGCTTCGTTCCTGTCGTCCTGACCACGACCGGCCTGATCGTGGGAACTGCACCGTCCGAACGGGCAGGCTCGGCTTCGGCCATATCGGAAACGAGCGCAGAATTTGGAGGCGCACTGGGAATCGCGGTGCTCGGCAGCTTGGCGACCCTGGTCTATCGTATGGCGATGAACCGCGCCGACCTGAGCGGCCTCGATCCCGTGCAAGCCGAGGCCGTTTCTGCTACCCTTGCCGGCGCAGTCGAGACAGCTCGGTCGATGCCGGGTTCAACGTCAGCCGTCTGGCTTGAGACTGCGAAAAGCGGCTTCTCACTTGGTTTCTCCATATGTTGCGTCGTCGCAACGGTGACGCTCCTTCTTCTCGCGATCGTCGCCCGGCGGGTATATGCCAGCGCACAGATCGATGAGAGCACATTGGTCTCTCATTAGGTCACGATGATTTAAGAAGGGCGGGGATGCGGTCTCGCCCAAACCTTTTGGCCTCGGCGGCGTTTAACCTCCTCAATTGAAGGAGGCATCAATGAAATCCGAAACCGGGCAGAAACAGCGCGACATCCAGAAGCAGGTTGAAGAGGCCGACAAGAAGGAAAAACCGAAGGCCTCAGGAGCCATGCAGGCGGGCGCTCGCCGTTATCCGGAGCCGCCATTTCCGAAGGTGCATCAGGACAAGCCGGGCTCAGAGGCTGATCTTCCGGTTGCGCCAATGTATGATGCCCCGTTTTACAAGGGTTCAGACAAGCTGAAGGACAAGGTGGCGCTGATCACGGGGGGTGACTCCGGCATCGGTCGGTCGGTGGCGGTCCTCTTTGCCCGTGAAGGGGCGGACGTCGCCATCGTGCATCTCGACGAATCTCAGGACGCAGACGACACAAAGGCTGCTGTTGAAAGGGAAGGACAAAAGTGCCTTGTGATCAAAGGCGACGTCAAGGATGCGAGCTTCTGCCGAAAGGCAGTGGAAAAAACGGTTATGCAGCTTGGACGCCTCGACATCCTCGTCAACAACGCCGCCTTCCAGGTCCACACGCGTGACATCGAGGACCTGACCGACGAGCACTTCGACGAAACGCTGAAGACGAATCTCTACGGCTACTTCTACATGGCAAAGGCCGCTATTCCGCATTTGAAGAACGGCTCGGCAATCATCAACACCGGGTCCGTCACGGGCCTTACCGGCTCCAAGGAGCTGCTGGACTACTCCATGACCAAGGGGGGAATTCATGCCTTCACCCGTGCTCTTTCGGGACATCTCGTGCCCAAAGGTATCCGCGTGAACGCCGTCGCGCCCGGCCCGGTCTGGACGCCTCTCAATCCATCGGACAAAGAGGCTGAAGATGTGGAGAAGTTCGGCTCCCAAACGCCGATGAAGCGTGCGGCGCAGCCAGAGGAAATTGCTCCGGCCTACGTCTTTCTCGCCTCGCCGCAAATGTCGAGCTACATCACCGGCGAGATTCTTCCGATCGTCGGCGGTTACTGATCTCGCCCTGCAATTCCAGCGCTGCGGTCGCCGCCAAATCTCTTCTATACGCTGCCGTATTGACGTGGCCGCGGCGGCATAGTATACGCTACCGTATACTGAACATGGATCAGCACCATGAGAACGGATGCAGGAGTCAATCGCCTTCAAGATGGACGCGCCGGCCGTAATGCACTTCTCATGGCATCCGCCCTCAATGCAGTTGCCGCCATTTACCACATCATTGGCGGGACGCCCGAGGTGATGTACCCCGTCTACTCGGCCAATCTGCCACCCGCCTCGGCCGGTGTGCTCGACATCTTGTGGTACCAGATGGCGGCGCTGATAGCGGGCGGTGCCGTGGCCACGTTGGTGGCGGCATTCCGTAGCGACTGGCGCTGGCCGGTAGCCTGGATAATCGGAGGCCATTTCCTGGTGGTCTCGGGTATTTGCCTGTTCTTCACCTTTGTCTGGTTCGGGAACCCATGGGGCCTTATTCAATGGGCGATCTTCGGCCCGGTAGGCCTCATCCTATTTTGGGCGGCCGCCCGGCCGGCGGAAAGCGGAGCCGGCGCTCCAAGCCTTTGAAACGACGCACTTCCGGACGGAAAGTCGTTACACTCTTTCCTGGAAGTGCCCTAGCTTCGGCAGACGGGACGAAGCGTGAGGCGGGTCGAATGGCAGATAGACGAGATGGTCCAACAAAGGCCGATTGGGTCGCAGCCGGATTATCTGCTCTGACAGCCGGAGGCATTGAGGCGGTCAGGGTGGAGCGTTTGGCCGTGATTCTTGGCGTGAGCAAAGGCCCGTTCTACTGGCGCTTCAAGAATAGAGATGAGCTTCTCCAGGCGCTCATAGAGTTTTGGAAGCGTGACTTCACCGCCAATCTAATCGAACAGACAAGTCACTTCGATACACCGCGTGAACGCTTGGAGGCGTTGGCAGAACTCGCCGTCGTATCGACGTCTGGTGCTTTGGACGTCGCGAAAACAGAGTGCGCGCTTCGGGCGTGGGCGGCACGGGACCCCTTGCCGAGGGCGGCAGTGCGGGAGGTGGACGCGATGCGCACGAAACACCTCACGGAGGAGTTCAAACTTCTTGGTGCGCCGCACCCACTGGCGGAACAACTTGCAAAGGCCATCTACCTGGCACTCTTGGGGCTTTATACGGTTCGCCAATACACGCCAGAGCTCGCCGACGAGCAATCATTTCTGACCGGCGTGAGGATCGCGCTCGACGCTGCACAGATACAGTCTCATTCGACCGACGTCAGCGCGGCGGAAAAACAGGCTTGAGCCAGACATGTAAACACAATTTTCCTTCTCTGACCGCCAAATCGCCTTCTGGTCGTCGACCGAGATAGCTCAGGCAGTTGCGGGCCGGCCCGACATGGTGATCCGCGATCAAAGGTCTACGGGCCACGCCCTTGTCTCTTCCAGCGGGTAGCCCGTCTCAAGAAGGGATTTGACGCTGGCGAAGAGATGAGGCCATCCCTTTGACATAGCAGCGATAGCAACGGAGTTTTCCACTTCGGATTCTTGGATGACCGTCAGCTTTACCGACGTGCCGATCTCTTCGAGGACGTAGCTAACCTTGGAATGCCCCTCCTGGCGGAGCTCGTCATGAAGTTCGTCGCGCCAGGAAATCACAAGCTTGTTCGGCCGATCCGCCTCAAGGACCTCTCCCGAATCTGCTGTCCGCCCATCCGGAGCAACCAGCCGCCAAGGAGAGCCCCGCGACCAGTCGCTTTCTTGCCAAGTGCCCGCCCAATACTGACTGGTAACCTCCCTGGCAGTAAGGGCTTGCCAAAGAAGGTCAGGGCTGCAGCGGATGTAGGTGGAATATGTGAAACGTTCCTTCATCGGCCGGTTCCTTTCGGTGCTATTCGGCGAGAGCCGGAAATCGTCACGCCTCAGAACCGAGCGCCCTCTCCATTTCACGCTGGGCTTCGGCGTGAAGGGCCCAAAAATCAGGGATGCTTATTCCAGCGAGCCGTTTCTCAAGAACTGCAAGATGCGCGTGCCAGCCGCCACCGAAGTCGAGCGCGTCCTTAGAGCCACGAAGGCCGGTGTGGGTCAGGACTAGGCGCGTTGTTCCGCTGTCTATCTCGGTCAGCTCGAACGTGACTTCCCCCGCCTTACCATCCTCCCATGTGAAGGCCAGGAGCCGAGGTGGTTCATAGCGAATAATGCGTTCCTGCCAACGATGGCCGACATATGGCTTGTACCGGTCCGGCGTAGGAACGACCTCGTCCGAGAGACGGTCGTGATCCATCGTCAGCCCGAAGGCGCCGCCAACCTGCAGGTCCGTTGGACCCGACATGAACCAGCGCGCGCGCAGGTCTGGATCAACGAGGTACTGCCAAACGGTAGCGGCAGGTGCCGCCAGGATTCGTTCAAAGCGAAGCATGTCGGGCGAGATCTTGTCTGCAGTCATTGATTCTGCTCCTCCTTCAGGGCCTGTTCAAGCGCGTCCAGGCGAACGTTCCAGAACCGCTCCCACTGGGCGAGCCAGTCGTTCGCCTCTTTCAGATTTCCGGCGTTTAGCCGGCACATATTCTGGCGGCCAACCTTGCGCCGTTCGATGAGGCCGGCCCGCGTCAAGATCGCGACATGTTTTGCCGCGCCGGCGAGCGTCATCTGGTAGGGCCGGGCGAGTTCGCTGATAGGCTTCTCACCAGATGCCAAAGCGGCAAGCATTCCCCTCCGTGTGGGATCCGCAAGGGCAGCGAACGTCAGAGTCAGCTTTTCGTCAACCATATGGTTTAGTATTGCTGAAATGGAATAATGTCAACCGATTGGTTGAGTATCACAGGTTCGCATCTTCGCGGAAAACAGTTCCTTCGACATGAAAGGCCGTTCGACGGTCTGCCGCAGGCGGCACCGATAGTCGGCCGAAATTCTCGAGGAAAACCGTTACCGGGTATCGCTCTAAGGCACCTGGGAACCCGCCACGGCGACATAAAGTGAATAAAGCGAGCGGGTTGCCGCAATGAACAGGCGGTTGCGCCTTGGTCCGCCGAATGTGAGATTGGCGACCGTCTGCGGAACCAGGATCTTGCCGATCAGCTTGCCGGCAGGATCGAAACAGTGCACTCCATCTCCGGCGCTCGACCATACGTTTCCGTTCGCGTCCGTCCGGATGCCGTCCGGAATTCCTTTGTCGATGACGCAGAAGACGCGTCCGTTCGCGAGCCGTCCGCCGTTGGTCAAGTCGAAGGCGCGTATGTGCCGAGGGAGGCGGTCATCGTGACTTGCCGATGAATCCGCCACGTAGAGGGTCTTTTCGTCGGGCGAGAAGGCGAGGCCGTTCGGCTGGATGAAGTCCGTCACGACCGCCGAAAGCTCGCCGGTCTCCGGATCGAGCCAGTAGACGTTGCGCGTCGGCTGCTCCGGGTCTGCGCGATAGCCTTCGTAGTCGGACATGATGCCGTAGGTGGGATCGGTGAACCAGATCGTGCCGTCCGACTTGACCACGACATCGTTCGGTGAATTGAGCCGCCTGCCTTCGAAACGATCGGCGAGCACGGTAATCGAGCCGTCCACCTCGGTGCGCGTGACGCGGCGCGTGCCGTGCTCGCAGGAGATGAGCCGTCCCTGCCTGTCGCGTGTATGGCCGTTGGTAAAATTGGACGGCTCACGATAGACGGAAACGCCGCCCTCCGGCGTCCATCGCAGAATGCGCTGATTGGGAATGTCGCTCCACAGGAGTTGGTTCGCATCGTTGAACCAGACGGGACCTTCCGCCCAGCGGCAGCCGGAATAGAGCTCGTCGAGACCGGCGCTGGTCACGATCATCTGCCGGAAGCGCGGGTCGTGGATTTCGTAGATGGAGGCCTCGGCCATGACAGTCTTTCCGTTTATCGCATGCCCCGGCGACCGCCGGCGAGCATGATGACGCTGATGATGATGAGGCCGGTCATGATGAGGCGAATGCCTGCGCCGAGCCCATAGGTGTTGAGCATGGAGACAACGAGGAACATGAAGAGCGACGCGCCCCATATGCCGGGCACGTTGGAATCGCCGCCGGCGACCGCTGTGCCGCCGATCACGACGACGGCAATCGACATCAGAAGATATTCCGCGCCCATGTTGAGCGCCGCGCCGCCGGAGAAGCAAGCAAGCAGATAGCCGCTGATCGAAGCGAGCACGGCGCAGAACAGGTAGGTGACGAAGCGCGTTCCGTCGACCGGTATGCCTGCCATGCGCGCGGCCGGCATGCTCTGTCCGATCGCCGAGATCCAACGGCCGTAGATCGTCTTCTCAAGCACGATCCAGGCGAGGACGGAGATCAGGAAAGCGACGATTGCCACGTTCGGCACGCCGAGCGTACTCGTGGTGGTGAATTCCGCAAGCACGCTCGGGGGCTTGATCCGAAGACCGCGGTTCGTCCAGATCGCGCCAGACTGGACGATGAAGCTCATGGAGAGCGTTGCGATAATCGGCGGGATGCGCAGCGCCTTGATAAGCGTGTAGTTGCAAAGACCGACGCCAAGACCAATGAAAACGGCAAGGAAAAGGCCGGGCAGGATCATGCCGTTTTCGACATTCATCAACTTCAGTGCCACCGTGCCGGCGAGCGTCATGGTGGCGGGAACCGAGAGATCGATGTTTCCGGGGCCTAGGGTGATGACGAACATCTGCCCGATGCCGACGATCACCGAGAAGGCCGCAAAGGTAAGCGCTGCCTGCGACAGTCCGAGCGTGCCGGCGCCGCCCGTCACCATGATCGTCAGGAACCAGACGACGAAGGCAGCAAGCCACGACCAGACCCAGGGTTTGCCGAACTGGCGGACGAGCGCGTTCATCGGCGTTTCTCCCGCTTCTCGAAGCGGTTCAGCATCAGGCGGAGCGCGAGCACGATGATCAGAATCGCGCCCTGGGCGCCAATCTGCCAGTCCGGAGAGATGCGCAGGAAGGAGAGGAACGAGCCGGCAAGCGTCAGCGTCAGCGCCCCGATGACGGCGCCGACGGGAGAGACGCGGCCGCCGATGAATTCGCCGCCCCCGAGGATGACGCCGGCGATCGACAGCAGCGTGTAGCGCAGCGCGATGTTGGCATCGGCCGAGGTGGTCAGGCCGACGAGGGCGATGCCTGCCAGGACCGCGAAGAGGCCCGCGAGGGCATAGGCGGTCGCGCGTGCCGCGACGATCGACCAGCCGGCGCGCTCCACCGAGCGCTGGTTGCCGCCGACGCCACGGATCAGAACGCCGAGCGAGGACCGCTTGACGATGAAATGCGCAATGACGGCGATGATGATGCTGGCGACGATCGCCATCGGGGCCAGGGGCGGCTTGACGGTCATCAGCCACCGCACCCAGTCGGGCGCCTGCCCCCCCGGCGCCGGCAGCAACAGCACCGCAAGCCCGCCCCAGACGAAGCTCATCCCGAGGGTGACGACGATGGACGGCAGGTTTCGTAAATGGATGACGACGCCGATCGCCGCATAGGCTGCGACCGCGCCGGCGAGGATCAGGGTGCCTATTGCCGGCGCGTCCCGCAGGAAAGTCGCGGTCACGCAGGCGACGAAGCTGACGAAGGCGCCCATCGAGAGATCGAGATCGTTCACCGCCATCACGAGCATCTGCGCGATCGTCGCGAGCGCGATCGGCACGGCCAGGTTGAACAGCAGGTTTAGGCCGATATAGCTCATGGCGCGCGGTTGAAGCCAGAACACAGCAGCCAGCAGCAGCGACAGCGATAGAGCGGGAATGACAAGGCGAATGGCCTCGGAGGACAGGCGAAACGTCATGCGGCTCCCTCGAAGGAGGCGGAGATAATGTTTGTCTCGTTGACGGCATCGCCGCCGAGTTCGGCCGTGATGCGGCCCTCGCGGAACACATACACCCGGTCGCAGAGGCAAACCTCGTCCATTTCCGTCGAATACCAGATGAAGGTGCGGCCGCGCGCCGCCTCCTCGCGAATGATCGCGTAGACTTCCTGCTTGGTACCGACGTCCACGCCGCGCATCGGATCGTCCATCAGGACGATCGATGCGCGCGTGGCGAGTGCGCGGGCGAAGAGCACCTTCTGCTGGTTGCCGCCGGAAAGCGACAGGATGGGTTTGTCCAAATCGGGCGTGCGGATTTCGAACCGTTCTTTCCAGGTCGTTCCTCTCGTCTTCTCGCCGGCCTCTAGGACGAGACCGCGGCGGGACATGTCGGCGAGCGAGGCGATGGAGAAGTTTCGCAGGATGCTCCACAATTCGAAGACCCCGTTGAGGCGGCGGTCGCCGGCGACGAAGGTGACGAGCGGATTGCGCTGCGGCAGCCAGTTGCCGGACCGGTCGGCATGCAGCGCGAGGAGGAGCTCGGTCTGTCCGTGGCCAGCCAGGCCAGCGAGGCCGATGATCTCGCCGGTGCGCGCCGTGAAGGGAATACCCGCTGCCGGATGGGACAGAACGACCGGCGCCGCGGATTGATCGCGCACCGGACGCTGTCGGGTTTCCGCCTTCGTGACGCTCCCCATTGCCTCCACGAGGCCGTGATGGTCGAAGCGGTGCGCCGGACGTTCGGCGACGACGCGGCCGTCCTTCATGACGACGATACGGTCGGCGGTTTCGAGGATCTCGTGCAGGATATGCGAGATGAAGATGACGGATCCGCCACCGGCGACGAAGCGGCGGACATGGTCGAGCATCTGACGGGCGAGGCTTGCATCGAGCGACGATGTCGGTTCATCCAGGATCACCAGCCGCGCGGGAGTGCCGGCATCGGAAAAGGCCAGAGCGATTTCGACCATCTGCCGTTCGGCGATCGAAAGATCTCCCACGGTCCGGCCGCTGTCGATCCCATGGCCGGGGAAGACGGCGTCGAGGCTCTTCTCGATGATCTCAGCAGCCCGCGAACGCCAGCCGAAACCGCCGAGAGCGCGATGTACAAGACGGGTGTTCTCGACGATGGAGAGGTTGGGGCAGAGGGACAGCTCCTGAAAGACGCAACGCACGCCCCGGTCGCGGGCGGCATTGATGCCGTAGCGTTCCTGCCGCTCGCCGTCACTCGTGACGGTTCCCTGGTGTGGCGTAAGGCCGCCATTGATCACGCTGACGATCGTGGACTTGCCGGCCCCGTTATGTCCGACGAGCCCAACGCATTCGCCGGGCATGACACGAAGCGTGACGCCGTCGAGCGCCTTGACTGCGCCGAAGCTTACTTTGGCGCCGTCGACCGCAATGATCGCCTTCGCTACGTCGTCCATACTGCTCGCCATCATCTGCTCAACAAGACTGCCGCGCGGTCATCTACGGCCGCGCGGCAGCCCCCGGGAGATTTACTTTGCCGACTCGATGACCTTGATCGCGTCTTCCTGCGTGTACTCCACATTGGCGACGCCACCGGCCTGGGTATTGGCGAGGTTCGCTTCGAGATTGCCCTGATCTATGCGCAGGAAGGGAACGACGAGGTCCTTCTTGACCTCCTTGCCGTCGAGGATTTGCTGGGCGACCCAGAAGGCAAGGGTGGAGACGCCAGGCGCGATCGAGACCGACATGGTTTCATAGCCGTTCGCATCCTTCTGCTCCTTCCACCACTTCAGTTCATCCTCGCGATTGCCCATCACGATGATCGGCATCTTCCGGTCGGTCGCGGCGATCGCCTGCGCGGCACCGTAACCATCTCCGCCCTGCGTCACCACGCCGGCAATTTCAGGCAAGCTCGGCAGGATGCCGGCGACGGCCTTCTGCGCAACGTCCTGCGCCCAGTCTCCGTGGACGGAGCCGGCGATCTTGAACTGTGGGAACTGCTTGACGCCCTCATGGATGCCGGCGGAGATCTCGTCGTCGACGAATACGCCGGCAAGGCCGCGGATCTCGAGCAGATTGCCGCCGTCCGGAAGTTTGTTCGAAAGATACTCGACCTGACTGCGGCCCATTTCCTTGAAATCGACGGCGATGCGCCAGGCGCAGGGTTCCGTCACGATGCCGTCGAAGGAGACGACGGTAATGCCGGCATCGCAGGCCTCCTTGACCGCGCCGTTCAGCGCCGTCGGTGAGGCGGCGTTCAGCACAATCGCGTCGTAGCCTTGCAGGATCATGTTCTGGATTTGCGCGGCCTGTTCCGTTGCCTGGTTCTCGGCAGTGGTGAAGGCGTCGGCAGAAGCGACGACGCCGGCCTTTACAGCTTCCCCCGTCACCTTTTCCCAGCTTGTCAGCATGGCCTGGCGCCACGAATTGCCGGCATAATTGTTCGAAAGGGCGATCTTCTTGGCCGAGGTCTCGGCAAATGCGGAAGCCGGCATCGCGGCGCAAGCGATCGCGGCGGATGCCAGAAGCATCTTACGGATGGTCATGTCTCTCTCCCTCATGATCGCCTGGCAGGCGATCGCTTCACCCGCCCGGCCAATCGGGGTCGAGTGAGATTGTTCTTGCACTGAGCTTCCTCCTCTCAGTAAGGGCAGGATGCGGGAGATCGACGGGCCTGTACAGGCGCAAGGCGGCAACATGTTTGCGGGTTTTGCGAAACAAGCTGCGGGTTTACGCAAGACGGCGGCGCTCCCGCGGGCGCTTACTGGCGAAGCGACTGCGGCAGGTTGAGGAGCCTGCCGCTTCTGGAGGAAACCACCATGCTGCATCCGGCACCCGCAGCCATGTTCGATCATTATCTCGGAATTTCCCGGTTGCTTGCGGGCCAGCTCGACTTTCGCTCGGCCATTCGCTCGGTCGCGGCGGAGGTCGCGCACATCATCCCCCACGACCATCTCGATGTCTGCGTGCTCCTCGAGGACGGCAACTATCATACCGCCTATGAGACGGGCATCGAGACCGCCTGGGGCGACCTTGCCGGCGCACCTGTCGTCAACAGTCCGATCCGCTCCCTTCTATGGGGCGACGTGGACTTCCTGCTGGCCGACGACGCAATGATCGACCCGCGCTTCCATTTCGAAGGCGCATTCAAGCGGCCGATCGTCGAACAGTCGCTAAGGAGCCGCCTGCATGTACCGATGAAGGTGCAGGGCGCGATCATCGCGGCGCTTTCATGTTCCTCGCAGGAAGCGGGTGTCTACACGATGGAGGACGTCGAGCGGGCCCGCATTATCGCAGACCTGCTCACGCCCTATTTCTTCGCGCTGCGGGCGGCAGAGCAAGCGCAACGGTCGGCGATCGTCGAAGCGGAAGCCCGTGCTCGCGAGGAGGGCCTGCGGCTGGGTGCGTTGAAACTCACCGAAGCATTGGAGCAGGAGCGCCAGCGCATCGGCATGGACCTGCACGACCAGACGCTCGCCGACCTGACGCGTCTCGCCCGCAGGATCGATCGGATGTCGCGCAACGGCGAGGTGGCGCCGGAGGCACTGGAGCCCGTCTCCCGCTCCCTGCAGCATTGCATGCAGGACCTGCGGCAGATCATCGAGCAGGCAAAGCCCTCCGTTCTGCAGCTCTTCGGACTTAGCCAGGCGATCGAGCACCACCTGGACCGCTCGACTCGGGACGCGGGCTCGATCATCGAATGGGGCCTGGCCGACGAGACGAATGGTGCGCTGGAACGGCTGGAGCCGACCGTCATCGTCGCGCTGTTCCGCATCGCTCAGGAGGCGATCAACAATGCGGTGCGCCACGCTGCTCCGCTTGCCGTCAAGGTGCGGCTCGACGCCGACGACGACCGGTTGTCGATCGAAATTGCGGACGACGGAACCGGACTTGCCAAAACGCGGGGACGGATCGGCGAGGGAATCGACAACATGAAGACCCGGGCGCGACTGATTTCCGCGCGTTTCACGATCGGTCCGGGCCACAATAATCGCGGCACCGTGGTCCGCGTGGTGCTGCCGCTCACGCCGCACGACGCGGGCTCAATCGAGGAGAGGGCGGAATGAAGGTTCTGATCGTCGAGGACGACCCGCTGCATCGCTCCTACCTGCATGAGGCGGTCAACGCAGCCCTGCCGGAATGCGACACTGTGATCGAGGCGGAAAATGGAACTGTCGGCGAGAAGCTCGCTCGCGATCACAAGTCGGCGCATATCGTCATGGATCTGCAGATGGCGAGCCGCAACGGCATCGAGGCGGCGCGCACGATCTGGAAGGAGCGGCCGGAGACCCGCATCCTTTTCTGGTCGAACTATTCGGACGAGGCGTATGTACGCGGTGTCTCGCGCATCGTTCCGGATGGAGCTGCCTATGGCTACGTCCTGAAATCCGCGTCCGACGAACGGCTGAAGCTTGCACTGCGCTCGATCTTCGTCGAGAGCCAATGCGTCATCGACCGGGAGGTGCGGGGTCTTCAGCAGAAAAGCCTTGGCCAGACGAACGGCTTCACCGATTCCGAATACGAGATCCTCGTCGATATCGCACTCGGGCTTACCGACAGGGCCATTGCCAGGCGCCGCGGCCTGTCGCTGCGCAGCGTACAGAATCGCCTGCAGCAGCTTTACGACAAGCTCGACGTCTACCAGGCCGCGAGCGACGACAATGACGACGGCCGCTTCAATCTGCGTGCCCGCGCCATCACGATCGCCTTCCTGCGCAAACTCCTGAACTACAGCGCGCTGGAGCGGGCGGAAGCGGAACTGCAGGAGTGGTTGGACGGAAAATAGACTCGACAGGCAATGCGGAAGCTTCGACGATCGCAGCAGTTGAGATCGGGATCCGTCATCATACCGCGATTTTGTCTCCCTGGAGGAAAATCACAATTCAGAGCCCGCCGACCCTGGAGGAAGCGAAAGCGGGCTCGTGCCGGCGATCTTTCGCAGCGCGGCTTTCTAGATGATTGTGATGCTGCCGCCTCAGTGCCGCCCGAGGCCGGAGAATTTTTGGCGCTCGCGAATGTAAGCGATGGCGGCCGCTTCGAGGCTCGTGCATTCCTCTTCGGATTTGAGCAGGGCGGCGTCGTCTTTTGATGCCGCACATCGCAGGACGTCGCGGCGCAGGCAGGCGTGCTCGTAAACTTCGCACAGCTTCAAGAAAGTGAGGTCGTGAATCATCCAGGCACTGTCGCGCACATCAGGTACCGCCAACAGCAGTCGAGCCATTCCAGCCTTCTGTACGTCCATTGTTGCGCCCTGTTCCATCAACGAGGTTAATGCGCAATGGCTGCTGCTGAAAAATGGTTCCATAAGTGCGTCGAAGCGGCGGTTTCTCGATCATTGCGGGCAGAACAACCAGAGCCGCATAAGCCTCGGCGGCAATGACGGTCATTCCGAGGTTGCTTCAGGCCTATCGCCGGGTTCGATCAATGTTGAATTCTGCTCGATCGGCATTGCAGCCAAGGTCCTGATGTCCTCGGCCAGCGCGGCGAGCTGTGCCGCAATTTCCAAGAGGTCGGAAGCAGAATGTTCCTCGTCATTGTGTTTCATATCGCGGTCGTCCATGTCCCAATTTCCCAGGCAACGGGTGGTTGCACAGCCTCGCGAGGCAGGGTCGCCGTGGAAATCACAGGACCTCAGTCTAGCAGGGCACCAAACCGAGTGCGGAATCTAGCATGTCGTCCGTTTACGACGATGGGACATTGGTCCGAGGCCAAAGTGCCAAAGGTCCTACGCCCAAACCGGCTGTTAGGACGGAACGGGAAGCGCATTTGACCCTGGTTGGACTTTCACGGCATCTGCCTCTTGCTTTCGAGCAATCGGCATCAGGTGAGCACGACATATTCGGTCAGCTGGCTGATCGTCGTATCGGCCTTCTGCACGTCGAAGACCTTCGTGCCATGGCTCATGATCACGAACCTGTCGCAGACCTGATAGGCGTGGTACAGATTGTGGGTCACCAGCACGCTCGAGACATTCTCCGCCTTGAGCTTCAGCACCTGGTTCAACAGCGCTTCCGTCTCGCGTACGGAGAGCGCCGAGGTCGGCTCATCGAGGAGCAGCACGCGCTTCTTGAAATAGACGGCGCGGGCGATTGCGACCGCCTGTTTCTGCCCGCCGGAGAGGTTGCCGACGAGCGTATCCGGGGAATCGATGCCGGAGATGTGCACGGCGTTTTGCAAGACTTCCATGGCGATGTCGCGCATCTCGCGCTGCCTGAGGAAGCCGAAGCGGTCGGTCAGCTCACGGCCCATGAAGATATTGCGGGTAATCGAGAGTGAATCGACCAGCGCGGTGTGCTGATAGATCGTTTCGATGCCGGCATCGGCGGAATCCGAGCGGCAGGAAAAGGTCGTCTTCTTGCCGTCGACGCTGAGATAGCCGTCCGTCGGCTTGTGGATGCCGGAGATGAGATTGACGGTCGTCGACTTGCCGGCGCCGTTGTCACCCAAAAGGCCGACGACTTCCCCCTCGCCGATATGGAAGCTCAGATTGCGAAGCGCGGTCAGCGCACCGAAGCACTTCGAAATGTTGTGCAGTTCGAGAAGATTGGGGGTCGACATCACGCAAGACCTCGCCGCTCGATGAGATGGTTGAAGATTGCAGCCAGCACGATCAGCGTGGCGATGAACATGTCGAGGTAGAAGCCCGGTGCCCGCAGGAGAAGCAGGACGTCGGTGATCGTGTGGATGAGCAGCACGCCGAGAAAGATTCCGACGATCGATCCGCGCCCTCCGCGCAGCGACAGGCCGCCGATGACGCAGGCGGCGATGGCCTGGAGTTCCAGACCCGCACCCTGCCCAGGCTGCACGCTGCCGACGCGGGCTGTCGCAAGAATGCCCGCCACCGCAGCCATGCCGCCCGCAATCGCAAAGGCAATCAGTTTGACGCGGCTGGTGTTGATGCCGATCGCCTCGGCCGCAGCGCGATTGCCACCGGTCGCGAAAACGTGGTTGCCGAAGCGGTGGCGGTGTAGCAGCAGGTGAAAGCCTATGACGAAGAGGACGATCCAGATGAAGGCGGCGTTGACGCCGAACAGGGTGCCGGAAAAGAGGCTGGTGAAGACCGGTTCCGGATCGAAACGCACCTGGACGGCACCGTTGTAGAGCAGCACCGCGCCGCGCCAGAAGAGGAGCCCGCCGAGTGTGACGATGAAGGATGGCAGGCCGAAGCGCAGGGTGATATGGCCGTTGAGGGAACCGATCAGCACGCCCGTCAGAATACCGATGGGTGCGGCGACGAAGGCGCTCAGCCCCGCATTGACGAGCGAGGCCATCAGCACGGCCGTGAATGTGTAGACGGAGCCGATGGAAAGGTCGAATTCACCGGCGATCATCAATACGCCGGCTCCGAGCGCGAGGCATCCAAGCACGGGGATCGCCTTCATCAGGATCGTCAGGTTCTGCGGTGAGAGGTAGCGGAACTCGTCCGGATAGAGGAGCGCGCCGGCGATGCAGACGATCTGCAGGGTCATGAAGACGAGAAAGATCGCTCCCGCCGGCATGCCCATGATCTGCTTGAGGATGGATTGTCTCTGGGTCCGCGAGCGTGGCGCGGCACTTTCGGCTAGGACAGGAGTCACGGTCTGGCACCCGATCGTTGGGGAAGGGGGAACCGGCCGGCCGCGCCGGCGGGCTCCCTCGGAACGCGGTTAGCGGTAGCTGCCGATCAGCGGCTTGACCGAACCGATGCGCGACTTGTCTAGGAAGGCTCCCTGGCCCGTGTCGATGTCGGTCGGTGTCAGCCCGTATTTTTTGGCAAGCGCGATCTGGGCGATCGGATAGTAGCCCTGCAGATAGGGCTGCTGGTCCATGGTCGCGTACATCGCGCCGGATTCCACCGCATTTACGATCTCGACCGCAAGGTCGAAACCGCCGAAGGGAATGTCTACGCCGGCGTCCTTGATGGCGCCCGCGCCGACGGTCGAGGTGACCGAGCCGGTGCCGAACAGCGCCTTCACATTCGGGTTGGCGATGAGGAATTGCGCAATGATGTTCTGCGCTTCGGCGGGGTCGAGACCGGCTCGAACCGTCTCCACCTTGATGCCGTTTTCGGTCATCGCCTTCTCGATGCCGCCGCCACGGGCGACTGCAAAGCTAGCTTCCGGAATTTCGCGCGGGTTGAAGACGACGTCCCCGGACTTAAGGCCGAATTCCTTGATCATCCGGTTGCCGAGCTCATAGCCGGAGGCAAGCTCGTTCATGCCGACATAGGCCTGGCGACAGTTGCCCTTGGCGCCGTCGAGATCATCGTTGTTGAAGCCGATGACGATGATACCGGCCTTGACTGCCGCGCAGATGCTCTCGTCGAAAGCATCCGAACTGGAGATCGCGACGGCGATGCCATCGACGCCGCTGGCCGTCGCGCTTTCGATCAGGTCGTTCTGGCGCACCGGATCGTTGTTGGCATACTGCACGTCCAGGTCGACGCCGAATTGGGCGGCGGCGTCTTGCGCTCCCTTCACCACCGGATTAAAGAACTGCACACTCGGATCGAGATAGATGATCATCGTTGCCTTGACGTCTGCGGCGAGCGCGCTCGACGTCAACAAGGTGGCAAGGCCCGCAGCCAGCGCCGCGGTTCTGAGCCTGGTCAGTTTCATTGCGTGTCCTCCCTTTGGATGTGCATTGCGGGTCGCAAGACCCAAGTCTCGGCTGGCGGGCTCCGACCAAAGATCACGCCAGCCGAGATATTCCTCCTCCCGACCTAGACTGCGGCCGATTATGTGAACCAGGGCGCGGGGCGCCCGAGCGTCACGTGGACGCCCTTGAACTGGGAATATTCGTCAAAGCCATAGCGGCCGAGTTCGCGGCCCAGGCCGCTCTTCTTGTAGCCGCCGATCGGCAGCTCCGGCGTGCCGTCGATCACGCTGTTGATCCAGCATCGGCCGGCGCGGATGCGGCGGATGCTCTGCAGCGCGGTTTCAAGATTGGTCGACCAGACGCTGGCCGAAAGACCGAATTCGGTGGCGTTCGCCAGCGCTACGGCTTCGTCCGCGGTCTTGAAGGTCAGCGTTGAAAGCACGGGACCAAAGATCTCCTCGCATGCGATCGACATGTCGGGCGTGACGCCGGCAAAGACCGTCGGTGCGTAGTAAAGGCCGGCCTCCCTGCCGGTCCTTTCGCCGCCGAGCAGCAGTTCCGCGCCCGATGCGATGCCGGCCGTCACATAGGAATGCACCTTTTCGGCATGCGTCTCCGAGATCATTGCGCCGATCCTGGTGCGTTCGTTCAGCGGATCGCCGAAAGTCACCTTGCGCGAGATGTCGAGCAGGCGCTCCATCAGCGCATCGCGGATGCCCTCCTGCACCAGAAGCCGGCTGCCGGAAATGCAGCACTGGCCGGCATTGTGGTAGACGCCATAGGCGACGCCGTCTGCCGCCGCATCGAGATCCGCATCGGCGAAGACGATCTGCGGCCCCTTGCCGCCAAGCTCCAGCCCCACGCGCTTGACGCTGCGCGCCGCGATCTCGCCGAGCTTCGTGCCGACGCGGACAGAGCCGGTAAAGGCGACCATGTCGACGCTCGGGTCTTCGGCCAGCACCTGGCCGGCGGGATCGCCATAACCGGTGACGACGTTGAACACGCCATCGGGAATGCCGGCTTCGCGCGCCAGCTCGGCCATACGGATCGACGTACCCGAAGTGAACTCGGACGGCTTCAGCACGACCGTGCAGCCGCTGCCGATCGCCCATGGCACGCGTTCCGATGCGATGATGAAGGGAAAGTTCCAAGGCGTGATGATGCCGACCACTCCGACCGGCTCGCGCAGGACAAGGCCCAAACGATCGTCGCCGATATTGTTGTGGGTCTGTCCTTCCAGCGCTCGGGCCTGGCCGGCGGCATAGGACCAGAGATCTGCGCAGAAACCGATTTCGCCGCGCGCCTGCGCGATCGGCTTGCCGACCTCGAGGCTCTCGATCAGAGCCAGCTCCTCCTGTCTCTCGAGGATGAGGTCGGCGACCTTGAACATCAGGCGCGACCGCTCTGCGCCCGACATGCGCGGCCACGGGCCGGTATCGAAAGCCTTCCGGGCGGCCGCGACGGCCTTGCGCACGTCGTCGGCCGAGGCCTCCGGCCATGTGCCGACCGTGACGCCGGCGTGGCCGGGGCTCACCCGATCGATCGTCCTGCCTGAAGTGGCATCGACCGACTTGCCATCGACAAGCATCTGGTAGCGGGATTTAATACGCAGGCGGGGATCATTGGAATCGGGTGCGATGAAATTGGACAGCAATAGCGTTCTCAGGCCGGCCCGCGCGGCGCCAGCCCCTCCCTGTTCATCCGGTTTGCCGGATTTCTGTTGCGCCTGAATTGTATGGTACTGTATGGTGGTTCAAATTGGATGTCAACGGATGACGGCGGCGAAAGACATGAACCTCGAATCCCTGAAGATCGACACCGGCGAAACCGCCGCGGCCCAGGTCGAGCGGGACTTGCGCGAATCCATCATCCGGCTGGAGCTCGCCCCCGGAATGCGGCTCTCCGAACAGGAAATCGCCACACGCATGGGCGTGTCGCGTCAGCCCGTGCGCGAGGCGCTCATCGCGCTGGGCAAATCCAAACTGGTGGATATCCGGCCCAACAGGGGCACCGTCGTCGTGCGGATTTCAGCCAGACAAATGATGGAATCGCGTTTCGTGCGCGAGGCGATCGAAGTCGCGGTGGCGCGTCGGGCCAGCGAGACATTCGATAGCTGGACGCGACGCAAGATCGACACGATCCTCGCTCGGCAAAAGGCGGCGAATGAGGCGAATGACCACAATGCTTTCCGCCGGGAGGACGAGCAGTTCCATATTGCGATCGCCGAGGGTGCAGGCTGCGGCCTCGCCTGGAACGCCATCTCCGACATCAAGGCACACATGGATCGGGTCTGCAACCTCCAGCTGCGCCATCCGGACTCGATGAAGAAACTGATTGCCGAACACGAGGCGATCATTACCGCCATCGACGCGCGGGATGCCGACGCGGCTGCGGCCGCCATGCGCAGCCATCTCAACGGTATCCTGGCCGACCTGCCGCAGATCGAGGCGGACAATCCAGATCTGTTCGAGTGACCGTTTTCCGGCGTCTTCCTTTGATCGTAGCCGACAAAAACATGCAGCAGATCAAAGTGCTACAGCGACTTTTGCCCGTGCGATAAGACGCGCGATGCTGTTGCCGATGCAGTCCCGCGTTCCCGGCCGCGCCTTGATATCCCACGTGATCAACGATGACTTCTGTCGATCATCGCGACAATGGTCGCGAAAAGCTCCTCCTGCGCCTGCGCCGCCGTGATCTCCCCCGTAGAGGCGGCATCCGACAGGGCGTTAGCAGCGCCGAGCATAGCCCAGAACCCCGCCGGTCCGATGCCTCGCCGCCCCACGAAAGCCGCCAGTGCCCTTCGGCACTTCTCGATGAAAGCCAGTTGATAGTCTCGCTTTACTGCCTCCAACTCGGGGGAGCCCGCAAGGGCTGCGAGCACGTCGGGCATT